>JAUXXQ010000186.1 GCA_030684815.1 Methylobacter sp. | reverse complement strand
AGATAAGTGGCTCTCGTTAATAGATTGTCGCTCGGCTTGGCCAAAATACGCTGCTGTTGTCATCTCGGTTTTTTGTAGGGTTGGAATAGGTGCTTATTTTACTCATTTTTTGGTATCTTGGTTTGCGGAAAAGGCCTTAATATTTCGCAATGCCGAACCTGACTGCATAGGATGATGACCGGCTTGGTTTGCTTGGCTAACGCTATGATAAATTCGTTTCGTGCCGGATTGTCGACCAGTGCGTTAATGAATTCGCCCCATGTTTCGGGTTCGCCGTCGAAGTTAATGATCTGGGTACTGACCACCACGGGCAAAACCTTACCCGCAAGCTGTGATGCTGCAATAGTCGCGGTCACATCCCCAAGCGCGGCATGAATCATAAACTCCAAGGAATCACGGCGCTGCGGTGTCGCTGATAAGCCGTATTTGTACCGGGCATTCATGGCATTGATGACCGTGAAGAATTGTGCTGCCGGACAATTATGCGCTTCGTCTGCAATGACGAGGCCATAACTAAGTAACGACAGGTCACGCTTGCACAGGGTTTGCACCAAGCCCACGGTAAACTGTTCGCCCTCGGTATTCTTGCCGCCGCCGATCATGCCGCACTCCAAGCCGGTAAATTGTCTAACCGCTTCAATCCACTGTTTAGCCAAATCGCCAGATTTCACAAGGATTAAGGTGCGCTGTCCCAACTTCGCCGCAAGGGCAATGGCTGAAACCGTTTTTCCGCTGCCGGTCGCTGCAACCAGTACGCCATGCTGAGCAATCAGGGCATCATCAACGAAAGTCTGTTGGTATGGCCTAAGCTCCCCGGTGAAAGGTATTGTGGCCGGGTGCTGGTGGCGTTGGTCAATAACCGGCGTTGCCGTCTTTATCAGCTTGTTGAATAAGCCGGCGGGGACGCTGACACCCTCCTCGGTCAATTCGTGCAGGGTCACTTGCCGATCAATATTGCCCGTATAGCGGCCTTGGCTTTGTGCCTCAAAAAATTTGGGGTTGGGGTAAGTGCATCGTTTAATGAGCAATGCGGTCTGTTCGGCGGTCAAGCCGGTGAAATTGATTTTGTTGCTTAAAATTATCTGCATGGTGGTGTCCTTCGCCCTCACGGCGGTGGCTTTATCTGTGAAATTATTTTCACGGATAGCATAATTAAATCGGCTGTATTTTTTTTTCAGGTTTAAAAAAACTTTTATGCCCGAAAGTATACATACCCTACACCTTCAACACTGGCGCGGCCTGTAGAGCTAGTAAACCTACACTAACCCTACACCCAAACCTACACTATTCCGGTTTCCAGTAGTTTAATGGCTCCTCCCAATCCTTTTTTAGCCTAATGCCAGAAATTCCCTGTCCGCTGTTTCTTCTTTTTGCCGACGCATCAAAACCAAATGTTTTAACCGCATCAATGGCCGTTTCCCTGAATCTGACCAGCGCCAGTGCCACGCGCTTATAACGCTGCGCCCATTGCAAATAATTCGGGTATAGGTGAATGTCGGCATCCTGATATTTAGTTTCCTCGCCTTGCTCCCTGATTTCTATGCATTCGCCTATCTGTGACCACGCTTTGCAGTCCGGTATGCAATTTTCAATCAACCATGCGGCTATTGGGTTGCCTGCCTGCATCGCCTCGAAATTAGCATCCTGCGTTCGCTGTGGCGGTTTTCTGATTGCTGCCGATATGTCGTCTTGTGACAACTCCAATAGCCAATTGACCAATCCCGGCATTTCCTTATGCAGTACAGCCGCCTCTCCGCCTTGGTCGTTCCATGCCTGTTTTTCAGCATCGGTCACGCGCCGATCAAACGACACGGTACGCCTACGCCGCTCTAAACCGGATGTATGGTCGGTAAAAGCTAAGTTTTCATTGGAAGCAATAACCACCATGCCCTCATATTGAAAACCGCCTGACTGCTGTTGATGTTTGCGTTCCAAGCGCAACTGATCTTGCCCGGTCATCGCTTTAAGTGTGTTGATGCTGCCGCCGTACTTGTCGGAATCGGTAATCATCACCAAGCGTTTCTGGTAAAAATTGGCAGTTTCAAATTGATTGTTTTCCATCGCCGGGAGCGTGGTCGACGCTGCGTTATGCCGCCCTACCAGCGCCACTGCCAGCCGCATAAGCGTCCCTTTGCCCGTACCGCCTGAACCCATCAAATGCAAAAATATCTGCAAATCAGCACGACCATGTAACAGTGCTGCCAGCCATGCCCGTAAAAATTCAACTGTTTCGGCATCGCCATCAACCGCCGTCAATAAGAATCGCTGAATCGTTGGGCATTGGGCGCTGGGTGTGTAGCTGTAAGGTAAACACCACGTTTGGGCATTCGCCGCCGTGGTGGTGTGCAGGGTTTTAGTTTGACAGCACAATAGACCGTTTTTAAAGGGCAGTAGGCTATGGTTGGCTGCTGGTAACGGTAAAAATCCGCTGTCGGCAATAAGCGACTTTATATTAGCTCGATAGCAATTTTTGAAACCAACTGACTGAGTGCCTTGGTAAATCAGCTCTATCAAGGTTTTATCAACCACCGCATCGCTGGTCATCGGCTGCCAATGCGTACCGTCGAAGCCGTGCCATGTTTTCGCCAAACTGGAATAGGCCAAGCCGCCATTTAAGCATTCGACCAGTATCAGCGCCGCCACCGACTCAATCACGCTCTGCACTTCTCCGGTTTCACCATCGCAAATAACCAGCGCATCGGCCTCGATAGGCTTAATTTTGAGCAAAAGTGTAGGGTTAGTGTAGGCTTGGTGTAGGGTTAAATCCTCTGTAGCCCTTGGTAGTGTCGAAGGTGTAGGGTGTGTAGGCTTTTTAGAAAACTTTTCCTTTTTTGAAAAAATCTTTACTCTTTTTTTCATATCAACCGCTATCCCGTACTTTTTCATCCGGTGATAGATTCGACTAAACTCCAGGTCATCATGCTTTTTAACGAACGCCAGCGCCGACAACACGGCATCCGGCATCATGGCGGCAATGTCATCATCCAGTTTGGCGAAGGCTTCATTAATCGTGGTCAATGCGGTAGCCAACTCGTTATTGGCCGGGAGTGCTGCTTTGCTTTCGGCGTAGGTCGCAGTCCCAGCGTTAAAAAACTCGTCTCTCATATCATCCAGGCTCATTATCTGCACTCCCTCGCTATATCGTTAATGGTGTTTTCTGCCTGAATGGCGCGTTGACAATCCGCCGGACTGAGTACGCCTCCGCCCTGTAGCTGCCTAAAGGCTAGGCTGAGGATAACGGCCTCATAAGTAACACGATCAAACAATTCATATTTATTGAACTTGGGCGGTCTTGCGCCTTTTCTGTAAGTCGGGTTATCAGGCATCAGCTCGGACATTTCCAAGCCAATAGCACCAATGACCTCATCAGAAGAGCAACCAACAAAGCAGTGGATAAGTATTTTGCCGTCCTCGGTCTGCTTAATTGCCAGTGACGGCGATTTATCCTCATGCGCGGGGCATCTGGCTAACCATTTGCCTGAACCGTTGGCTTTGACTTTATCCAGTTTGGATAACACGTTGTCTATTTTTGACATGGCTACACCGCCGACAAAAGCACATACTGAGCCACGCGGTGCGCGGCCTTGCCGGTGCTATCTATTGCCCATTGGGTGATGATGTTGTGACCAGCCGCCCTGAGTTCTTGGACGCGCCCGCCTGGGTGCATGATCTCTAATTCCGTGCGAGCTTCTATCGTGGTGACCGGCGCGGCCTGCAAACAGCTCAATAGGCGGTTGCGCTGTGATGCGCTATCGGTTGAAAATTTATTGTCTGACATTTGAATTTCTCCAAAATGCCGGGTGCAAGACAAACCACCATGAGTTAGAATAACCCTGCTTTGTGGTGGTTTGGATTGCAAAAACCGGCTTTAATCGTGATGGGTTAGGCCGGTTTTTTATTGCCTGAATTTTGTGCTTTGCGTTCGCTATCCCACTTAGCCCGTTGCACTTCGTGAAAAGCGCCAACAGTCGCCCTAATGTCGGCCAATTCCTGAATGGCGGATTCAATCGCGTTGTAAACGATCTCATCGCTGGGCTGGCAATCGGTCATTTCGGTGAAACTGAGTGACAACAGATTCAACACGCCGCTGGCACGGTCAACCATATTGTTAATCGCATCAGATAACTGCACATGACAGCCGGGGTCATATTCTGAGTGGCGTAGGCGGTGGCTTAGGTCGGGCTTAATGGTGGGTTTGTTGGCTGCACTCATAACGCACCCCCGTCAACATCGCTGTAAAGGTCTTTAGCGGCCAGTGACAGCTTGTCCAAATCGCTAATCAGCCATTGCAGGCGGTTACTGATACCTTTGTCCAGCGCACCGGCTTCCATTATTGCGCCATAGTCAAAACAGACTTTGGCGAAGGATAAGGTTAAATCGTTTAAATTCGGGGTGGCTTGCTCTGAAATTTGAGCGGAATTGTTTTGGGTATTCATGCGGTGACTCCGTTAAATGAGGAATTACCGCCAGCAACAAGGTCTAATTGTTGGGTGGCGGAATGTATCAAGTTAGACCTACCGGTAACGGAACCGGCCAGCCTTTTAAGGGGCTGCTCAATACATCCCACCATAACGAATAACAAGCGGATTAATCCCGCATTGCTTTTTGGAGGGCATAAAAAAACCACTGATGATAGTGGCCTAGTGTGTTGGCCGTTACGCGGGGGTCTAATCCCGGCTGTCACATGTGGCGACAGCAAAGTAAGAATAGCCGCCATTGTTGAATCGGTCAAGGTCGGATTCATTGCGCCAACCTCGCTGCTTCAAGCTCGATCACTAACGCTTTGATTTCGTCATCAGTCTTTCCAGCAATACGGGCTTTGTTGATTGCCTCGACTTCGTTACCCGGCCATGCAACACGATCACCGCCAATCTTAACGGGCTTGGTGAATAAGCCCTTGCTGATTTTGCGATAGGTGGTTGATCTGGAATCACCTGTTAATTGTTGGACAATGGGACGGCGGTAAAGCGCGGTCGGTGTGGGTAAAATACTTGCTGCTGTAGCCATGTGCGTTCCTTGAAAGGTCTGCTCCCAAACGGGCTTGTTTGGGATTCTGGCGGCAATGATATTTCAGATTTTTAAGCGCGTCGCCGTACCCCAAAGGAACAGTTACTAGGAAGAAACACAATAGTTTCGTTTAGCTCAACCTTGAAGTTGCGTTGTCTTTCCGCCTGCTCAGGTAAGGGAGGCACAGGGATGTTTTTAAATTCTTGAAGCCCAAGGTGCTGCATGTAATGATCTAGGTGGTGGGCAGCTTCACGGCTAGACAGTACCCAATTTTCGTACCGCGAACCTTTAAAAGGAAACATGCTTCCAAATTTTACGCGATTCCTTTCTGCTAAAAAAAGGGTGTCGAGAAGCCATACCTCAGGCGTAACTACCCAATCTATCATGGCATGTTCGAATAACCCTCGTGCCTGTCCGATTGCGTGAATCGCAAGCGCCAAATGGATTACCGGCTTTGAAGTCCGTAAAGTGCGAGAAATAAAGCGATTGATGTTTTCTTGTTCATCTGCCCAATTTTCGTAATCTCTATTTGTCTTTGCAACATACTCTGCGGCTTCCATCAAGCTGATCTGTTTTTCTAGGTCGTTGTTAGAGCGCATTTTTCTGACCAGGACATCAGCCGCTTTTAATCGCAATGTAATTCGACGACTAGAGTCCGCAAGAAACTGCTTGATGCGCTTGTTGGGAATACCAGTTAAGTCATGGTTACGCTTGCGTCCAGGGTTATTTTTTGGCAATGATTTGGCAAGCACAGCAAGCGTGTACTCCACGAACTTATGCCGTTTTTCAGATTCATCAGGGTATGCCAGCCATCCAAGCACCTCAATTGCCCCCAAAATAGCATCAGAACCTTTCACTGGAATAGTAATAATTTCTCTGGCGAGTGGTTTGCCGTCTTCATTAAGTAACGGGCGTTCGAATATTGCGTCCTCATAAATGCTACGCAAAATATCTTCGTAGTCCAATCCAACACTCCTTCAAGCGTCATCCCCCAATGATAAGAACCACGCCAGCCGGTTGAAGGTGTCCGGTTTTTGCTCCGTCGAGCTAGGCGTGGTTTAAGCTGATTATACTGCTTTTCTGAATGTTGCCTGTATCACGGTGCGCTCGGTCATAATGCCGTCAAGAAAATTAGCCCACGATTGCAGCATCTCTAAGCGTTGCGTTTTATATTGAGCGTGTGAATATGTGCCAGCCATGCCCGGTATGGCGTGACTGAGGGCAGTTTCTACCACTTCGGGGGAATGGCCTTGCTCCCTTAAATGTGTTGATGCTGTGTGTCGGTGGTCGTGAATGTTGTAGTCGATAATATCACCGCCTGCCAGCGCGGCATTGTGAGCGCCGTCTAAATTATTGCCGTGCATGGCTCGGTTAAAATCGGTGGGCATCGGCATAACCCACGGACTACCGCCGCCTAAGCGTTGCAGCTCCAAGAGCATTTCAATGGCTTGAGTGGGTAGCATAACCAAATGGTCTTTTTTAGTTTTCATCCGCGCCGCCGGTATCAGCATTTCCCCTTTATCAAAATCGATCTCACTCCAAGACGCGCCGCATAATTCCGACTTCCTTAACGCCAGCATCAATAACAAGTGCAATGCCAACTTATAACCTCGGTAGCAATTTGATTGATAAAGCCCGGTTAAGTAGCGTTTAATTTCGGGGGATGACAGCCAGCGGGTGCGCTTGTTACGCTTTCCTACTCTAGCCGCCTTAATCAATGCCGCCGGGTTATGCTTGCAATAATCATGCTCCACCGCATAGCCAAATATCCGATCTGCCCAACCATGGCTTAATAGGGCAATGGCTACGCCTTTATTTTCTCTGAGGTCATAAATCAATTCTCTGAGCAGGGTTATATCGATTGCTTCAAGCGGCAACTCTGCCAGCTTGGGCAGTAAATGCAATTTAACGGGCGACCATCCTTTTTCGGGGTCTTTCCACTTGGTATTAACCCATTCAGTTTTGTACTTATCGGCGGCATCGCCAAAAGTCATCATGGCTTGAGCGGTTGCCAATTCTTTTATGGCGGCTGTTTTTGCTTCGATCTCCTTAACGCTGTGGCCGTTAACGATCATCTGTATAGCGCCGGGGGCATCAAGTAGTGCAGCCGGATGTTTGCCAAACGCGATAAGTTCACGGGCTACCGTGTGAATCTTGCGAGCGTTGTCTAAGCTGATCTGAGGATAGTTGCCGTACCCATAACGGCATTTTTTGCCATCAAGCCTAAATTCGCCGCGCCAAAACTTGCCCCCTGCTTCACGAATAACCAAAACTAGCCCCTTGCTATCCGCCTTTTGGTAGTCTTTCCCGGTTGCCTTGAATTTCCTGATCTCGGTGTCTGTTAGCGCCATCTTATGCCCCCTGCTTTTTTGAAATTTTGGCCATTTTACAGGAAGTTTTAAACAGGGGGCATAGCAGGGGGCAAAAATCGCGGGTTTCAGTGGTTTCGCGTGGGACAGTCCGGGCATAAAAAACCCCGCGAAGCCAGATAACTTGCGGGGTCTTGGGTAGGTCTGGGATTGCCTGAAACAGGCTTAACCCTTACAGGCTATAGTACATGTCGTATTCGACTGGATGAGTGCTCATACGGATACGGGTCACTTCTTCCATTTTCAATGCGATATAGCCGTCAATGGCGTCATCAGTGAAAACACCGCCGCGTGTCAAGAATTCACGGTCATTGTTCAGTGCTTCTAACGCTTGGTCGAATGAATGGCACACTTGTGGGATGTTGTTGGCTTCTTCGGCCGGCAAGTCGTACAAGTCTTTGTCCATGGCATCGCCAGGATGGATTTTGTTTTGGATGCCGTCCAGACCAGCCATCATCATGGCGGAGAACGCCAGGTAAGGGTTTGCGGTCGAATCCGGGAAACGGACTTCGATGCGGCGGCCTTTAGGGTTAATCACATAAGGGATGCGGATCGACGCTGAACGGTTACGTGCAGAGTAGGCCAGCATAACGGGGGCTTCAAAGCCGGGAACTAGGCGTTTGTAGCTGTTGGTCGAGGCGTTGGTGAAGGCGTTTAAGGCTTTGGCGTGTTTGATGATGCCGCCGATGTAAAACAATGCGGTTTCTGACAGGCCGCCGTACAAATCACCGGTGAACAGGTTGACGCCGTCTTTAGCCAATGATTGGTGGACGTGCATGCCGCTGCCGTTGTCGCCGACTAAAGGCTTGGGCATGAAGGTTGCTGTTTTGCCATAAGCGTGGGCAATGTTGGCGACGACATATTTCAGTTCCAGCACTTCGTCGGCTTTTTTGACCAGGGTGTTGAAGCGGACGCCGATTTCGCACTGGCCGGCTGTTGCAACTTCGTGATGGTGAACTTCGGTCATTTGGCCCATTTCTTCCAAGGTCAAACACATGGCAGAACGCATGTCTTGGAATGAATCGACTGGAGGCACTGGGAAATAGCCGCCTTTGATGCCCGGACGGTGTCCGGTGTTGCCGTCTGGATAAACTTTTTCCGAGTTCCAGCCCGCTTCTTCGGAATCGACTTTGTAGAAAGAGCCGCTCATGTCGGTGCCCCAACGGACATCGTCAAAGATGAAGAATTCGTTTTCAGGGCCGAAAAATGCAGTATCGGCAATGCCGGTTGATTTTAAGTAGGCTTCTGCGCGTTTGGCGATAGAGCGCGGGTCGCGTTCGTAACCTTGCATGTTTTTCGGTTCGATGATGTCGCAACGCAAGATTAAGGTGTTGTCATCAAAGAACGGGTCCATAACCGCTGTGGAAGGGTCAGGCATCAGGATCATGTCTGATTCGTTGATGTGTTTCCAACCAGCAACAGATGAGCCGTCGAACATGTTGCCTTCTTCGAAGGTGTCTTCATCAATAGTATGGGCGGGGAAGGTGACGTGTTGTTCTTTGCCACGGGTGTCGCAAAAACGAAAATCGACGAATTTGACGTCGTTTTCTTTGATCAAGTTAAGTACGCTTGCTACAGACATTTATGTTGTCTCCTGAAAGGGGTTATGAGAAATCAGTGTTTTATGCCAAACCGGGTAACGATACCACTTTTTTTGCCACATTAGCCACTAAAAAATAGTGTTTTTAGGCTGTTTGCTGCACGTCCTTGTGCGCTATTTAAAAGGGCTTAGAAGCGGACGATGGCATCGGCTGAAATCAATACTTGGTCATTGCTCAAACCTTGATTATAGGCGTTGTTTTCGGTGGCATGGTCGTAGCGGACTTCAGGGCGTAAGGTCAGCCAGGATATGGGTGAATAGTTTAAGCCGACAGTTGCTGCCAGATAGTGGTTTTTACCGCCGGGCATGGTGTTGCCGTTGCCGATTGCGCCTACGCGTGCGCCGTCTTCGTCGCGGAACCATTCCAGGCGTACCCCAGCACCGAGTTTGTCGTTGATGTCGTAAGTCAGGTATTGGTTGATGCCATACCATTTGGCGGCATCGGCTGAGGCTGATTTTTCTTCGATGCCTAGGTCATGTTGCAGTTTGTAATGCAGGGTGTCGGTGATGTCATGGCTTAAAACCACGCTGTACATGGTTCTGTGGCGTGTTTCACCCCTAACGACATCGCCGGTGATCATCGAAAAGGCTAAGGATGTTTTTTCGTTGTCGGTGGTGTAGGTAGCGCCGCCGAGGAAATTAGCCGGTTCCTGGAAGAAAGAATCCCATCCTGAAACGACACCGCCGCTCAGGCTGATATTTTTGGTGAGCGGGTAAGAGGACAATATGCCTGTATGGGTGAACGGTTCGCCATATTGCATGGTGTAAGCGTGCGAGAAGAAAAAGTTGTCCGGTGCGGTAACCACTTCATTGCCGATGATGGTGTAAAAATGACCGATTTTGGTGGTGAGGCCGTTGCCGATGGGGGCGAACACGGTGGCATAGACTTGCGGGAAGGCCAGCTTATAAAAGCGTGAGCTGCTATCTAAAACCAAGTTGTCATCGAAGTTGGCCTGTGTGGTGAAGCGGGCATCTGTGCCGTATAAGATGTCGGCGCGGAAACCGAAATCCCATGAGCTGCCTTCAGCATTCACTTCACGTTCGATGTAACCGTACAGTTGCTGCATACCGAATTCGTTGGCGCGGTCGCCAAAGGTGACAGGGCCGTTGAAGCGGTCTTCCGGTGAATCGATATTGCCGGACACGCCCGATGAAACCCAGCCGCCCACGTTGATGCCCAGGTCTTTTAAGGCCGCTGTTTCGTTAATGTTAAAACCGGTCAGGCTTTCTATGGCGCCTTTGTCATCGGCTTGCGCCAAGGAGGTGCATAGCACTGCGCTGCATAAAGCAAGGTGCCGGACTGTGTTTTTTCTTAAATGTGAGTTCATGGGTATTTCCTTTATGTGCTAATAAAAAACTGTGTGGGGATTGCGCCAGTTAAAGCGATTGCGGCTGATTTTAGGTGAGCTGGACAATACGCTAAATTGTATTACAAAAATAATCCTTCTGTTGTTTATAAGTGAAATTGTTGTTTTATAAATACAGCCAGCAATATTGAAGCAATTTATAGGCCATTATTGGTTGCTGCAGCTGAGATGAGCATTCGCATAATGAAGGGGAGGACGCGGAGCATCATAAGATGGATTTGTCGGTTCAAGTTGGTGCGCAATTAGCGTGAAATGGTCGATCATGGTGCATTATTTTCTTGAAACATGCTGTTTGGCGGATGGAATGTTAGGGGTGTGAAAAAATAGGGGCTTTTCTCGTTTCCACGCGCCACATGGGAACAAGAGGGCTTTTAAGTTGTAGGGTATACGCTGTGCGTAACGTTTCCCAACAATACAGCAGTCGATAAGGTGCGCACAGCTACCCTACAGGTTTTATTTTGCTCTTGGCACAAATCATGCTTTTTCAAAACTGACATATAACTTTTTAATCAAGGGGTCTTTCGTATGAAGCTGATAACGGCAATTGTTAAACCTTTCAAGCTGGATGATGTCCGTGAGGCGCTTTCAGATATAGGGGTTTCGGGGGTAACGGTCACTGAAGTAAAAGGCTTCGGCCGTCAAAAGGGACATACTGAACTGTATCGCGGGGCAGAGTATGTGGTTGATTTTTTACCTAAAGCTAAAATTGAAATCGCTGTTGCCGATGCTTTGCTGGATCAGGCAGTTGAGGCGATTACCAAAGCCGCCAATACCGGGAAAATCGGTGACGGCAAAATTTTTGTAACGGCTTTAGAGCAAGTTGTCCGCATTCGTACCGGGGAAACCGGCGATGAAGCGCTGTAATAGACCAGGAGGAAGCATGAAATCTCTTATTAGTACTTTTATATTTGTTTTGTTATTGGGTTTTGCCGGTTTTTCTGCGGCTGAACCGCCAGTATCGGCTGTAGAAATTAAAACGCTGGACAATCCTAGTGTGCCGGGCGCAGTGGAAATGGCCGCTGATGTTGCTGTTGCGGTAGTAGCTGAGGCTGAGGTCGCACCGGCGCCAACGGTAGATAAAGGTGACACCGCTTGGATGATGGTGTCCACGATGCTGGTCATTATGATGGTGATACCGGGCTTGGGCTTATTTTATGGCGGCTTGGTGCGCAGCAAAAATATGCTGTCGGTACTGATACAGGTGATGGTGGTGTTTTCGCTGATTGTGGTGTTGTGGGCGGTTTATGGCTACAGCTTGGCATTTGGCGGCGAAGGCTTGATTTTCGGCAATTTCGATAAGCTGTTCTTGTTGGGCGTCACTGTTGACTCCCTGGCCGACACCTTTACCGATAATGTGAAGATTCCCGAGTTTATTTTTATTGCCTTCCAATCTACGTTTGCCGGTATTACTTGCGCGCTGATTGTCGGCTCGTTTGCCGAGCGTATCAAGTTCAGTGCGGTGTTGTTGTTTGTGGTGATTTGGTTCACTTTCAGCTACCTGCCTATTGCGCACATGGTCTGGGGTGCTGGCGGTTATTTGTTGGACAAGGGCGCGCTTGATTTTGCCGGTGGCACGGTGGTGCATATCAATGCGGCTATGGCAGGCTTGGTTGGCGCTTACATTGTCGGCAAACGTATCGGTTATGGTCGGGAGGCAATGACACCGCACAGCCTGACCTTGACTATGGTTGGCGCATCCTTGTTGTGGGTGGGTTGGTTTGGTTTCAATGCCGGTTCTAATCTGGAATCCAACGGTGGCGCCACCTTGGCCTTTATCAATACCTTGCTGGCGACGTCGGCAGCGGTGTTGGCTTGGTCGGCGGGTGAAGCGTTGAGCCGGGGCAAAGCGTCAATGCTGGGTGCGGCATCCGGTGCGGTTGCCGGTCTGGTCGGCATTACCCCGGCCTGTGGTTCGGTCGGCCCGATGGGCGCTATCATAATTGGTGTAGCGGCAGGTTTTCTGTGTTTATGGGGCGTTAACGGCCTTAAAAGAATGCTGGGCGCTGATGATTCGCTGGACGTTTTCGGTGTGCATGGTGTGGGCGGTATTGTCGGTGCGCTGCTGACTGGCGTCTTCACTGCACCTGGCTTGGGCGGTACTGGCGACGATGATTTTTCTATCATTGGCCAAGTGTTGATTCAGGCTGAAGGCGTGGTTATTACCGTCATCTGGTCGGGCGTTGTGTCATATATCGCTTACAAAGCTGTTGACATGCTGCTGGGCCTAAGGGTCAGTGAAGAGGTCGAGCGTGTGGGCTTGGACATTTCGAGCCACGGCGAATCAGCATACAACTTGTAATTTCTCTGTCGGCATCAGCAGGTTGCCGCTGCATTAGCGGCAATCTGCGCAAACAAATCGGACGCCTCGTGCGTCCTTTTTGCGTTTGCAGTTTAGCAAAAATAGACTGGTTTTTTACGGCGTGTGGTTTTAGCCTTGCGCCTGCAATTGTATGTTGATTGATAATTCACTATGATTGCAGCCGATATTACCCACACTTTTTGTCACTTAACCGAGAGAAATTATGAAACTAATAACAGCAATCATTAAACCGTTCAAAATGGATGATGTCAGGGAGGCGTTATCTGAAATTGGTGTGGCGGGCGTTACCGCAACCGAAGTCAAAGGCTTCGGCCGCCAAAAAGGCCATACCGAGTTGTACCGTGGCGCCGAGTATGTGGTTGATTTTTTGCCAAAAGTTAAGCTGGAAATCGCCGTGGCTGACGATGTGGTTGACAAGGCGGTTGAAACTATCGTCAATGCGGCCAATACCGGAAAAATCGGCGATGGCAAAATATTTGTGTCCAATTTAGAACAGGTGATCCGTATTAGAACGGGTGAAACCGGAGAAGATGCCATTTAGGCGCGTAAGGAAAAAAAATGTTGTTGAGAACAATAAATAGAAGGCTGGTGTTAGGCCTCACGCTATTCCCCGGTCTGGCGGTTGCGGATCAATTGAATCAGGCCAATACCGCCTGGGTTTTAACCTCGACCGCGTTGGTGCTGTTTATGACCATACCCGGTTTGTCGTTGTTTTATGCGGGCTTGGTCAGAAGCAAAAACGTGCTGTCGGTGCTGATGCAGTGCTTTTCGATTGCCTGCTTGGTGTCGCTGCTGTGGCTGGCCGGTGTTTACAGCTTTATTTTCGACGACGGCGGCGATTTGCAAAAGCTCATCGGCGGCAGCTCCAAAGTCTTCCTGCCCGACATCAGAGTCGATTCGTTAATAGGCGACATCCCCGAAACCGTCTTTTTCATGTTTCAGATGACCTTTGCCATCATCACCCCGGCGTTGATCGTCGGCGGTTTTGCCGAGCGCATGAAGTTTTCGGCGATGCTGTGGTTTAGCGGCTTATGGCTGATTATGGTGTATGTGCCGATTTGCCATTGGATGTGGGGCGGCGGCTGGCTGGCCGATATGGGGGCGATGGATTTCGCCGGCGGTATTGTCATTCATGTCAATGCCGGTGTTGCCGCGCTGGTGTCGGCACTGGTGCTAGGCAAAAGAAAAGGCTTCCCAACCACCGCCATGCCGCCGCATAACATGACCATGGTGGTGACCGGTGCGGGCATCTTGTGGGTCGGCTGGTTCGGCTTTAATGCGGGCAGCGCATTGACCGCCGACGGGCATGCCGGTATGGCGATGCTGGTGACCCACATCGGTGCGGCATCCGGGGCTTTAAGCTGGATGTTTATCGAATGGAAGCACTTTAGCAAACCCAGCGTATTGGGTATTGTCACCGGTATGGTCGCAGGTTTGGGCACGATTACACCCGCCTCCGGCTTTGTCGGCCCTTTTGGTGCGTTGGTGATTGGCATTACCGCCGGTATCGTGTGCTTTTATGCTACCCAATACGTCAAACGCACGTTGAAAATCGACGATTCTTTGGATGTGTTTTCAGTCCATGGCGTAGGCGGGGTGACCGGTTCGTTGTTGACCGGCGTTTTTGCTGCGACGGGCTTGGGTGGTCTAGGTTTGGCTGAAGGTGTGTCCAGTATTACCGAACAAGTCGGCATCCAAGCTTTGGCCATTGTGGTGACTGCGGCCTGGAGCGCCTTATTCAGTTATCTGATTTTAAAGGCGCTGGATAAACTGATCGGCTTGCGCGTGACAGCCGATGAAGAAGTGCAGGGTCTGGATACCGTTCTGCATGAAGAGACCGGCTATCTTGATTTGTAAGTAACTGAGCATACAACCGAGGAAATATTTTATGGTCGACAGAAGGCACTTTATCAAAACATCTGCAGGCAGCTTGGCGGCGCTTGGCAGCCTGGCTTTGTTGCAACGTTCGGGTTTGGCGGCGGCCACTGAAGGAGCCTTGCCTGCGGATACGCTTTCCGGTAAAGCCAAGCTGATTAAACACACTGACCGTCCGCCCAATTACGAAACGCCGGTTAGCGATTTTGATGCGCCGTTTACGCCTAACGACCGCTTTTTTGTGCGTTACCATCACGCCGTCATTCCCGACATAAAAGCCGACGAATGGCGGTTGCGCATCGGCGGTGATGCCGTTAATACGCCATTGGAGTTCAGCCTTGAGCAATTGCGCACGGATTTCGAGCAAGTCGAAATTGCCGCCCTGTGTCTGTGTTCCGGGAATCGCCGGGGTTTGTTCCAACCGCCTGTACCCGGCATACAGTGGGGTTCCGGCGCAATGGGCAATGCGCGCTGGCGTGGCGTTCGCCTGAAAGATGTGCTGGCTAAAGCGGGCATCGACAAGTCCGCGCTGGAAGTCAGCCTGGCCGGTGCCGATTCCGGTGTATTGCCAACGACGCCGGACTTTGTCAAAAGCCTGCCGCTGGACAAGGCGCTGGATGAAAACACCCTGATCGCCTTCGACATGAACGGCGAAGCATTGCCGCACTGGAACGGCTTTCCCGCCCGTCTGGTTGTCCCCGGCTGGACTGCCACTTATTGGATCAAGCATCTGACCGCGCTTAACGTTCTGTCCAAACCATTCGACGGCTTTTGGATGAAAACCGCTTACCGCATCCCCAAGGATCGCTTCCCTGGCGGACAATTCGGCTCGCAAGAAACTGGGGCGGCTATGCCGATCACGGCCATGGTGGTCAACTCATTAATCACCAATCTGGAAGACGGGCAGACATTGCCGAGCACCCAAGCAATGGAAATCAAGGGCGTGGCATGGGATAGCGGCAACGGCATTGCACAGGTCGAGGTATCCACCGATGGCGGCAGCCATTGGCAACAGGCCGCATTGAAGCAGGATTACGGGCGTTTTTCCTGGCGTCAATGGCACTGGGTTTTTGAACCCAAACATTCCGGCACTTACCGGATTATGGTGCGGGCGACCAGCCGTTCCGGGGAAAAACAAGCGCTGGAGGCTATCCCAAACCCTTCCGGCTATCATCATAACGCCGTGCAAAAAATCACCCTTCATTTGGCTCAAGGAGAATAGGATGCGCATATTGATTGGCTTGTTAGCGTTTTTCGCCGCCACGGCGAGCGCCGGGGAAAGCCCGATATTTTTGAAAGACAGGCCGGGTAAAAACCAGGTCGTCACCCAGTGCGCAATGTGCCATAGCCTGGACTACATCACCGGGCACGCCACGATTCTGGATCGGGCAGGCTGGGAAAAGACCGTCGGCAAGATGATCAATGCGATGGGGGCGCCAATCAATAATGCCGATAAGCAGGTCATTATTGACTATCTGGTGCAGAATTATGGGAATTAAACGGCCTGAGCCAAGCATCGCGTAACTATTATCTAACCTGTGTAGAGCCAACTATGAACAACTATGAACAACTATGAACAAAGCAAAAAAGCCAGACGTATCGCTTCAGTGGTTTATCTTTTGGTAATGGCTGTGGTGCTGGGTGGAACTTACCTGTCGCAACAGCAAAAAGAGGCCGGGCAAAATTCGCCCAATCAAAACCTGCCAAACCAACTAAACACTGAATAGCTATTGAAATAATAGGAAGCTAAGTAGTCATTTAAGAGTGGCGAATTCAAAAGTTTCTTAACAAACAAGTTGGGAGTAAAACAGTTTTAGCTGTTTTACCGCCAATAGCTAAAGCTATTGGACTCCAATGTAAAGGTTAAAAGAAATAGACCTACTTCTTGGGAATTGCCTTAATGTATAACGATGTGGCGCACGCGGGAACGCAATGGGAGAAATTAATGCAAAGACTGCATGGTTTGATGACCCATTGCAGGCATCGGGCTGCCTTTTAGCAGCATCATGCCGCGTTGGGCCATCATCAATCCCATTGCTATCACCAAGATTCCCGATACTTTGACTAATTGCCGCATGGCGGCGTGTGACAGCAAACTAGCAAATAGGCCGAATCCCAGTAAGGGTAACAAGGTACCCAGACCGAACATCAACAAAATCATGCCGCCCTGAACCGGATCACCGCTACCGGCTGCCATCACGTACATGGCCTGTAGCGGGCCGCAACCTAAGAGCAAGCCGCTGAATAAACCCGTGCGCAAAGCGCTACGTCTTGGTTTACGCAATTCATTGGCGACAGTCCGGTTGACCGTTTTGGGCATACGCAAGCTAAAGCGGCGCAAAAATGCAAATACGTTGAGCATTTTCAGGCCATAAATCAGCAAAAATAAGCTGGCTGCCAGCGCTACGCCACCGCGAATTTCCGGGGTAATGGCGATGCTCGCGCCTAGCAAACCAAAGCCTGCGCCGAGTACGGTATAGGATAAGGTTTTGCCGAAGCCATAACTCAAATGCGCCAATAATTGGCGTGCTTTAGATTTAGCCGTATCGGTATAAGCGACGACAAAACTGCCGCACATGCCGATGCAATGAAAGCCGGTCAAAAAGCCGATGCCCAATAACACGGCATAATTCATCTGCGGCTTGATTTGCTTCATCACTCCCGGCATTAGGCTTTTACCCCAAAAGGCCACGCCGCCGACCAACAGCAGCAAGACCAAAAAAATTAGCCCGCGTTTGATGTTGACGGACATTGTGGACATCGTCGAAATAGCCGCCTCGGCAACCGCATAGCCTTTAGCTTCTATGCACTGGCGAATACGCGCTTCGTCAACTAGCGTCTCGTCATATTCAACATCCAGCAATGCTGTGCTGTAACTGGCTGTGCTGCTATAAACGCCGGGCAAGGCGTTAACCGCCTCAACGAGGACAGTTTCACAGCCGGTACAATGCATACCATCGATTTTTAACTGTAGGCTATTGATCGTCATTTCGCGCTCCCTGATAAAGTGATTTCCCGAAAAGGATATAGCAAAAATTATCCACGAAAGGCACGAAAAACACGAAAATTTCGTGGCTTTTGATCGCTATTCGCGATGCCTACGTCGCGAATAGCTCTATAAGAAATTGATTTATATTAGATTGTTTCAGTTAAGAAAAACTTGAACATCGAGTATTACAACCCAGCTTGATTAAACAATGGTTCCAGCGGGCCTAAATCGACTATGCCCGGCCCGAAGTTGCCGCCGGTCACAAAAACATGGCCGTCTTTAATGCCGACATAAATGCCGGTTGCAGGATAAAAGCGGGCGTAATAGCCCAATATTTCAAAAGACGCTTCACGGCTCGGAAACAAATCGGGGAAACTTAGCTCCGCCCAATCAAATAAGCGATCAGCCCGGCCTTTATCAAGTGCTACCGGCTCTGATGCCCCTCCGGCAAATTGAACGGTGACTTTAATCACATTATCGTAACCGGTCGGACTGGTTGGATTGGTGCAGCTTGGCATACTGCCCATACCATAAAAATGGCACATCGAACCTTGTAAACTTAGCCAAATATTATTTTCGTCAAAACGTACCAAGCTGCGGTCGAAGCCAAACGGCGCAAAAGCATCATCAACGCTAATGCCGACGATAGGTGGCAACTGGCCTTGGCTGTCTTGAAAATGAAAGCCGGTGGAGGTCATGTACATGTAATCGACTTGGTCGCCTAAGGTACGGATGTAAATGGGCGCAAATTCCAAGGTAATCGTATTTTGGTTAAAATCGATATTCCACGCATCGGCGATACCGCCGCCACCGGTGCGAAAATCTGCCAGATCAGGGCTTACCACATTACTGGCGGCCACTAAACGGCTATCGGTGAAACCCAGCTCACCTTCCCCTGGCGTGTTGCTCGCCCAGGTCGGCGAGGTGACGAGCACTGTTTTGCCATCAAAAGCCGCCTGCGCCGCAGTCGGCACAGTCATGGCTAAAGCCAAGGTCAGCCCATAAATAGTTCGAATTGATTGCTTCATCAATTTTTGCGCGAGATACCCCGTCCTTTAGGGCGGGGAGGGATAGCGCGTCGGCGGTAGCCGACTCCTGTTCTCGCATCCTCTTTAGTTAGGCTATCCTGTTAAAATTAGATGCCGGTCTTTCCCGGCTGTCAGC
>JAUXXQ010000162.1 GCA_030684815.1 Methylobacter sp. | reverse complement strand
GTAACAGTTTCAACTTTAAATTTCTATTGGTGAACGTTTCATAATCCTCTATTACCCAAAATGACACGTTTATTAACGTGAGTTCTAAACAAGCAACTAAGGAATGAGCACGAAATAACTTGAGCAACTTGAAACGCTGATTTCTTTAGTACCGTGCTGTTCAAATGAAAACTTGCTCAAGTTAAAACATGCACGTTCCTAAAGTAAAAATGTAATGTTGTTTGTTGGCAGAAACAGTAACAACGGATTGTCAGGCGTCGCCTCAAAACCAAAGCGCCGGTAGTAACCTGCGGTCTGCTCATCAATCGCGTCAACGAATAAACCAATGCCACCGGCTTCCGTGTAAATGCGCTGCGCCCGGTTCAGGGCATCAACCAGCAGCAACTCGCCAAGTCCCTTACCTTGATAGCGCTTGTCGATAGCCAATCGCCCCAAACGCACACCCGGAATTCTACGGGGTAGTTTTTTGCGACGGGCCTCGGGTAAGCAGTGACTGTCGAGCTCAGCAAGCGTTAGCGCATAATAACCGTAGAGGTTCGCCGGCGTTTCCTGGTGAGTCGCGACGAATGTTTTCGACAAACCTTTATCCTGGTGTTGGCGTGCAACGCGTTGTAACCAGTCATTTAGTTCCTGACGGCCAGAATCGAACGCCTGCCGGTTATGGTTCCCAGTTAAAGAAACTATCTGCATCGTTCCGCCTGGCATCCTGGTAGTTGGCCATGGCCCTTTTTAGGGTGGCATTAGCTTCGGCTGGCTTTTCTGTCAAATCCAGCAACCACTGCCAGTCGCGTGTAGATAAGCGAATAATTTCCTCTCGTTCAATCACAGCCTGGGCTTCTTTCAGTGCTGATTGCACCAAAAATTGATTGACGGTAGCTCCGGTTAACGCGGCAGCGCGACACAAGGTTGCATAGACCTCATGGGGCACACGGGCGCCAATACGGTCTTGTTTAGTTACGCTTGTTTCCATCTTCGCCTCCAATGGGGTAATCAATGTAAAGCATAGCATTGTCGCCAATTTGACGCCATATAATTCAGCAGGTGCGACCTGTGCCGTTGCAACAGCGCCACTTAAGCTGAGTAATCGACGGCAGGTTTCAATCAGTATTTGCTGCCTGTTGTTGAGCAACGACGCTTATGTTACTGACAGATGACAGCCAGTGCCAGCAAGACGCCCGCCCCTGCCCGGCTGTGCTTTAACGGGGTCTGTTTCGGGGCTCACGCTGCCAAGTTGAATAATTTTTTCAGTTTATCGCTAAATAAATCAGTTTATTTGCCGCCCGCTAACGATAAGTTCCATAGTCTAAAAGTGCCTTCACTACCGTACACTTTTAAATTTACCTATTGAAAAACAATACCTTCGCCAAAAATCGATGGAGTGTTGCCCCTTAATAACTCACCGTTCGCTCATTTTTTAAGCCAGTTCGGAAGATTGGTGCTATTTATTAAGAAAATAAGCAAAAAATACCGATTTTCAATTTTTAATATCATTTTTTTAGATATATATTATAAATTTTTTGACATTAAATCATCACTTGGTGATGATTTTTTATAGCAAGTAGAAGTTACGCATTGACGACTGGTGAAAAAAGTGGTTGCAAATTTTCCTTGTCGATAACAAATTCGGAAATGAAAGACCGGACCACGTTTTTGAACAATTCACGTCGTACTTCATAGCAGTCCTTGATAGCCCGAATGGC
>JAUXXQ010000150.1 GCA_030684815.1 Methylobacter sp. | reverse complement strand
ATCGCTGAGCTTATCAGTAACTGTTACGAGCTCCAGCGTGAGTTATTTAATACTGTGGTAGCAAATTCTATCGCGACACTCATGCCTGAAATAAAAAATCTCAATACACAATTTAGGCATTCCGTCAATGCGTAAGTCCTAAAGGAATAAAAATTTATTAACTTGTACAAAAAAGAACGCATTAGGATTGGTTACTGGCTTTACAGGCGGGCTTCCCATTTGAAGTGGGACAAGCATGCCGAAGTAGACCTTGCAGGTTTTTAAAACCTGGAAGGTCTGTCCCGCGTTAAGTTGATAGCCTAAAGGCGCAATTGTTCAAGTTGTTTTATTTTCATTCCTAAACGGATATTTGATTGCTTTTAACGGCAAATAAGGGGCTTTAAGACACGTGTTAAACGCGTTTGTTTGTTTTACTGCTGTTGCTTATTGATGATAAGGCTTCATTGCTGCTAATCGGTGTGACTTCTACCGAGCCTAAGCCCTGGATACCGAGTTTTTGGGCGGCGGCATAGGACAAATCCATTTCCCTTTTGCCATGGAAAGTGCCCCGGTCAGTGATGCGGACAACGATGCTACGGTGATTTTTCGGGTTAGTGACTTTGACATAAGACAGCAGCGGCAGTGATTTGTGTGCGGCAGTCATGGCGTACATGTCGAAAGTTTGGCCGCTGGCGGTTTTTTTGCCATGAAACTTGACGCCGTACCAGGATGTTGTCGTTTGGTGTTTATTTGAATGCGGTTTGCTTTTATGGTTTTTTGCGGCCACGTGTTTGGCGGGCTTATGACTCGAACGATGTTCTGACGCTTGTGCTGTTGATAAATAACTGCAGATAAAAAGAACAGAAATTGCCAGTATCATTTTATTCATGGGGTAGGGCCTTTTCATTTGAAGAGACCCGAATTCTAACTTAGCAAGCCTTAAGTCCGGCTTAAACCCAATAAAGGATGAAAGACGGAGTCAGGTCTTGCATTTTGCAACCACTCGACTCACTGTCGAATAATGGCATCCAAAATGTATGGCAATTTCATTCATTGTGTAACCACCAGACTGATATGCAGCAACAATAGCCTCATTTATACAGGCATTGCTTTCCTTGTATTCCAGTAGGCTTTTAGCCGGTTTTCGACGCTGTTTTAATGGGACTTCTGAAAGTTTATCTTCTTGGTGAGCAAGGTGCTTCATCTGTTTTTCAACAAACTTATCATCACCCAGATAAATTTGATGTTTTAAGTCGTGCCAAATTTCTTGCCCTATTCCCTCAGAAACGAACTCTCGAAAACGTCCAATTGCACGGTTACGTTGTTTACCAAATTGTAATAACATTGCACCGGTTGCTAATCCTTCAAAACTTTTTTGCATACCTATCGTTGCCGGATAACTACTCCATCGCCAATCCTCAGGCTTATCGACCATACGAGCTCTTACCGGATTCAACACCACATATCGGCTCAGTTCTAGCAAATAACTGTCTTTATCGACCAAAATAGCCTTATAGCGGCCTTGAAACAAATGCCCGACACGTTTATGTTTACCGTTGAATCGCTGTGTATAGACACCATTCAAATGACGCATCCCGCGTGATAAATTGCTGTCAGGTGTTTCAACAACCAAATGGTAGTGATTGGTCATTAAGCAATAAGCATGGATGACCCAATTAAAGCGCTGACAGACTTCAGTCATCAACGCTAAAAATAACTCATAATCTGTATCATCTAAATAAACAGGCTTTTTCTCATTGCCTCGTGAGGTTAGATGATACAAAGCACCCGCAAACTCTAACCGAAGTGGACGACTCATTTTTTACCTATATTTCATAAAATCAAATGGTCAATGTAGCTCAAAATGAAAAAATGCACAATGCAAGACCTGACCCCCGTTCTTTTGACCCCCGTTCTTTGACCCCCGTTCTTTGACCCTCACACAATCTAACCTTATTCGTTGGGCTTTTGATGGATGCAGATTGCGTTATTTAGGTGGATTGGTTATTTGATGAGCGATAAATGCCCATGCTGAGTCCCAAGCTTTATCGATAACATAGCCACCAGCCACTAAGAGTAGAGCTAATATTGCCGCAGCTATAGCAAGCTTTGTGTTAACTTTGGATACTTCTTCTTCAACTGATTTTGTTCGGCTATCGAGTGTGTCAACTGATCTTCCAAGCTGATTAATAGCTTCTGTCAATTGACCTATCGAACGTTGCATTTCCATAACAGCTTGCAAAGTAAAGCTATGGTCAATCATTGGCGATGATGGTGGTACATTCGGGAAATCTCTAGGGATTTCTGCTGATCCACTGCTGGATGTATTATCCGTATCATTGCGATTGCTAGTAGCCATCTGGTGATGCCTCCAAATTTGATTTCATCCAATCCCATACTGAACTTGGTGCACGCCCATAATAAGAAGAAGTAGCCAAAACAACGGCATTACCATTGGATTTTTCTGGATTTTTGGCATCGTAAATACCTAACTGAGCAACAATATCGATAGCAGTTGAGTTGCTAGATACTAACCACTGAGTATCTGTGATTCTAAGATGATGTTTTGGGAAAACTGTTTCAATTGCCCTTTCTAGCTCAGGTTGCTGAGTAGGCATAAGAATAGCGAAAATAGTCATTGTCATACCCGTAAATAACTGATGAGACGGCACGGCTATGGAAAGGATAAACCATAACGTTACTTAAATAATTTGGGTAAAGTATAGCAGATAGAAAGTAGTAAAGGATAATAGGCCAAAAGCCATACTGTGCGGAACGCCTAGACTTTTTAGTAGGTATGTCCAACGTAGAGCTAACCGGGAGCGGCTCGGAAAGCCAAATAAGCAAAACCGCATTATAACCGCGCTGTCATGTTGGACGAAGCCGCTATCGCGCAGCAAACCGCCACACACGCACCACGCCGATGACATCCTGCCGAAGTTGTGGTGGATTGCCTACGGCGAATCCATATATGGACTCCTCGATTATTGCAAGATAAGTTTTCAAAATTGATGCCATCAACAGAGATCATGATTGCAGCCATATATCCGGTCTCTTGATAGAGGTTTTATTACCTCAGGACTCCTGATGAATCTATCCGCGCACTTTCACCTCAACCACCCTAACGGTTTCTAAAGAACCTGTGGACTCGACGGGTTATGAAAGCACCGGTCTGACCTGTTTTTGTCATCAACTCATGTTAACTTGCCTGCGCAATTCTGTTTTACTCGGTTTAACTCTTAAAAGTGGCTACCCACTTAAAACGGGACAAAACGCAGAACTAGCCACGGTATATCTGTATCATTAGTTAATGACAAAAAAAACAGAACGACACAAGCTATACGCGCGGCTAGCAGAAGCATTGTCACTGAGATTGGCAAAATTGGC
>JAUXXQ010000149.1 GCA_030684815.1 Methylobacter sp. | reverse complement strand
TTGCCTGTTATGCCAGTTCACATCAAAGCTCATCCCAAACACGCCCTAGAAGCTTGGTTTTGACAGTATCCAACGAATTTTCGACACCTCATCAGGGGTTCACTTGCGTTCATCTCCTCAATACGCACCTGACAGTTCTTCGACTGCCTTTTCCACAATCGCTCACGACCAGTGCTCTTAACAAAAGCCGCATTGGGTGGTTTAGTCCCGACTTCTGGTCGCCGAAACTGAGAGACCTACTCTCATCATTAATACAGCATGAAAGGTTTTCACCTTTCTTCATGACACACTGGGGCGCAATTTCGTCATCCGCCCCCGTTTAGGGTTATCTTGCATCATTCATAAACCCTTTCATTTTCATGTCCGATTTCATAATGTGGTCAATCAGCCAATCCCGTAATACATGATTGATCTTTTTGCTCATATTGTCAGCCTCTTCTTGCGAGGTATTGGCGTCATCTATATATTTATAGAGCTCATTTCTAATCCCCTTTAACTCTACCGTAAGTGCTTCATGCCCTTCTTTATTTTCCTCATAAAAAGGAAACAGGTACTTGATTTGCAAGTGTTCTTCATGGTCAAAATGTTCTTGGGCAGACTCCATCAACTGGTCAATAAAAAATCTTAACGATTCCTTTTCATGCGGGTTACGCAGAATTATTTCAAGCGTATTAAGAAGTGTTAACAATAATTTATGCTCCATATCAATCGTATGGTTATTTACACTAAGCCTTGAATCCCATTTAATTGGCATACGTATCCCTATTTTTTTAGTTAACTATTAATAAAACGGCCTGGCAGGCCGGCGTCATTCAAAAAGGCAGTCGCTCAAATCCGGCGCTTTAGTTGATTGTGACAGCCTGGCCTCATGGACTATTTGAAAAGCCTTGTCGAAATCCGCATTAATAAAACGGCTCGACAAATGGACGCACAAACCATAAACCGCTGAATAATCGTCAACATTGCCCGAGGTGCAACGATTGATGTTGTCGGACAGGGCGCGCATTAAAGACATGACAAACCCATCATGCCGCCAGCTTACCGGAGAATCTGTCGCTTCACTGCCGCACAGGGCAATTGCGCTTAATGCACAATAGGCGAGATTCACCAAACCAACCAATATTTGAACCATCTCGCCTGCTTTAATTGCCTTTAATACGGCACTCCCCTCCCCCATCAATAAAGCTTGGCTCATCACAATATCCATATCGGACAAATGCTTATTTTCGCCGTGTCCTGCCTGGGTTAATGAAACGGCATCATGAAACTCCCTAACTAACTTTAAGTGCTTGTTCATGGTTTTTAACCTCTGTCTATTTATTGCGGTTCGGTTCGGAATTACCAAACCGGCCTGTTTAAATGAAGACGATATCCAGATCGGACTAAAGCGCAGCTGGGTTATTCAATTCCCACAATGCAATGGCTGGCCGCTTCCGGGGGGGGGGGGGCATTTATGCCGACCTCTTAAAAGCAAATTCCCCACCCATACAATCATTACCATGTCGTGGTTGGCTCCATTTTGGGCTTGGCCGAACAATTTCTCAAGCACTATTATGCCGCCGGCATCCACGTTACAAATTTTAATTCTTTTCCGGCAATTTTCATATAAAATGACGAAAATGAGTAAAACAATCAAAACAACCAAACTAATGAAAATTTTTTATGGCAATGGCGCGCCAAGCAATTTATTGGACGGCTGCCATCCCCCCGTCAACAACGGTAAGAAACCATGAGCAACATAGATAGTGCCCAGCCAGAAAAATTTTTTTCCACCCGAGAAGCCGCGTCACAACTGGGCGTAGCCTTATCGACAGTGCAAGCCTGGGTCGAAAGCGGCGTGCTGCCCGCCTGGAAAACCGCCGGAGGACACCGGCGTATCGCCATCGACGCCATTGAAGCCATGCGTTTGCGCCAGCGGGCTGTTCTCGGTACAGCCCCAGCCCCGGATATGGTCAAGGTATTGGTGGTTGAGGATGACCCGGTACAACGCGAAATTTACCGCCTCCAATTTGCCGAATGGCAATTGCCGGTACAGCTGTTGGCCGCCGAGGATGGCTTTGAAGGGCTGTTGCTGATCGGCCGGCATAATCCAGACCTGATCATCACTGATTTGTCGATGCCGGAAATGGATGGTTTTAAAATGATCCGTACCTTGAAAATGCAGGCACAGGCCGCACACACGACTATCTTGGTCGTCACCGGCCTCAGCATTGCTGACATCGAGGCGCAAGGCGGCCTGCCGCCTGGCATTCCGGTGTATCCAAAGCCTGTCCCCTTCGCTGCTTTGCGCCCGCTGTTGGAGCATCTGGTCAACAGAAGGGCAATACCATGAACCCACAGCAACTGGCACAGGACATCCGTGACTTGGCCGACAAATTAATGGCTGGAGGTTGGGATCGTCTGCGTGGCCTGCGTTTGGCGCACATAGCAACGCAGGCCATTGAGCAGTGCAAAGCGCTCGAATGGTTGGAGGCCTGTGGCCGCGCTGAAGAGCTCGCAGACTTGTTCGCCGAATTCGCCCAGGAAGCCCCCGCTGAAACGCGCTTGAAAACGGTATTAAAAACCGCCACCGCCTTGGCCGATTTGCTCGATGCCGGACAACATGGCGGCTGTACCGAACGCGATTATCTGCCCGCCCGTCCCCAACACTGGTTGATTGTACTGACCGATGCGTTGTTTGACAGCAACACTGAATTGCCTAAAAAATTGGCGGCGTTAGGGTTCACCGTATTGCGTATGCAATCGATTAATGAGGCTGTCGATGCCTGTCAAAATAATCAGGTGATTTTGATTGCTGCCGCCAGCTGGTTAACCGAACACGCGGAACAGGTAACCGCCCTGTCAACGAAGCTGAATGACAATTTTCTGGCTTCACCGGTGCTGGTGGCTATTGCCGACACCCTGGATTTTCGTATTCAGGTGAAGGCCAGGCAGCTCGGCGCTAGACTGCTGCTGGACTTGCCGCTGGATGCCACACGTTTGATAACGGAACTGGCCGGTCTGGCCTGGATACCGCACAATGCCTACCGGGTTATGCTGGTCGATGACGACAGTGCGGTGCTGGCGCATCATGCCAATTTGTTAAAAACGGCCGGCTTTGAAGTGCTGGCACTTGACGATCCGGTGGCGGCGCGGGATTTCATCACCGATTTCGCCCCCGAGGCCTGTGTGCTGGATGTGGAAATGCCCGCTTGCCGTGGCACTGACCTGACCGCTTTGCTGCGCCGCGACAAGCACTTCACCCGCCTGCCGGTCATTTACTTGTCCGCTTTTGGCGATGTTGAACATCAGCTGGATGCCCGTCGTGCCGGTAGCGAGGATTACTTGGTCAAACCGGTCGACCCCCGTTTGCTGATAGCCGCCGTGACGGCGCGGGCACAGCAATTCCGTTTGCTCGAAACGGCTTATCACCAGCGCCGGGATGCCTGGTTTCAGCTCGACAACCTCAGGACGGCACTGGACGCCCATGCCATTGTGTCTGTTGCGGCGGCGGACGGCACGATCATCGATGCCAACCCCAAATTTTGCGAACTCAGCGGCTACAGCCGTGCGGAACTGATCGGCCATAGCCACCGCATGGTCAAGTCCGGCCACCATCCGGCCGTTTTCTTTGACGCCATGTGGCAGACGCTGTCAGCCGGTCGAACCTGGCGCGGCGAAGTTAAAAACCGCAGTAAAGACGGCAGCCCTTATTGGGTAAAAAGCACCATCGTGCCGATGTTGGACGAGCTTGGCGCACCGAAACAATATCTTTCTATCCGCACCGACATTACCGCGCAAAAACGCATACAAGCCAAACGGCAGCACCAAAACCGTTTGCTCGACCTATTGCGCCAAATCTTACAACAATATCTGGCCAGCCCGGATATTGAGGCAAGCAGCAGCGCATTGCTGGAAGGCGTGTTGCGCTTAACCGACAGCGCCTACGGTTGCCTCGGTGAAGTGCTGTATGATTCGGACAGTACGCCTTACCTGAAACCTCATGCGCTGAGCCATATCAGCTGGGACAGTAAAACCGGGCAGCTCTGGCTAAGCAAACAAACCGCAGCGGACAAGCCGCACGACCTCGACAACCTGGTTGCCACCGTCATGCGTACCGGTGAAATGGCTACCGCCACGATGCAGGCCGAAGATAACATTATCGCCCTGCCCATTTCTTACGGGCAAACGCTTGTCGGCATCGTGGTTTTATCCAATCGACCCGATGGTTTCGACGCCTCTTCACTAGCCGATTTTCTGCAACCTTTTGTCGACACCTATGCCAACATCATTGAAGCGGCACGGCAACGCCATTTTCAGCAACAGGTCATCCTCGACCTGCAACGGGCGAAAGACCTCGCAGAACGCGCCAACCAAACCCTATCAGCCTTGCCTGACGATAGGGACGTTAAGTTTCAGGCCTCTTTATCTGCGATTATCGCGCACAGCGAAATGCTGCAAATTGATAACACACTGGACGCCGAAACCCGGCAACACTTGGTTGCAATCCTTAAAAGCAGCCAACAATTGGCTCGATTAAACACCGCTGCCAGCGCTGATGCCGTGCCCCAACTGCCCACCAATACCGGGGTAAATGACAGCCAACCTGAACCGTTGCGCATTCTTGTTGCTGAAGACAACCCCGCCAACCAAGCGGTATTGCGGATGCAGCTGAGCGTATTGGGTTACAGCGCCGACATTGCCGCCGATGGCGCGGCCGCCATGCTCAAATGGCAGTCCGGCGGACATGTGCTGCTACTGACCGACCGCAACATGCCCGGTATGGACGGCCTGGAACTGACCCGTGCCATCCGCGCCACCGAAAAAGAAACCGGCAGCTACATCCCTATTATCGCCATCACCGCCGCCCAACATCCTGAAGAATCCGCACGTTGCCGCCAAAGCGGGCATGGACGACATCCTGCCCAAACCGATTGAACTCGACGCCCTGCGCACGGTATTGGAACGCTGGCTGCCACAGGCATCACCGCGTACATCAGGCCACAGCAAGCCTATCCCGCAAAATAAAGGCAATAGTGCCATCCTGGACACCGATTATCTGGCGCGGGTCATTGGTTACGCCGACCACAAGCAAAAACGGGAGCTGGTTGATTTGTTCACCAGCACCGCACGGGCTGATTTGCCGGTTTGTCGGCAGCATCTGACAGAACGCAATCCTCAAGCGCTGGCCCAAATCATGCACAAACTCAAATCCTCGGCGCACATGGTCGGTGCCTTGAGTTTCGCCCATCTGGCGGAAAACCTTGAAGACGCCGCTAAAACCAACCAATTGGCAGCCGTCCAACGCTTACTGACCGAACTCAACTACGCACTGGGCGATGTCGAAACCGCCGCCAGCCAATTGATGACAGCGGGTGCAGCGCTAGCCCGACCTATCGATACCTCCATAGACCTGCTGCCGGATTGCGTACTGATCGTCGACGACGATCTGGTGGCACGGCGGCAAATAACCCTGTTGCTGTCCTCATTAGGCGTCATTGAAGTGCTGTCAGTTGATAGCGGAGAAGCCGCCTTAATTGAACTCGACCGCGCCAACGGCAGCATCGACTTGCTAATCAGCGACCTGAAAATGCCCGGCATGGACGGCATTGAGTTTATGCGCCATTTGGCTGACAGCAACTACCAGGGCTGCATCATCATTGCCAGCGGCGTCGAAGAACAATTATTACAGACTGCCGCCGAGATGGTGCGCGCCAAAGGCATGAATTTGCGCGGCACCTTAAAAAAACCGATGGCGCGGGATGCGCTGTTACAACTGTTGTCACTCCCCCGCGCAAAAACAAACATAACAACGCCTAGGCAGCAACGGAACAACCCGGCCATTACACCGGACGACATTCGAGAGGGCATCCGCAGCAACGCCTTCGAAATGTTTTTTCAGCCCAAAGTCGATGCGATGACGCTGTCGGTGGTGGGCATGGAAGCGCTGGCGCGCTGGCAGCATAACGGCAACTGGGTCTCGCCCGATGTCTTCATCACCATTGCCGAACAACATAATCTGATTGCATTGCTGTCCGAAGTGCTGATCACCAAAGCGCTGGTCGGCGGCGCACGCCTTGCCGCAGCAGGCTACCCCTTGTCGATCGCGGTTAATCTGTCGGCCATCTGGCTGTCCGACCTGCGGTTACCGGAATTCATTTTGGCCAGCGTTAATGCGACCGGTTTCAGCGCCGAAAAACTGATTCTGGAAATCACCGAAACCGGCGTGATGGCGGATATGGCCACTGCGCTGGATGTGATGACCCGCTTACGGCTCAAAGGTTTTAAACTGTCGATTGATGATTTCGGCACCGGTTATTCGTCGATGGAACAATTACAGCGCATCCCTTTTAGTGAACTTAAACTGGATCGCAGCTTTGTCCAAGGCGCCATCGAAAAAAGCGCCGCCCGCTCGATTTTGGCATCAACCGTTGACATGGCTAAAAAAATGGGCTTATCCACTGTGGCTGAAGGCGTTGAAATTGAGGCTGAACTGGACTTGGTGCGCGGTCTCGGCTGCGATCTGGTGCAGGGCTGGTTTATCGCCAAAGCCATGCCGCTGGAACAGTTGCTGGTCTGGTTGCAAGGGCGCGGCACATGAACAAGCCATTTTCAGAAGACTTTTCCGAACTGCGTAATAGCCTGATCAACGACCTGCTGTTCTGGTTAGCTCTCGTCGCTATTCCGGGGGTCGGCTTTTCCTTGGCCAGAATGCTGTTAGTCGGCTGGAAGCCGGTGTTTTTTGTCCATATATTTATAATCATCGTACTGTGCCTGTCATGGCTAGGCCGCAAACGGATTAGCTATCATCTACGTGTTTATAGTGTGCTGCTGGTTTTTGGGCTAACCAGTATAGGCGGTCTGGCACAATTCGGGCCGATAGGGCTTGCCGGTGTATTTTCCATTCTGATCGCTTTTATCGCCATTCTTTTTCTCAATAAGCGAATCGCCCTGATCCTCTCTGTTGCTAATATACTGTGCCTGATACTGATTGGCTGGGCGGCCAGTCAACATTGGCTCGACTTCGACATTGATTACCAAAGCTATGCTTATCATCCGTTAACCTGGGCAAACGTGGTTTGGTCTTTCACCGCCTATTCCATCATCCTGGCGCAGATTGGTTTACGCATGGTACAAGGCCTGATTGAGCGTGAAACGCAGATACGCAAAGTACAGCAGCGTTTGTCTGCGTCACTGGATATTGCACCCCATATTGCCGTGCAATGGTATAACCAGGACGGGCAGGTGCTGTATTGGAACCATGCCTCCGAGTTGATGTTCGGCTTCAGTGCGGAAAAAGCCTTAAATAAAACATTGGATCAGTTAATCTTCACTGAAGAAGAGGCGCTCGACTTCCAAGCCAGCCTGAACTTGATCAACACCTATAACACCACCATCGGCCCAGTTGAATTCATCGCCCGGCATCGCGACGGCCGCCAAGTCATCACCTCGACCACGGTATTTATGATCCCCCATGAAGATGCGCCCTTATTTGTCTGCATGGATGTTGACATTACCCAACGCAAGCGTGCAGAAGTGGCCTTGGAACATGCCAAACGGTTGGCAGAATCAGCCAACCAGGCCAAATCGGAGTTCCTGACCAGTATGAGCCATGAGTTACGCACGCCGCTCAACGCCATCATCGGTTTTGCCCAATTGTTGGAACTGGATCAACCGATACCGGATCACGCCAAAAAGGAAGCGGTCGGCCACATCATGACCAGTAGCCGCCATTTATTGGAACTGATTAACGAAGTATTAGATCTGGCGCGAATTGAAAGCGGCAGGCTGGATCTTAACATTCAGCCTATTGCGTTGTTGCCGTTGATTGAAGAAGCCGTCGCGCTGTCGCAACCTGCGGCAACCGCCAAGCAGGCCGTTATCATACAAGCCTGTCATGACGACATGCAGCTGAACGCCGACCCGGTGCGTCTACGGCAAATCCTGCTCAATTTATTGTCCAATGCAATCAAGTACAACCGCAAAGGCGGCAGCGTAATCTTGTCGTGCACTGTGTCAGGCGATTATATCCGTGTCACTGTCAGCGATACCGGTTTGGGCATTGCTAAAGCGCGGCAACAAGAACTGTTCCAGTCCTTCCATCGCTTGGGCGCAGAAAAATCAACGGTTGAAGGCACCGGCATCGGTTTGGTCATTTGTAAACGGCTGGTTGACGGCATGAATGGTCATATAAACTTTGACAGCACCGAGGGCGTGGGCAGCCAATTTTGGTTCGAGTTGCCCCGTGCCGCAGCAATACCGGAAATTGCCGTCACTGCGCCGGTTCAGGACAAAGCTGAACGCCCGACGGACAAACAACAGCCCAGCAAACAATGCGTACTTTATATTGAAGACAGCGAGGTCAACATAAACGTCATGAAACATGTTTTCCTGATGCTCCCGGAACTTGAACTGCGGACAGCCAAAACGGCGGAAATCGGCTTAGACATGATAGATAAGGCGCCACCGGACTTGATACTGATGGACATTAACCTGCCCGGAATCAGCGGCTTGGACGCGTTAATCCTGCTCAAAGCCAATCCCGGCACAGCCGTGATCCCTGTCATTGCGGTCAGTGCTGCGGCCCTGCCAAGCGATATTAATGCGGGGCTAAAGGCCGGTTTTTTGGCTTATTTAAGCAAACCGTTTGACCTGCCTACACTGAACGGCCTGATCCAAAAAGCGTTACAAAATCCTTCGCCATAGACCATGTCAGGCACATATTTTGCTTATTTATAAATATGAAGAAAAAAAGGTAATCCCGATTGATTGAAAATCAGTCGCTTAGCTAAGCAATTTTTGGGCGGATATGCTCTTAATGAAATATTGAGGCCATTGTTATGCCTGATTAATTTATTAAATGAGATAAGCTTAAAAAAATGGTTAAATACCACAATTTTTATCCATATTTCCCACTACCAACCATTTAAAAATAAACAAGAGGTTGTATGAAAATCAACATGCCGGTAACTAATGTGGAATATGTGCTAAAAGACACGGACTCCATCGTTTCCAAAACCGATTTAAGGGGAACCATCACCTATATCAATGATGACTTCCTGCGTGTCAGCGGCTTCACCCTAACTGAGTTGATCGGCGCACCGCACAATCTGGTGCGCCATCCCGATATGCCGGAGGAAGCCTTTGCCGATATGTGGAAGGCCTTTAAAAATAACCGGCCGTGGACGGGATTGGTCAAAAACCGTTGCAAAAACGGCGATTTTTACTGGGTGCTGGCCAATGCCACGCCCTATTATGAAAACGACCAATTGGCCGGTTATATGTCGGTACGCAGCAAACCCAGCCGCGAACAAATCAATGCGGCCGATGCCGCTTACCGGCTGTTCCGTGAAGGCCGGGCCGGCAATCTAAAAATACAGGACGGCAAAGTCGTCAGCGCCAGCTTCCTGGACAAAATAAATCCGTTCAAGAATCTGACCATTAAAGCTCGGCTCATCAATGTTATCAGCTTACTGAGCCTATTAATGCTGGTCATTGGCGGCATCGGCCTGCACGGTATGAGTAAGGCTAATGATGGGTTGAGCACCGTGTACCAAGACCGCACCGTGCCGATGAACCAAATCTGTATGATTAAGGAGTTGATGATGAGCAACAGCCTTAGCATTACCTCGGCCTTGATTGCGCCTACTGCGGCAGCGGTCGAAAAAAGCAGTGCTGAAGTTGAACAAAACATGGCGCACATCACTACCATGTGGACGGCTTACATGGCGACCGATTTAACCGCAGAAGAAAAAAACCTGGCTGACAATTTCGTCGCAAACAGAAAACGCTTTTTAGAAGAAGGGCTAAAACCCGCCCTGGCCGCGCTGAAAGTGAATGACATCGGCCTCGCCAACACAATTTTTACAGACAAAATGACCCCCTTGTTTAAGTCGGCTAACGAAGATATTAATCTGCTGATGCAATTACAGGTCGATGTCGCCAAACAGGAATTTGAATTGGCGCAATCCCGCTATGAGCACTCCCGCAACATCGCTATCGGCTTGATTTTACTTGGCATCTTAATGGCACTGTGGCTAGGTTCGACCTTGATACGTGGTATTGTGCGCCCGTTTGCTGCCGCCATCAGCCACTTTGGCCATATCGCCCAAGGCAAATACAACAACACGATAGATATTGAACGCCAAGATGAAGTCGGCAAGGTGATGGAAGCGCTGAAATCGATGCAGACCAAACTCGGTTTCGATGTGGCGGAAACCAGGCGTATTGCCAATGAAAGTTTACGGCTCAAAATCGGCCTGGATAATGTCAGCACCGGGGTGATGATTGCCGACAACAACCGCAACATCATTTATGTCAACAAATCAGTCGTTAATATTCTCGGCAAAGCCGAAGCCGATATCCGTAAACAATTGCCCAACTTTACTGTCGCCGACCTGGTCGGCACCAATATCGATACGTTCCATGCCAACCCGGCTCACCAAGCCCAGCTGCTCTCCGGCCTAAACGCCAACTATACGGCCAGTATGAATCTTGGCGGGCGCTCCATGGTGGTCAGCGCCAATCCGGTGGTTAATGAGCAAGGCCAACGCTTAGGATCGGTAGCGGAATGGCAAGACCGCTCCGCCGAAGTTGCCATTGAGCAGGAAGTTGCCGCGCTGGTGCAGGGTGCGGTCATGGGCGATTTTAGCCGACGTATCAACATGAACGGCAAAGACCACTTCTTCAAACAACTGGGCGAAGGCCTTAACGAACTGCTGGAAACCACCGAAAGCGGCATCAATGATGTGGTGCGGGTACTCGGTGCGCTGTCCCGCAGCGACCTGACCCAAACCATCTCCAACAATTATGCCGGCAGTTTCGGACAACTGAAAGACGACGCCAACACCACGGTGGAAAAGCTCAAGGAAATCATCAACCAAATCAAGGAAGCCACCGACAACATCAACACCGGCGCCAAAGAAATCGCCTCCGGCAACAACGACCTGTCGCATCGCACTGAGGAACAAGCGGCCAGCTTGGAAGAAACCGCTGCCAGCATGGAACAATTGACCTCCACGGTGCAGCACAATGCCGCCAACGCCAAACAGGCCAGCCAACTGGCCGTCGATGCCTCCGGTATCGCCGGTAAAGGCGTCAACGTGGTCAGCCAAGTGGTCAAAACCATGGAGGACATTAACGATTCATCACGGCGTATTGGCGACATTATTTCGGTCATCGACGACATTGCCTTCCAAACCAACATCCTGGCTCTCAACGCCGCCGTGGAAGCGGCGCGCGCAGGTGACCAAGGCCGTGGTTTTGCCGTGGTGGCGGTAGAGGTGCGCAATTTGGCACAACGTGCGGCGACCGCTGCCGGGGAAATCAAGCACCTGATTGATGATTCGGTGATTAAGGTGTCCGGCGGCAGCAAGCTGGTTTCGCAAGCTGGGCAGACCATGGAAGAGATTGTCAGCTCCATACGCGGCGTGACCGTGATGATGTCTGAAATCAGCGCCGCCTCAGCCGAACAAACGGCAGGCATTGAGCAAGTCAATATGGCCATCGGCCAAATGGACGACGTCACACAGCAAAATGCCGCCTTAGTGGAAGAAGCCGCTGCCGCCGCAGAGTCGCTGGAAGAACAGGCGCAAAGCCTGTCGGACACCGTGGCGCAATTTAAAGTCGAGGGTTATGTTCGCCAGACACGCAGCACGACGCCTCAAGTCCGTTCTATGGCGGCGTCGCCGCAAAAGACTGCAGCACCGGCCAGAGCCGCAATCAAGCCAAAACCGGTTCCGCAAGCGGCCACAGATGAATGGGAAGAGTTTTAGTTTGCCGGACTGGTGTAACCGTGAAATAGGCTGAACTGCAGACCTTCCAGGTTTTTAAAACCTGGAAGGTCTAACTTGCAGCACTCTGAATAAATCATGGCATCAAATGACTTCCTTATACAAATACTTACCTTTGACATCCTCCCCCCCCAGCTAAAGCAAGGGGATTCCTTAGTGCAGCCCTTCATGCCCGAAGGGGACGACTCTGATAATCGTCTTACTTCACGCCATCTCAGTGTGAACCTGATGGCAGGAGGTACGCAGCAACAGCGCACCCAACGGAGAGAATGTTAGACAAAGTTGAATGCTTTTAAAACCACAAAAAACACCTTTTTTACTGATTTATATCCCTAGTTTTTATTTCACCAATCAGTCATTACTATTTGTTTTTATTAATAAAAATTATTTTTACAAAATCCAAACGAAAAATACCATAAAAATCTATTTCGACAGGCTAGGGCTTTACGGACTTTTTTGGTAAAATCCGCGCTTTTTTCTTTGTAAAGGGAGCAACAGCCAAATGGGTAGAGCCTATCAAAACCGTAAAGATTCAATGGCCAAAACGTCTGACGCCAAGGCTAAGGTCTATAGCAAATATGGCCGTGAAATTTATGTGTGCGCTAAAGCGGGGGGAGTTGATCCCGATGGCAACTTGGCCTTACGCGGCTTGATTGACCGCGCCAAAAAAGACCAAGTGCCTACCCACGTTATTGAGAAAGCCATCGACAAAGCCAAAGGCGGCGGCGGCGAAGATTTCTCACCGGCACGCTATGAAGGCTTTGGCCCCGGCGGCAGCATGGTGATTGTGGACTGCCTGACCGACAACCCTAACCGCACCTTTGGCGATGTGCGCCAATGTTTTACCAAAACAAAATGTAAAATCGGCACTCAAGGCACAGTCAGCCACATGTTTGACCATGCCGCCATTTTGGCCTTTAAAAACGATGATGAGGATGCGGTACTTGAAGCCTTACTGGCGGCCGATGTGGATGTGAGCGATATTGAAAGCGATGAGGGGAAAATCACTGTATTTACGCCCCACGCCGACTATTTTAAAGCCAAGCAAGCGTTGACGGATGCCTTGGGACAGATTGATTTTGATGTCGATGAGATTCAATTTCTGCCAAAAAGTGTCACGCCGATTAACGGCGATGATGTGGCCTTGTTCGAGCGGTTTTTAGATCTGCTGAATGATTTGGATGATGTGCAAGCTGTTTATCATGATGCCGAATTTTGATTTTGTAGCCGCTTAGGCGATTTCCTGAAAAGAATAGCCCCTAAATAATTGTCTACGAAAGGCACGAAAGCCACGAAATTTTCGTGGCTTTCGTGCCTTTCGTGGACTTTGTTTTTCAGCCGTTGCCGAGGAGCAAATATCTGTCCCTGCAGTCGACGGATGATACTGATGAAACGGATAATCGCTGATTAAAAGCACGGTCTATTTTAAAAAAATCCGTATAAATCCGTCTGATCTGTGATTTCCGTGTTCATTTCTTTTTCGCTGAGTAGTTACGTTATTTTTTACCCAACCACTGCTTAACCACAGGCCAGGCGCGTGTCAGCCATTGGTCTTGGGCAAAAACAGCCGCCTTTTTACTTTGTTGTACCAGCACTTTCAGATAAAACCACACTCTGTCAGCAACCGATGCTTCGGGACTGTCGCGCCATTGCAAATAACGTGAGCCAAAACCGTTAATAAAGACCGGTTTAAACAGCCACATTTCCAGAATCGAGGTGACCCACATAAACATGAAGGAAACACCCATACCCATACCGGCAAAAATGACCAGCCAGGCAAACATGGGGTGAATTTTGGTCAACCACCAGGACATGATGTCGGCCACTAAAAATGCGTAAGGCATGCCGATGGCAATACATTTGTATTGTGTCGTCGTGGTTTCGGCAAAACTAAAAATAAGCCCGACAAACATAAAAATGAAACTGATGCCGAATAAATGGATATGCGAAATACGGGTCAGCGAGGCAAATGTTGCACCAGTGTCCTGTTCGGTGAAAGCCAGTAGCCCGGAAAGTTCGGTAAAATCAGGTATTGAGGCCTCTTTGTTATGGCACATCACACAGCGGCTCTCAATGATTTTGTCGATGCCTTCGCTTTTATAATCATCAATATCGGCACCTTCCCTCACCCATTCCATAATTTGAAAGCGTTCCAGTTCCGGCGCATTATCTTTCATCGAGCCATTGAGTTTCTGCTCCAAAACGGTACCCGAACGGTTGCCGTAATAGCTGTAAACAATGTCGTCGACAGACAAGCCGAATTTTCCGTCCGCCATGCCATGGGTAAACAGGATTTGAATCAAGGCGAACAGATAGCCGATGCCGACCGTACATAAATAACCGGTAAACAATACCTTGATGGGGGTGTCGTGGTCTTTTAGGGGGGTATATTTTGTTGTCATAATTGTCTATGCGTAGTTGAGTGTTACGGGCGCGGTTACGAGCCCAGAATGTTCAGGCCTAATCCTGCATTTTAAATGTATCGGGCGGAATTATAACTGATGTTTGTCCGCTTATTATTACCGTTCCGTCAATGCTGTATATCCGCCGCACGACGCCCTCTTGCTTCATCAACCTTTCGGCTGAAAAACAGTGCCGCCGCAAACAGGACGATACAGAACAAAATGGCGCTTTTTAACCCGACCAAAATTTGCAGCAGGCCAATTGCCAGAAGCCCAAGCATACCGGCCAACTTCATCGACAGCCCCCAAAAGCCGAAATATTCCGCCGAACGCGACAAGGGCGAAAACAAGCCAACTAACGTCCGGGTAGACGACTGACAGGAGCCGAGGCTTAACCCGGCCACGCCGCCGACCAGCAAAAATACATATTGCGCCTGCCAGTCCAGTCCGAAATGCGTCCGCATAGTGCTGGCAAACACCGGCGTCAGATAAATCAATGCTATCGAGAGCATCCACAAGAGCAATGTCAGCCGGTAAGTAAACAGCGCACCGTAGCGATCCTGGACAAAGCCGAACGCGACCGCTCCCAACGCGGCGGTAATCTGCACAATAATAAACATCCAGGTACGCACCTGTTCGTCCCAGCCGATGACCTGGGCACCGTAAATAAAGGCATAGGTGATGATGATATAAATCCCGCTCATGGCAAAGAAAATAGACACCAGCAAAATAGCCAAATCACGATGTTCCTTAATTTGGCGCAATGTCGATTTCATCCGGCCAAAACCCAGGCTAAAATAAGAAACACCGGCAGGCACAGGTTGTCCGCTACCGGGTTCCTTAACCCATAAAAACGTCGGTATAGCCGCAACCAGAAAGAAAAAAGCCGCCCACGGCCCGACCCAACGGATGCTGCTAAAGTTTTCCGCACTCACCTCGCCCAACACCAGCAGCACAAAAACCGCTGAAACCATGCCGCCGATATAACCCAACGCCCAACCGAAACCGGAAATCTTGCCGAGGTCTTCGGGCGGGCCAAGGTCGGGCAAAAAAGAGGCGATAAAGGCTTCGCCAATCGAATAGGCAAAATTGGACACTATCAACAGCAACACCCCGAGCCAGGCATAACCCGGCGCGACAAAATAAAGCGCAGCGGTGCTGATAACCGTCAGCAAATAGCTGGCGAACAAAAAACGTTTCTTACTCGCGGTGTAATCCATCACTGCACCGGCAATCGGCGACAACAGTACCACGCCCAAATAACCGGTTGCCAGCGACAGACTCCACAGCAGATTGCCCAGCCGGTAATCGGGCGCATCGCCGACGATAACCCGGGTAAACAAATCACCGAATACCACCGTCACAATCAGCAAGGTATAAGCCTGGTTAGCAAAATCGAACATCGCCCACCCCACTATTTCTTTATTCGATGCCCTAGGTCGCTCACTCACAAATACCGCCTTGCTGTTTTATACAAAACGGCATTCTATCCGACTAACGCTTACATCAAACTATTTTTTGCCGACGCGACAAACCCAGCACAACAACAATCCCCTTTGTCTACTATCAAGAACACTATTGGTGCAACAGCCCAAAAAACGCACCAACTTGAACCAATAAGGCCACTTAGCCTGCTTGTCGCATCTTACAGGCGCACTGTAAACGCCTAAATTAGAGAGACAAAATAAACACTTTATTAAGCCGATATTGGCGTATTATTTGCTTTACTTAAGCATCAAGGTCGCCCGTGCCGCCCCTTAAAATCAAGACTATTGCCATGAACCCAGAAAAAAAACTATTCCCTTATTTTCAGCCCATTGTCGGCGCCGCCAGCGGCACCATCATCGGTTATGAAGCACTGGCCCGGCAACACGATGCCAATGGCCGGGTCGTTTCGGCTGGCGAATTGTTCAGTTCTCCGGATATTGCCCCCGAACAGCTGATTGAATGGGACCGCAGCGTCAGGCGGCAAGCGCTGGAACAGTTCAGCCAATCCAACTACAACGGCTATTTGACCATCAACATATCGGCCACCTGGATCGACCGGGTTACCGATTTTTCCTCATTGCCGACCTTGCAGATGCTGGAAGAGTTCAATGTTGACCGCAGCCGCCTGATTATTGAAATAACCGAATCGAAAGGCGAGCTGGACAAGCTGGTTGAAATTGTCAAACTGTATCGCCGACACGGCTTAAAAATAGCGATTGACGATTTCGGTGCCGGTTTCTCTCAGTTGGAACGGGTCATGGCGATACAGCCCGACATCATCAAGCTGGATATGCAATTGTTCCAAAACGCGACCCGGGGCGGCATTGCCAGCGATATTGTGCATTTGTTGTCGCGGCTGGCCAAACGCACCGGCTGCCGTATTGTTTGCGAGGGCGTGGAAACCGACGATGACTTCCATTTCGGTTTGAACTGCGGCGCCCAATACATGCAAGGCTACCTGTTTTCACCGGCCACTGCGGAGTTTAAAGAGCCGCTGCATTACCAACAGCAAATCAGCGCATTAAGAAAGGCTTTTTTGAAAAAAACGTTAGCCAAAGAGCGGCACAAGATACAGTTTATCGGCAACATCAAGGGCTTGATCGAATTGTTAAAAAAAGCATTGGAAACCGACTTCAACCTGAATAACCTGTCGGCACATCCGTTTGAACAAAGCGGTGTGCTGCGGTTTTATTTATGCAATAACGACGGCGAACAAATTTCTTCTAATTTTAATTTTGCCGGTAGCAAATGGTTTGAAGACAACAAACAGCTTGGCTTTAACTGGGCTTGGCGGCCTTATTTTTACCAATTGTTGGCACTGGAATCGGCAAAAGACAGCTACCGTATTGTCACCTCGGAACGTTACCGGGATTTTAACACCGATATCCTGTGTAAAACCCTGTCCCTGAGATTGGACGACGAACGGATTTTATTGATTGACATTGCCGCCGAATGGGAATAAATAGCGCGGCAATGAGGGAAACCCGAGAAAACCTGTTTAGGAAAAACCATGGACATCACCATCACCACCCCTGCCCTATTATTCCCCGCCATTTCGGTTTTATTTCTGGCCTATTCCAACCGTTTCCTGGCGATTGCCAACCGGATCAGGGAACAGCACAACCTGTTCAACAAAACCCAAAGCCCGGTTGCCAAAAAGCAGATAGACAGTTTAAGGCTGCGTATCCGTTTCATTATCGCCATGCAATTACTGGCGGTTACCGGCATTATTTGTTGCATCATCGCCATGGGGCTGATTTTTTACGGGCACCAATATTACGGCAACCTTATGTTTGGCTTGAGCATGGCTTTTATCGTGTTGTCGTTGCTGGCATCCATCAGCGAGCTGCTGCTGTCAACTAAAGCGCTTAATATCGAACTGGAAGATATGGAAGCGCATTAGCGGAGCTCACAACCCTCTTAAAATATCCTTTTTAATATCTTCAACATTTTCCAGCCCGACTGAAATCCTGACCAAGCCGTCTTTAATGCCTGCCGCCGCCCTGACTTCCGGGGTTAAGCGGCCATGTGTGGTGGTGGCGGGATGGGTGATGGTGGTTTTAACATCGCCCAGATTGGCGGTAATCGACAGCATTTCAGTCGCGTCGATCAGTTTCCAGGCATGATCCTTACCGCCGGTCAGTTCAAAACTGACAATGCCGCCGAAATGGCTTTGCTGGCGTGCAGCTAGTTGGTGTTGCGCATGGGACGGCAAACCGGGGTAGTGGACTTTGGCCACGCCCGTTTGCTGTTCCAGCCAACGGGCCAGTTCAAAGGCGTTGTCGCAATGCGCTTTCATCCTGATTACCAGTGTTTCCAGGCCGGACAAAAACACCCAGGCATTAAACGGGCTCATGGTCGAACCGCCGGTGCGCAAATAGGGATAAATGTGCTTTTCTATGATCTCATCACTGGCAACAACGGCGCCGCCAACACAGCGCCCCTGCCCGTCTATGTATTTGGTGGCCGAGTGGACGACAATATCCGCACCCAATTCCAAAGGTTTTTGCAACGCAGGCGTACAAAAACAATTGTCGACAATCAGCAGGCAGCCGTGTTTATGCGCAATGTCGGCAAGCAGCGAAATATCGGCAATTTCAGTCAACGGATTGGACGGCGTTTCCAGAAACAAAAACCGGGTATTGGGTTTAATCGCCGCTTCCCAGGCCGCAGTATCAATCAAATCGACAAAATCGGTGGCCACGCCGAATTTGCCGAAATAATTCTGGAACATCAACACAGTATTGCCGAACACGCCGCGCGAACAGACCACATGGTCACCGGCTTTAAGTAAGCCCATGCCGACCGCCATAATCGCCGCCATGCCGGACGAAAACGCCAGACAGCGTTCGCCTTTCTCCATTAACGCCAGCCTTTCCTGAAACGCACTCACGGTGGGGTTGGTAAAACGCGAATAAATGTTGCCGGGCTTTTGTCCGGTGAAACGCAAAGCGGCCTCTTCGGCACTCTTGAACACATAACTGGAAGTGGTAAAAATCGGGATGCTATGTTCGTCTTCGTGGGTGCGCCGATGCCCTGCCCTGATGGCTTGGGTTTCCAGTGTGTAGTCGTTCCAGTTAATGTTGTCTGTCATGGTTATATATATTTGTTAAAAGCATTTTATTCACCACGAAGTACACGGAGCGCACGAAGGTAATTATTTTTCTTCGTGCTTTTCGTGTCCTTCGTGGTAAAAAATTTCTTCAATTAGTTAAAAAACGTTATCTACCGGCTTATCCTCAATCCCCATTTTGCATACCGATAATGAAGCTTTCCGAGTTCCGGCTTCCCTGTGCGCTGTCATTACGCAACGCTTCGGTGCGCTCCAAATAGGCGTCGTCAATATCGCCGGTGATATATTTTTTGCTGAAACAGGAGGTGTCAAAATGCTGGATATCCCGGTTACCTTTACCCACCGCATCAATCAAATCGCCCAAATCCTGATAAATGACCCGGTCTGCGCCTATTGCTGTACAGACCTCGTCTTCGGTGCGGTCATGGGCAATCAGCTCATTAGCGGCCGGCATGTCGATGCCGTAAACATTGGGGTAGCGCACCGGCGGTGCGGCAGAGGCAAAATATACTTTCTTGGCACCGGCATCACGCGCCATTTGGATAATCTGCGCGGAAGTCGTGCCCCTGACGATGGAATCGTCCACCAGCAACACATTCTTGCCTTCAAACTCAAGACCGATGGCGTTTAACTTTTGTCTGACCGATTTTTCCCGCATTTTCTGCCCCGGCATGATAAAAGTCCGGCCAATGTAGCGGTTTTTGATAAAGCCTTCGCGGTACTTGACGCCCAGACTGTTCGCCATCTGCAAAGCCGCTGTCCGGCTAGTGTCGGGAATCGGAATCACCACATCGATGTCATGGTCAGGCCACTCCCTCAAGACTTTTTGCGCCAGTTTTTCGCCCATACGCAAGCGCGCCTTGTACACCGAAATGCGGTCGATAATCGAATCAGGCCGGGCAAAATAAACATATTCAAAAATACACGGGCAATGGTCTATTTTTTCCGCGCATTGCTGGGTGTGCAAAACGCCGGTTTTTTCAATAAACACCGCTTCGCCGGGCGCAATGTCCCGAACCAGGTCAAAACCTAACACATCTAAAGCGACGCTTTCCGATGCCAACATAAACTCCTGGCCTTTATCGGATTGCCGGGTTCCAAAGACAATAGGCCGGATACCGTTTGGGTCCCTAAAACCTAAAATACCGAAACCGGCAATCATGATGACGACCGCATAAGCGCCGCGACAACGGCGATGCACACCGGCAACCGCCTTGAAAACATCGTCCACGGTCAAATGCAATTTGCCCAGGCTTTGCAATTCGTGGGCAAAGGCATTCAACAGCACTTCGGAATCGGAATCGGTGTTGATATGGCGTTGATCTTCTACGAACAGCGCTTTTTTTAGCTCTTCGGTATTGGTCAAATTGCCGTTGTGCGCCAGCGTCAAGCCAAAAGGGGAGTTCACATAAAAAGGCTGCGCTTCAGCAGAACTGGTGCAGCCCGCCGTTGGATAACGGACATGCGCAATCCCCATATTGCCTTTTAGCCTTAACATTTGGGCATTGGTAAAGACATCGCGGGCCAAGCCGTTTTCCTTGCGCAAATGCAACCGTCCGCCCTCGCAAGTGACGATGCCCGCAGCGTCCTGGCCTCGGTGTTGCAATACTGTCAGGGCATCATATAAATCCTGATTAACAGTCTGATGAGAAACGATAGCAGCAATACCACACATTATTTTTTAACCTGTATTGTTTTGTAGGAAGTAACGGAAGAAGTCGCGGTCAGCCGCGCCGGGTCTGATCGCACATGACCCCGCAAATAGAGCGCGAGCGATTGGACAGGTGGAATCAAAACTGATTTGTCCCACCAGGAATCGTTGGGCAAAGGTGTAAACCCTGCCACTGTAATCACGGCAAGAACAGCAATAATGCCGCGAAGCAAACCGCTTACCATGCCGCCGAAGCGGCCGATAAAGTCCAGTTGGTTTTTTTTAACCAACGCACCCAATAAAAATCCGATCAAACCGCCCAAAGCCAAGGTGATGGCAAACAAAGCGATAAAAGAGGCGGCCAGTCTGGTTGCTGGCTGATGGATGGCAAGCGGCAGAAAAAACGAAAACGCATGGCTAAACGTCAAGCTCACCCAGCTTGCCAGCAGCCAGAACAGCAACGAAAAAATTTCCTTAATAAACCCGCGTAACGCCCCGATGACCAGGGTAATAAAAATGACCCCGCCCAGGGTGAAATCTACCCAAATCATGCCGTGACTTAGGCCGTTACTCGGCAAGCAGGATGGCGTCAATATTTTGCTTATCCAACCTTGACTTCATCGCCGCCGCTTTTTTCTTATCTAGTTCAGGGCCAATCCGAAGCCGGTACACAGTACCTTTATCGGTTTTAACCGTATCCAGTGACACCGGTAAACCTTGGTCATGCAAGCTATTCCACAGCGACATGGCATTTTCTTTCTTACTGAAACTGCCCAATTGAATATACCAGCGCTCCAATTTTGTAGGTGCTTTCGCTTCCACAACCGGTTTTTTCGGTTCGGCTATAGCCTCCGCTATCTTTTTCGCGGTAGCGCTTGGTTTCGCTTCGGTATCCTTAACTGGCTGCGGCTGTTTTTTTATCGCCGCCACAGGTTCTTCAACTTTAACCGCTGCTTTAGGTGTGGCTTTTGCCGGTACAGCTTGCTCCACCGGTCTTTTTGCAGGCAATTTTGGCGCAGGTTCAGCAAATTCGTCCTCACCGGAATCATCATAACCTGCCGATTCGGCATATAGGCCTTCCCCGGAAGCCCCCCCCTGTTTTAATTGGCTGCCTTCAGGTTCAGCCATTTCGTAACGCTCAACACTATCAGTGGATAACGGCTCCATCTCAATCGGCCTTAAAATCTGAGCCGCATCAACGGGTGCCGGAATGCTCAGTTCGCTGACCAATTGGCCGCTGTTGTCAACTGGATCATCAAATAGCATGGGGATAAAAATTGCACACAGCGCCGTCACCACGACAGCCCCTATCAAACGTTGTCTTAATTCATGATCCATTTCGTCTACTCACTTATTCTCAAATTCAACCAAGCACTCAGATACCAAAAAGAAAGATCCAAAAACCAATAACAAATCGCCTTCCCGTGACTGATTTTTTGCCGCAGAAAACGCGTCGGCAAAACCAGCAAAACCGAAAGAAACTCGGGACACCGGGCTTTGTGAAAAAATCTCCCGCATGACCGGTTCCGTCACTGCCCGGGGATTTGCCAACGGCGCAAAAAACCAGTCGTAAACAACGCCATTCATAATCTCAAGGACGCCGGCAATGTCTTTATCTTTCATCATCGAAAAGACAGCATGAATGCGCTTACCGGGAAACATGGCTGTCACATGGTCAGCCAAGGTTCTGACTGCCTGCGGATTATGCCCGACGTCCAGCAGCACCGGAATTTTCCCATCAATCAGCTGGAAGCGTCCGGCTAAACGGGTATTTTTCAACCCATGCCTGATTGATGCCTCACTGACCGGCAGTAGCGCCTCCATTTTGCTGACGGCCAAAATAACCGCAGCTGCATTGCAATACTGATGCTCGCCTTTTAAACCCGGCTTCGGTAAGTCCCGCAGCTGCTGGCCTTCAAAAAACCAGTCCCATCCTGTTTCCTGCTGGCTATAAGCAAAATCCTTACCGATACAATACAATAACGTGCCTTTCTCAATGGCGCTTTGTATTAATGATTCAGGAGGTTCCAGATCACCGGTAATGGCGGGCATTCCAGCCCTAAAAATACCGGCTTTTTCCCGTGCGATGGCGTCCCGGGTGCCGCCCAGCCATTCGACATGGTCGATGCTGATACTGGTAATCAACGCCACATCGGGATCGATAATATTGACCGCATCCAATCTTCCGCCCAAACCGACTTCAAGCAACTGCACGTCAACCCCGGCGCGGTAAAATATGTCCAATGCCGCTAAAGTGCCGAATTCAAAATAGCTTAATGAGGTGTCGCCGCGTACCGCTTCGATGCGGGCAAAGGCCGCACAAATCAGCTCATCCGACACCGGTTTGCCGTCTATTTTTATCCGTTCGTTATATTTCAGGATATGCGGCGAGGTATAAGCGCCTACCCGATAACCCTGCGCTGTATAAATGGCTTCAAGATAGGCAACCGATGAGCCTTTGCCATTGGTGCCGCCAACGGTAAGGGTTGGCGGTTTTGCATAATCAGGGTTCAGTGCTTGAAAAACCTGCGCCGCCCGCTCCAAGCCCAAATCAATGACTAAAGGATGTAAGCTTTCCTGCCACGCCAGCCAACCTTGTAGCGAATCAAAATGCATCATTCGCTGTGTGTCAGGCTTCCTGGTTCGGCTGATGCGGGGCATCATCGATGGTGATTTGAATGGCCTCGGCGACGTTGGTTTCCGCCCCTATCAATGAAGTGGCCACCGGTATTTTTGGCGGTGCTACCTCCCTGCCAGCCATGAGTATTGCCAAAACAGCCGCTATTTTATCGCGCATTTCACGCCGGTCGATAATCATGTCGATGGCGCCATGCTCTTGCAAAAACTCGCTACGCTGGAAGCCTTCCGGCAGCTTTTCGCGGACAGTCTGCTCGATGACGCGGGGGCCGGCAAAACCAATCAAGGCGTTAGGCTCAGCCACATTAATATCGCCCAGCATGGCCAAACTGGCGGAAACGCCGCCCATGGTCGGGTCGGTCATGAAGGAAATATAGGGCACACCGGCATCGGATAATTTGGCCAATGCCGCACTGGTTTTCGCCATTTGAAACAGGGAAAACAGCGATTCTTGCATACGCGCACCGCCGCTGGCGGTAAAGACAATAAACGGCACACCCAGTTCTAGGCTCTTATTGACGCCCCGGACGAATTTTTCGCCGACCACGGAACCCATAGAGCCGCCCATAAAACCGAAATCAAACGCGGCAGCCACAATATCGCGGCCTTTTAGCTGGCCTTTGATCACCACCAGCGCATCATTTTCTTTGGTTTGTTTTTGTGCCTGGGTGATGCGGTCTTTATATTTTTTGCTGTCTTTGAACCTTAACGGATCAACCGGCTTAACCTGTTTGCCGATTTCTTCATGGCCGCCTTCATCAAGAAACATCGTCAGGCGGGTTCTGGCAGAAATGCGCATGTGGTGCTCGCATTTTGGGCAAACACTGAAATTTCTTTCCAGTTCCGTATTGTAAAGGATCGCATTACAGCTAGGGCACTTGTTCCACAAACCTTCGGGCACAGTGCCTTTTTTGCTCGACCCTTCCGTCCTGATTGTTGACGGGATTAACTTCTCAAACCAACTCATGCGTATGCCCTATGGTATTTCAGCAATATATTTTAAACACTGTCCATGGCTTGGCGCATGGAAGTCAATAATTTAATAATGTCTTGTTTGGCGCGTTCCTGGTCATCCAGGTTCGCTTCGATTTTGCTGATCAAGGCGCTGCCGACCACCACGCCATCACCTAATCCGGCGACAGTCTTGGCCGTTTGTGCGTCTTTGACACCAAAACCGATAGCCACCGGCAAACCGGTATTGCCCCTGATTTGATTGAGCTTGTTTTCGACATCGACGACATCCAAATGCCCGGCACCGGTCACGCCCTTCAGCGACACATAATAAAGATAACCTGAACCCACAGCATCCATCTTTTTAATACGCTCGTCGCTGCTATTCGGCGCCAATAGGAAAATCGGATCAATACCGCGCGCCTTCAACAAGGCACTGCATTCTTCGGCTTCTTCCGGCGGCAAATCGACCGTCAACACGCCATCAATATCGGCACGTTGCGCGGCATTGGCAAAATCTTCATAGCCCATGGCTTCAATCGGGTTGACATAACCCATCAGCACCACCGGCGTATGTTGGTTAGTTCGCCGAAATTCGCTGACGATGGTCAAGGTGCGGCGCAAACTCATTTTATGAGCCAAAGCGCGCTCGCTGGCGCGTTGGATAACCGGCCCGTCCGCCATCGGATCGGAAAACGGGATGCCCAATTCGATCACATCGACACCAGCCTCAACCATCGCATGCATCATCGGCAAGGTGAAATCCGGTTTCGGATCGCCTGCGGTGATAAACGGGATTAAGGCCTTGCGCCCTGATTCAGCCAGGGCTTCAAAGGTAGCGGCTAATCGGCTCATAGTTCTATCCCCTCGCGTTGCGCTATCGTTTGCATGTCTTTATCGCCGCGACCGGACAGGCAGACAATGATAATTTCGTCTTTGCTCATAGTGGGCGCAAGCTTCATGGTGTAAGCCATCGCATGGCTTGATTCCAACGCCGGGATAATACCTTCCATTCGGGTCAGCGCATGAAAACCTGCCATCGCCTCGGTGTCGGTAATATTGACGTATTCAGCGCGGCCGGTATCTTTCAGCCAAGCATGTTCGGGGCCTACGCCCGGATAATCCAGACCCGCCGAAATCGAATGTGTTTCGATGATTTCGCCGTCGTCATCTTCCATCAGATAAGTCCTGTTGCCGTGCAGTACGCCGGGACGGCCTGCACATAAAGGCGCCGAATGACGGCCGGTTTCAACGCCGTCACCCGCTGCTTCGACCCCGATTATTTTAACGGAACGATCGTCAATAAACGGATAAAACAAGCCGATGGCATTGGAACCGCCGCCAACACAAGCAACCAATGCATCCGGCAAACGTCCGACCTGCGCCAAACATTGCTGTTTAGCTTCGCGGCCGATAATGGTCTGAAAATCCCTGACCATCGCCGGATAAGGATGCGGGCCTGCTACCGTGCCGATAATATAAAAAGTGTTGTCGACATTAGTCACCCAATCTCTGAGCGCTTCATTTAACGCATCTTTCAAGGTCTTTGACCCTGATTCAACGGCGACAACTTTTGCGCCCAACAACTTCATCCGATACACATTTAACGATTGACGCGCCACATCGACTGCGCCCATGTAAACCACGCATTCCAATCCCAGCCTTGCGGCAACCGTCGCTGTCGCCACACCGTGTTGGCCTGCGCCGGTTTCAGCAATAATGCGGGTTTTGCCCATGCGTTTGGCCAATAAAGCCTGACCGATGGTATTGTTTATTTTATGCGCACCGGTATGGTTTAAATCTTCGCGTTTCAGATAAATCTGCGCGCCACCAAGCTCACGGCTCCAGCGTTCGGCATGATACAAAGGCGAAGGTCGGCCTACATAATGCTGCAAATCAGCATCGAGTTCCGCGATGAATTCAGGATCTTGCAAATACTGCTGATACGCCGTATTCAACTCCTGAATCGGTGGGATCAAAGTTTCTGCGACGAACATTCCGCCATAAGGGCCAAAGTGCCCCCGTTCATCGGGCATATTATATTTTTCTGTCATATTATTATTCTGTCACCCTCGTTAACTTCATCTATAAATGCCGCCATTTTCAGCGCATCCTTTAGCCCTTTTTCCGCCTCCACGCCGCTGCTCACATCCAGCGCATAGGGTCTTACCGTCTGTACTGCCTGCCTGGCATTATCTGCATCCAAACCGCCCGCCAGTATCAGCGGCAAAGCGCAATGGGCGGGAATCCTGTTCCAGTCGAATTGATTGCCTGTACCGCCTTTTTCTCCCGGGTGATACGCATCCAGCAACAAGGCTGACGCATCGTGATAATGCTGCGCCAACGCTGGAATATCAATGCCCTCCTGCATCCGCACCGCTTTCATATAACGCTTGCCGTAAAGCCTGCAAGCATCGGCAGGTTCATCGCCATGAAATTGCAAGCAATCTATCGGCACCTGCGCCAACACTTCGCGTATCCGCGATGCCTGTTCATCGACAAATAAGGCGACGATCGAAACAAAGGCGGGCAGCGCATTAACAATCTTAATCGCCTGCCCAATATCAACATGCCTTGGACTGGGCGGATAAAACACCAAGCCGATGGCATCGACGCCTAAGCGCGCCGCACAAACGGCATCTTCAACACGGGTAAAGCCGCAAATTTTAACGCGAGTTCGCATAAAGTGATATGAGAATTTAACCAAAAAAAGTTAGCCGCGTAGGATACCATAAAATAATGCGGCTTAGCATTCAGCTCAATCCCGGTTATCGCATCAATGCGCGTGGTCATGGTCATGGCCGTGCTGATGATCGTGCCCCTGTTCATGAACATGCTCACCCCCCTGTTCATGCTGATGAACGCCTGGCACTTCAATCTGAAGCGACTTAACCGCCACGCCATGCTGATAAACCATCAAGCCGCCTAAATCAGCGCCCAGTATCATGGTTATAAACATCGCAGCCGCAAGGGCAAGAAAAAATCCGTTAGCGATACCCTGAATCACGCCACCACTGAGCGCCCGCCAGATTGACAAAAAAATCGCCAAACACAGCACTGCAATGCCAAAATCCTTATGCCGTTCCATAATGGGATGAACTTCCCCGCCATGCGCCACTGAACCTGCTGCATTGAACCCTGCAATCACCGTAAACACAGCGGCAACAGCGCCCAAATACAACATCCAACTGGCGACATCGCGCCACTGCTGTTTTTTTGCCAGCGTAGCAATCAGATCTAAAACAAAAAAGGCCGATAAAAAGGCAATAGGAAAATGCACCAGCACCGGATGGATATTATCCATAGCGGCAATACCCGGCATTAAGTCCGAAAAAATATCCGAAGAATCCTGAGCTGATAGCCCCTCAAAAAAAGTCAGCAGACCCGCAACGCTGTCAGCAACGCCGCCACCGTGATCGGCTCCACCATGGACTTGAAAAGACAAAAAGTTATTCATATCGATCATCGCTATTATTTACCAAAAAAGTCCGTAAAGCCCCTTCCTTTAGGTGGGGGAGTAAGGATGCCATTAATTTATTTTGCTTATTCATCTATTGTTCTCTCCGTTGGGTGCGCTGTTGCTGCGTATCTCCTGCCATCAGGTTCACACTGAGATGGCGTGAAGTAAGACGATTTTCAGAGTCGTCCCCTTCGGGCATGGAGGGCTGCACTAAGGAATCCCCTTGCTTTAGCTGGGGGAGGATGTCAAAAAGGTAGACAATCTACTTGATATTTGGACAATTGCAAAGAAGCAAGCAGGTTGTAATATTGGTTAATCATGCCGCCTAGCATCAGCCGGCAGTTTATCAAATACCGGATGCTTGCCAATGCCGTAGTGCTCAGGGTAATAAACCGCGCCCAAATACAAGCCGTCAGGCGGCGCAGTGATGCCGCCCAGTTTGCGGCTTTTCACCTCAAGCAACTCCTGAGTCCAGTTTAGCGGCTGTTTGCCCGCGCCTATATCCATCAATACACCGGCAATATTCCTGACCATATGATGCAAAAAAGCATTGGCGGACAGGTCAATAATCACCCTATCGTCTTCGCGATAAACATCAATAAAGTACATCTGCCGACACGGGCTTTTCGACTGGCAACCTTGCGCCCGGTACGAAGAAAAATCATGTTTGCCAATCAAATATTGCGCCGCCCGGTGCATATTATCGGCGTCCAGCGGATGATGCTGCCAAGTCGTCTGATTGCGCAATAACGCCGACTTGATTGGCCGGTTCAAAATGACATAACGGTAAAAACGGGCAATGGCGCTGTAGCGGGCGTGGAAATCAGCCACTGCCGGTTTCACCCAAGTAATGCGGACATCATCGGGCAGGTTGCTGTTACCGCCCAGCATCCAGGCATGAAGGTCACGTTCGGTTTTGGCATCGAAATGCACCACCTGCTCTAGTGCATGAACGCCGCTATCGGTGCGGCCTGCGCACTGCACGGTAACGGGATGGTTGGCGACTTTCGACAAAGCCTGTTCCAATACCTGCTGCACGCTGCGCTGATGGGTTTGCCACTGCCAGCCTGAAAAACCGCTGCCGTCGTATTCCACACCTAAAATGATGCGCGCCATTTCAGCCCCTTTATGCCGACAAAAAAAACCTTATTCATGAAGATAAACTTTAATCCCAACGTCAATTCGATTAAACAAATCCAGCACATCGGCATTGCGCATCCGGATGCAGCCGTGCGACTGCGGCCTGCCGTCCATTAAATGATCGGGGCAGCCGTGGATATAAATATAACGCCAACTGCTGTCAACCTCGCCGTAACGGTTCCTGCCCGGCTCCAGTCCGCCCAGCCAGAGAATCCGGGTCAATATCCAGTCGCGTTGCGGATAGTGTGTAGCCAAATCGGCGCTGTAAATTTCACCGGTAGCGCGCCTGCCGACAAAAACCGCATTCAATGGTTGATCTGCGCCGATTTTAGCCCTAATTGTGTGCCAGCCAGTCGGCGTGCATTCGCTGCCTTTTTGTTCACCCGCACCGTTTTTGGCGGTGGAAACCGGATAATGCAGCAGCGCCTTTTCGCCCGCATACAGCGTCAATTGCTGGGTGGCGATATTAATGTCCAGATAATTTTGCCCGGTAGTAAGCGACTTATTGTTCATTTTCGGTGCTGAAGAAAGCATTTTATTTACCACGAAGAACACAAAGAGCACGAAGGACATTGTTTTTCATCTCGTTCCCACGCTTAGAGCCTATTTCTTTTAACATTTACACTGGAGTCCGATAGCTTTAGCTATTGGAGGTAAAACAGCTAAAGCTGTTTTACTCCTACAAAAACCTGAAAATAGCCCCTAAAAATCATCTAATCGCGCCGGGCATGAATGGTATAACCGCGTCCGCGCAAGGTCTCGATGGGTTTACGGCTGCCATCGGGGTCGAGTTTCTTTCTCAAGCGCCCGATAAACACTTCCAGCACGTTGCTGTCGCGGTCAAAATCTTCGTCATAAATGTGGGCAGTCAACACCGCTTTGGAAATCACTTCGCCCTTACGGAACATCAAATATTCCAACACCTTGTATTCATACGCGGTCAAATCCAGCCTGACGCCGGACACGGTGACTTCCTGCGCGACGGTGTCCAGTTCGATATTGTCGTGGGTCAAGACCGGATGCGCCGCGCCGACAGAACGCCGGATCAAGGCGTTAATCCGCGCCAGCAACTCTTCATAATGGAACGGTTTGACCAGATAATCATCGGCTCCGGCTTCCAAGCCCTCGACCTTTTCCTGCCAACGGCTACGCGCGGTCAAAATCAGAATGGGCACGGTCACCTTGTCTTTACGCAGCCGCCTGATCAGCTCGATGCCGGAAAAATCAGGCAGGCCAATATCAACCACCGCCGCATCAATCGGGTATTCCTTACCCATATAATAGCCGTCGCGGCCGGTATTGGCGGTATCAACGGCAAAACCTTTATCAGCAAAAAACTGCTGAATTTGCTCGCAGAGCTTCACTTCATCTTCAACAACAAGAATGCGCATGATTTTAAATGGGTGTGGACGTGGGTTTAACTGACTAATTGGCCGCTTTCCGCATCGATTTTGTAATAGCGGATACGGCCATCAGGGGTGAGGACTTTAATAATATGTACGGCTTTGCCGTTGATGATTTCTGTTTGCGCGCCCAACACTTTATTGTAGGTGCCTTCGATGATTTGCTGGGTCGCTTCGTCCAAACTGATGCTTGCCAAACAACTGCTGGAAAAAAACAGGGCGATTAAAACGGCTTTAAGCAAATTTTTCATGGGCAATCCAAACTATCTGGGCACACACTGTAATGACTAAAATAGAACTTTATGTCCTATTGCCAGGGGAAACGGGATTTTACCCCGCACCTCTGAACCTGTGCTGAACCTTTAACGCAACAACAAGCCTTGAGCCATGCTGCTAAACGCTTGCCCGAAAGAAGCGCCGAGCTTGCCTGCAAGCTTATCGAGCAAATGTTCCTGCCGACTAAAATCCACCCGTTTTTCAGCGCCGATCAGTTCCTTAGCGACACTGTCCTGATTGCCGACAGCATCAACAATACCTAGCTTTATACCGGCTTCGCCAGTCCAAACCAAGCCTGAAAACATGTCGGGGCTTTCTTTAAGGCGGTCGCCGCGCCCGGCTTTAACTGCACCAATAAATTGCTGGTGCACCTGATTTAACAGGCCTTGTATATACTGTGTTTCTTCTTCTTTACTCGGTACAAAAGGGTCGAGCATGGCCTTATGTGCGCCCGCTGTCAGTAACCTACGCTCTATACCCATTTTTTCCATGGCATCGGCAAAACCGAAGCCATCCATTAGCACGCCGATAGAACCCACCAAACTGGCCGGATTGACAAAAATCTTGTCGGCGGCGGAGGCAATATAATAACAACCCGATGCACAAATATCGCTGACAACGGCATAAATCGGCAACTCAGGGCGATCCCGCTTTATTTTCCTGATCTCCTCGTAAACGTAAGAGGACTGCACCGGACTGCCCCCCGGCGAATTGGCATGCAAAATGATGCCTTTGGTCTTCCCGTCTTTGACTGCATTCCTCAGGCTCTCGATAATGCTGTCGGCATTGGCATTCTGGCCTTCGGCAATCATGCCAACCACGTCAATGACCGCCGTATGATGCTTGCCGTCAGCGCCGATATTTTGGCTGATTTTCGGATACACGGCGACGCCGAATATCGCCAGCAAATATACAAACATCAGGCTCTTAAAAAAAACGCTCCAACGCCGCGCACTTCTTTGTTCAGTGACAGCGGCCAATGCCAGTTTTTCAATGACCCCACGCTCCCAGCCGGTTTCATGACTGGCTTCTGTTTTGTTCTGGTTGTCCATGCTTTAACCTCTCATAATATTCAGTAATTCCGTCGGCTGCTGTAAACACAACAACGGCTTATAGTGTTGTAACACCTGTTCAGGATGCGCCCCGCACGACACCGCTATCGACGATATTTGGGCATTCAGCGCCATTTGCAAGTCATGCGTCGAATCACCGACCAACAAAGTCCGCTCATTTGCCGCCTGGGTATGATGGATAATTTCATGCACCATGCGCGGATCCGGTTTTGATGCCGTCTCATCGGCGCAACGGGTGATACAGAATAAATCTTCCGTCGCGGTCGCCTGCAATGCCTTTTGCAACCCGGCTCTGGTTTTGCCGGTGGCAACGGCCAGCTGATAACCGGATTGTTTCAGTTCCAGCAACATCTCGTAAACGCCGGGGAATAAATCGCCCCGACCTGCTTGCCGCGAGGCATACGTTTGCTGGTAACACGCCACCAAGCGCGTCAAGGTGGCCTCGTCAACGCCCGGAAATAGTGTGCTGCAGGCGTTACTGATGCACAAACCGATCACATCTTTTGCCGCCTGCGCTTCAGGAATACCGCAACCGCATTGCTCGCCAGCCGTTTGCAGACAATGCACAATCCAGTCTATCGAATCGACCAGCGTGCCGTCCCAATCGAAAATAATTAAATCAAACCTATTCTTCATGCTTGAATTCATATAATAAATGCAACACCTCTTAAAAGGGAGACCATGGTCATTGTCAACGACCATCAGCAATTTTTGCTTTTCGTGGACATTTTTTTTCAGGAAAAACACCTCAAGCCGATGGCCTAAACCCGTGTTCTCGGAAAAGCTTAATGCAAATGTCAACGGCATCGGCATTAAAATAACCGCCACGGTGCAAGAAAATTTCTTCTAATGCGGCATCGACGCCCAGTCCTGGGCGATAAGGGCGGTGTGACATCATTGACTCGACAACATCGGCAACCGCAATAATTTGCGCTTCCAGCAAAATTTCATCGCCTTTTAAGCCATTGGGATAACCCGAGCCATCGAGGCGCTCATGATGCTGCAAAACAATTTCCGCAATTTCCCAGGGATAATCGATAGATTTGAGGATGTCGTGGCCGGTCTGTGAATGTTCCTTAATCAGATTGAATTCATTGATGGTGAGCCGCCCAGGTTTACTGAGTATTTCTGCGGGCACTTTTATCTTGCCCACATCATGCACCACGCTGGCCAAATGCACCCCTTCAATCCTATCCTCGGGTAGCTGCAATTGTTTGCTGATGGCAACGGCAATTTGGGCAACGCGGCGCTGATGGCCTGCGGTGTAGGGGTCGCGCATTTCGACCACGGAGGCAATGGCTGAAATGGAGTCAACCAGGCTCATCCGGAGTTTTCTTTCACTTTCAATCAACTCGCTACTGCGCTCAATAACCAAATCTTTTAAGTTGTGCCGTAGGTTATTCAGTTCCAGATGGGTGCGCACCCTCGCCAGCAACTCGCTGCGCTGATAAGGTTTAGTGACAAAATCCACCGCGCCTATTTCAAAACCCAACACTTTTTCATCGGTGGCTGATACGGCGCTGACAAAAATCACCGGCACATCGCGTGTTTCAATATTGGCTTTGAGCTGCCTACACACTTCATAGCCATCCATTTCCGGCATCCGAATATCAAGCAAGACCAAGTCAGGCGGGTTGCGCATAGCTGAATGCAACGCGAGTTCCCCGCTAATGGCTGAGCGTACTTCATAACCTTCTTCTTTTAGAATGTCAGTCAATAATTTTAGCGACGCAGGTGTGTCATCGACTGCAAGAATATGCCCTTTTACGGTCATGCAAGGTTTTCCATGTTATTAAGTAATAGTTATATTCAGGCTTGAACATCGCCTAATGCTTTTAAGATGCAAGGATAATCAAAATTTTCTGCTAGGCGGTTCAGTGTCTTATACAATTTCACATCAATCGGTTTAATACGGGCAATAACCGTTGCAATCTGCTCGCTGTCCAAACTTTCCAAGGCTTCTCTCAACTCAATGCGCAAAGCCAAAGGCAAGACGCCCAGCAGGGGCGAAGTGAGTACGGGGCCTTCATCCACTATCTCGTCGGGCATTGACTCGATGGCGTATTGTACACCGAGCAACCGGCTCAAGCTGTCATAAATGTCATTGAAACGATAGGGTTTGCGGATAAAATCATCCATCCCGGCCTTGAGCAATTCATCCCGTTGTTCCATGAAAATAGAGGCGGTAACGGCGACTATTTTCACGTCCTTACCTCCGGGTAACTGGCGAATGCGCCGACTGGCTTCTATCCCCCCCATCACTGGCATCCGGCTATCCATGAAGATCAGCTGTGGCTGCCAACTTTGAAATAGCTCAATGGCTTGCGCGCCATTGTCGGCGGTTTTTATCGGAAAGTTAATTATCTCCATCAACTTGCTCAGCAATAACTGATTTTCCAGTTGGTCATCAACGATAAGAATACGGTAGGTGGGTTGGTTAGCGGCCAAGCCTACTACATTGCCTTTAGTGATGTCGTCAGAATTGGCTATATCGGCTGGATTGGCCACGACCAACGGCACATCAACCAGAAAGGACGAGCCTTTGCCCAAGGTGCTGTTAACACTCAGTATGCCGCCCATTAAGTGTACAAATTGGCGGGTAATGGCTAAGCCAAGCCCTGAGCCCTGATTGACGCCATACTTGCCCACCTGGATGAAGGGCTCAAAAATAAGTGCCTGGTCTTCAACAGCAATCCCCGTTCCCGTGTCTTCAACTTCGATTAACAAATGCGCAGTGGCATTTTTTCTGACCCCTAAACGCAGGGTAATGCCGCCTTGTTTAGTAAATTTGACCGCATTGCCGACTAGATTAATTAACACCTGACGTAAGCGCGCTTCGTCCCCTTCAATATAACGCGGGAATTCGGAGGATTGGTCAAGTATCAGGCGCAGCCCTTTTTCTTGGGCGCGGATCTGCATCATGTCAATCACATCGCGCATCATGCCGCCCAAATCAAAAGCCTGGTTCTCCAACTGCACCCGTCCCGCTTCGATTTTTGCCATTTCCAACACTTCGTTAATCAGCGTCAGCAAGTGTTCGCCGCTGCGGTTAATGATGTTGAGGTTAATCAATTGGGTTTCGGAAATGCTGTCATCTTTGCGCATCAGGTTAGAAAAACCAAGGATAGCATTCAGCGGTGTGCGCAGTTCGTGGCTCATATTAGCCAGAAATACGCTCTTGGCGCGATTTGCCGCCTCAGCGGCGTCGCGCGCCAATACCAACTCAGTGGTGCGTTCTTGTATTTGTTCTTCCAAATGATTTTTGTAACGCCGCAATTCTTCTTCAGCGTTTTTGTTTTCGGTGATGTCGGCACATAAATAAAGGTAATGACTGGCTACGCCGGTGTCGTCATAAACCGGCGACACGTTAAGTTGCTCCCAATAGCATTGCCCTTTTTTATGGCGGTTTCTTAAAATGCCCGCCCAAGGCTTGCCTATTGCCAACGATGCGTTGAGTTGGTCAAACTCGGTATCGGTCATTTCAGTGGGCATTAACTCGCGCAACGGTTTTGCATAAATGTCTGCGAACTGATAACCGGTAATATGCGTGTAAGCCTGATTGGTAAAGCAAGGTACGCCTTGTGTATCGGTGATCAGTATGCCGATAGGATTTTGTTCTATTGCTTGCGCCAAGCGGTTAATCTCAACTTGAAACAAGTGGTGGTCGGTAATGTCGGTTGCGATGCCATCCCAAATGATTTGACCGTTATCATGTTTGCGCGGATGGGAGTGCATCCGGATCCAGCGCCATTCCCTCGGCGAACACTGAAACTGCAAATCCATCGAGAAATCGGTCATATCGCGCTGACTGACTTGTTCGGCTTCAAGATAAGCGGGTAAGAGGTCGGGGTCTATTTGCTTAAATAATAACGACGCATCCTGAAGCGCCTCTTCCGCTTTAATGCCGTGTAATTTTTTAACGCCAGAGCTGAGATAGATAAAATGCGGCTTACCGTCTTGGTAAGTGAATTCATAAAGATAACTATCCGGCAGATTATCGGCCAAGGTGCGCAAGCGCATTTCGTTATCGCGTAAGGTTTGTTCTGTTTGTTTCATCATAACTACTTAGGCGATTTCCTGAAAAAGACTTTTTAATTTCATGGCTTAATTTTAGTTGTGACAGCCTGCTGCAGAACCTTTTCTAAATGTTCTAGCCCTACATCCATCCACTCTACCGGCAGACCCACTTTTTCGCTGACAGCCAATGCCTGTTGCTCAAAATCATCGGAACACGGCGTGCGCAAACACAGTAGCGACTGGTTGGACAGTTGGAAAATCTCGCGCACGATTTCGGGATTGCTGCCAAACGTTGCGGCAATCGCATCATCCCAACGCAGTGCCCAATCTTCCAGCAAGAAAAAAGCGCCGGCATTGAGCTTGTCCATAAACAGCGCCCGCCCCAGCAACATTTCCACACAGTTTTGCCCTTCGGTGCGAAACGTATGCGCGTCTGTTAGCATCTGTTCTATACGGGGATGGCAACAACCGTAGAACACGATAATATCCCGGTGCTGATTGCGCGCCAACCCTTTTCCTAGCTCAGTAGCCAATTTTTCAAAGTTTACATGTAATGACGAATCAAGGAAGTCTGTGTCTAAAGGCCAGCCATTTTTTACAATCAGATAACGCACTTCTTTTGCCAAAATGCCACAACCCAGCAACAGACGGTTTTTAGCCATCAGTCGTGCGTCCGAATTCTTTTGCCGCCAAAATCATGGCTTTAATATTTTCTTCCGGGATACCGTAAGGCATCACTACCGTACCGAAAAAGAACTTATTGTTCACCTGCAACCCCCCTTGCACAATGCGCCGCACTTCCTCGCGCACCTGGCCGGGAGTCCAGTCGAGCAGCTTGATGTCATTGATCACCCCGGCGCACAAGGCGCGGCCATTGATAATGCGCATGGATTCTGTCACATCATCCAGCGGGCCGGGATAATAAGCGTGTATGCCCACCTCGCGGATCACCTCATCGGCAACGCTGTTGAGCCTCGCCCCGCCGACATAATAAACCACGCCGTTTAGGCCGCCGGGCTCCAAATCGCGCTTCATCCATTTGAGCGACAAGTCTTTGAACAACTTCATGGGGATAATGTCGGTCGAACCGTAAGGGTCGGCATAGACCAGAATATCAGCGCCTGCGTTGCGGTAGGCTTCGATTTCTTTGCGAAAAAAATCCGAGCATTTTTCCAACAGCAAATCACGCACCTCAACAGGGCCTATCATCAGCAATTCCATCCAATTTTCCATGCCCATTAGAATTGCGGGCAGTGACATAGAGGCGGTGAGATAAGCGCAAATAGGCACTTTTCCGCCTACTTCGCGTTTTAAAATCTGCAGGCATTTTGCGGTTTCGGCAAATTTAGGATGCGCGCTGAGGTCATCCGGCACTTGCAGACACTCAATATCAGCGTAATTCTGAATGATGTAATCTTCGACATTAGGCGGCCCGTCGGTCGCGTAACATATTTTTTTGCAGCCGAATAATTCTGCCTCTTTGCCGACATAAAAAAGGCTCCAGACATTATCGTGGCCGAATTTTTTCTGCATTTTGATTTGCGCTTCGGCAACATGCTCGCCTTTGGAAAAATAGTCTTCGATAGACAACCCCAGCTCGCGCGCGCCCTGATCGAGCAAATTACAAAATACCGGGATGTGATCGATAATCTTACCGTTGGCAGCCGCTGCCAGCCTATCCATGCTCGTGGTCATTGTTTTTTACCTCCTGAATGCAATCCATAATAACTTTAAGTGCCGACACGCCATTTTCAGCCCAGGCATCCGCTTGCACCACTTTATATAACTCAGGGTCGTAGCGAAACGGCGCACCGCCGACAACCAGCTTGATTTTATGTTCCAGACCTTGTTCCTGAAGCAAGCGGCGTACTTTAATCGCGCCGTTTTCGCCACGTGCGGTATGCACCATCATCGCCGATACGCCAATCACTTGCGCATTATGTGCCAACGCTTCGCTGACGAACCTTTCAGCCGGGACATTTACGCCCAAATCAATCACTTCAATCATTTGCGCTTTAAGACAGCCAATCACAATGCGTTTGCCTAGCGTATGTAAATCGCCCACGGCAGAACCTATGACCACATGGCCGATAATTTCCGGTGGCGACTGAAACGATTCGAGCATTTTTTCGGTGACATTGGCCGCAATTTGCGAGGTCATAAAATGCTGGGCAAGATTGGTGTCGAAACCTTCGCTGAGCGCCTTAACCATCAGGTCAAGCCCTGGAATCACCACATTGAACACAATGTCCTCGGGACTGACACCTTGCGCGACCGCATCCGAGACGATTTGCAAGGCACGCGTCCTATCGGTGTCTAAAACAGCCTCATTGTAGGCTTTGATAACATCATCCAACACGGTGAATGCTCCTTTAAATGGTAACTGGTAATAGAACACGGATGGCACAGATAAGACGGATTTACACGGTTTTTTTTAAATATGTCGTGCTTTTAATCAGTGATTATAACCATTCAGTGAAAAAGGTAATAGAACACGGATGGTACAGATAGGGCGGATTTACACGGTTTTTTAAAATATGTCGTGCTTTTAATCAGTGATTATCCGTTTCATCCGTGTTCTATTTAATCATTTTTAGATGCTGAATAGTTACAAATGGAACTTATTCTATGTCCGCATCGCTTGGAGATAAAGATTTTCCACAAACAGGTTTTCAAACGCACTGTCTTCGCCCATGTTATAGAGTTCAGCAACAGCCAGCACCGCCGCTACAAGGCGCTCGGCTTCTGCTGAAAGCAATAATTCTTCGCAGCCTGCCAGCGCACTATTAGGCTCAAGCTGTACCTTCTCAACCGGCACTGGCGGTAATAAACCTATTGCTTGTGCGTTGCTGACATCGAGCAAACCGCCAAATGCGCCGCAGGCATAAACCCGAGCCAAATCTGAAACCGCTAGCCCGGCTTGCTCACAAAGCCAGCACACGCCAGCGCCAATCGAGGCTTTGGCGCGTTGGAAAACATCAATATCAGCCGCTTTTAACACAATCCGCCCACCGCTTTCGGATAGGACAAAACCCTCGTTAGCCCGCTCCGGATAGCGTCCTAATTTATCCAGCTTGCCTTGATGCCGCAGCCACGCCACCGCATCGACCAAGCCTGAGCCGCATAAGCCTTTGGCTTTAGCCTTGCCTAACACACCGAGTTTAAAAGTGGAGTCATGGCCGGAGCTTAAACGATAAATTGCGCCCGCTTCGGCCGACATGCCGCAACTGATACCGCAGCCTTCAAAAGCCGGGCCGCCTGCTGTAGCGGTCAGCCTTAACCTTTTACCGTCCCACAAAGCCATTTCTGAATTGGTGCCAAAATCAATCAACAACGAACCGGCAGGTTGTTTCGTCAAGCGCGTAGCGATAATGCCGGCCAACAGATCCGAACCGATGAATCCGCCCAGCGGCGTAATAAATCGAATCCGCGCTTGCTCGGATAATGCCCATGCCTTATTGAATAAAGCCGGATCATCCGGCTGTATAGAAAAACATTGCGTCCAATAGTCAGGGTTCAATAACAACGCGGTATTTTTACCCGAGAGCAAACTCATCATCGCGGTATTGCCGACGATCACCACTTCGCCTATATCATGCAAATTGATTTCTAGTGCCGAGGCCATATCACGCAGCGCTTCAGCAATCGCAGTCGTAGCCAGTACGGCAATGGCGTCTGCAACTTGCCGGGAGCGCGCAGCCTCGGTTAATCGGCTAAGAATATCAGCGCCATAACTCGCCTGCGGGTTAATGCCGATGCGTCCGGCCAACCGTTTTCCAGCACGCACATCCCACAAGGTCAAACGAATATGGGTCGTGCCTAAATCAACCGCCACTCCATAGCGCATCATACTGGGCCGCAGCGCTGGCGGTTGCCTTATAAAGCTGTATTCATCATCGCGCAACGCCCGCCAATGCTGGGCTGGTGCCAGCGTTTTAATGCTGGCATGCAACGGAGCCAGCGGCGTAATTTGGCAAGCCAGACGCCAACCGGCGTTTAACCGTGCAGGGGAAAGCCTTCGTTTTTCACCTGACGTAAAAGGAATCGTGGCGCTTTCTTGAACCCGAACCTGGCATTGCCCGCACACGGCATTGCCGGCACAAGCAGAGCGCAAGCCCAAACCACCGGCGATTAAAATGTCGCGCAAGGTGGCGCCTGGCTGGAACGGCAGTTGAAATTCGCCTTGTGGGCTTAGGGCGGTGATAAAGGGTAAAGCGTCCATTAGAGCGGCTCAAAAAAACGCTGCAAATACATCCCGGTATGCGAAGCCTTATTTTCGGAAACCTGTTTCGGCGTACCTTCTGCAACCAGTGTGCCGCCGCCGTCGCCGCCTTCCGGGCCCATGTCGATAATCCAGTCGGCGGTTTTAATCACATCCAGATTATGCTCGATGACGATGACAGTGTTGCCGTGGTCGCGCAACGTGTGCAGCACATTCAGCAATTGCTTGATGTCATGGAAGTGCAAGCCGGTAGTCGGTTCATCCAATATATACAGCGTCTTGCCGGTGTCGCGTTTGGACAATTCCTTGGCGAGTTTGACCCGTTGCGCTTCGCCGCCGGACAGCGTGGTCGCATTCTGCCCCAGCGTGATGTAGCTCAAGCCGACTTCAACCAAGGTCTGTAATTTCTTCGCCAGCACCGGCACTGCACTGAAAAACGCGGCGGCATCTTCAACGGTCATGTCCAGCACTTCGTTGATGGCTTTGCCTTTGTAGCGGATTTCCAGCGTTTCGCGGTTATAACGCTTACCGGCGCAATTGTCGCAATGGACGAAAATATCCGGCAAAAAGTGCATTTCGACTTTAATCACGCCATCGCCTTTGCAGGCTTCGCAGCGGCCGCCCTTGACATTAAAACTAAAGCGGCCGGGCGTATAACCGCGTGAACGCGCTTCCGGCGTCGCTGAAAATAATTCGCGTATCGGCGTAAACAAACCGGTATACGTGGCCGGATTCGAGCGCGGTGTGCGGCCAATCGGGCTTTGGTCTATATCGACGACTTTATCGAAATGTTCCAGCCCTTCAATCGCATCGCAGGGCGCGGGAATGACGCCGGCGCGGTTGATGAGACGCGCCGCATGGCAATATAAAGTATCGTTAATCAGCGTCGATTTGCCGGAACCGGACACGCCGGTGACGCAGGTCAGCAAGCCGATAGGAAATTTAATGTCGACATTTTTCAGGTTATTGCCGTGGGCATTGCGGATGACGATTTGCTTGTCTTTATTGGCTGGCGTCAATCTTTCCGGCACGGCGATGCCGATTTTCCCCGACAAATATTGGCCGGTTAACGAGTCCTTATTATTAAGAATATCGTCCAATGTGCCTTGGGCGATGATGCGCCCACCATGCACACCGGCGCCAGGGCCGATGTCGACGATGTGCTGCGCCGAGCGAATGGCATCTTCGTCATGCTCGACCACGATCACGGTATTGCCCAAATCGCGCAGACGGAACAAGGTGTTTAACAGGCGCTGGTTGTCGCGCTGATGCAGGCCAATCGACGGCTCATCGAGCACATACATCACCCCGACCAAACCCGCGCCGATTTGGCTGGCAAGGCGTATGCGCTGTGCTTCGCCGCCGGACAGCGTGTCTGCGCTGCGATCCAGCGTCAAATAATCGAGACCGACATTGACCAAAAACTCCAGCCGCTCCTGAATTTCCTTGACGATTTTTACCGCGACTTCGCCGCGTTTGCCGGTCAGTTGAAGCTGGGCAAAAAAGTCCAGCGATTTACGGATAGGGAAACGGGTCAGGTGGTGCAGCGGCAAATCCTCGACAAACACGTTTCTGGCCGAGACATTCAGCCTTGCGCCTTCGCAAACATTGCAGGTTTTTTGCGACAGATATTTGGCCAGCTCGTCGCGCACCATCGGCGAATCGGTTTCGTGATAACGCCGCTCCATATTGGCGATAATGCCTTCAAAAGGATGGCGTTTCTTCTTGGCGGAACCGGTGCCGGTGATGAAGGTGAATTCAATTTCTTCATGGTCGCTGCCGTACAGGATAATATCCTGATGGATTTTGGACAGCTCCGAAAACGGCGCTTCCGGGTCGAAGTTATAGTGCTTGGCCAGCGCACAAATGATTTGGTAATAATAAGCATTGCGCCTATCCCAGCCGCGAATCGCGCCACCGGCAAGGCTGATGTCGGGATTATGGATAATCAGCTCGGGATCAAAATGCTGGCGCACGCCCAAGCCGTCGCAACTATGACACGCGCCTTTAGGATTGTTGAACGAGAAAATGCGCGGTTCCAGTTCGGACAGCGAGTAGCCGCAATGCGGGCAGGCGTAGCGTTCGGAAAACAGCAGTTCGGTGAAATCGCCGTCGTCAATACAAGCGGCAATGGCGATGCCGTCGGCGATACGCAAAGCGGTCTCAAACGATTCGGCCAGCCTTAAGGCGATGTCGTCGCGGATTTTAAAGCGGTCGACGATGACCTCGATGGTATGTTTCTTTTTTAAGTCCAGCAGCGGCGGCTCGTCCAGATCGTAAACCGTGCCGTCGATGCGGGCGCGGATAAAACCCTGTGCGCGTAAATCATCGAGCAATTGTATATGTTCACCTTTACGCTCGTTAATCACCGGCGCCAGCAGCATCCAGCGCTGATCTTGCGGCTGCGACAACACATGATCAACCATTTGACTGATAGTTTGCGCTTCCAGCGACACGCCATGTTCGGGGCAGCGCGGCGTACCGGCGCGGGCATAGAGCAGGCGCAAATAATCGTAGATTTCGGTGATGGTGCCGACGGTGGAACGCGGGTTGTGCGAAGTGGATTTTTGCTCGATGGAAATGGCGGGCGACAAGCCTTCGATATGGTCGACATCGGGCTTTTCCATGATAGCCAAAAACTGCCGGGCATAAGTGGACAGCGATTCCACATAGCGGCGCTGGCCTTCGGCATAAATCGTATCAAAAGCCAGCGAAGATTTGCCCGAACCGGACAGCCCGGTGATCACGATGAGTGTGTCTCTGGGCAAATCAAGGTCTATATTTTTCAGGTTATGCGTTCTGGCACCACGAATGCTGATCGTATCCATTAACTAAATCCGGCAATTTAAACAACCGCATAATATACGAGCAAAACCGAATGGACACAAACGGCACTCACTCAGGTTTTAAATAATGATCAACATATTAAATTCATTTGTTTTTAAATATATTCGCTTCGTCGAAATGATAGGTGTGCTGATGCGCATTTTCAGCTTTTCCCTGGTCAGTTGGATGGGCTCGGAAAGTCCGTTTTTGTTTGTATGGGCCTTTAATACCGCCGATGCGGTGATACTTTCCTGGTGTTCGATACTTAAAAAAGACAGCGCCTATACTTTGCTGAACGTATTTTGGATTATGGTCGGCGTCGTCGGCATGATTAGGGTCGGTCAAATTTCAGCCATTGCTGTTAAATCGGTCGCAGAACAGTTTTTAGTGCAGATCACAGCGCTGTTTACTTAATCAGCGGAAATGAGCGAATCCGACAAATAAAGCTTGTTATAATGCACGCCATTAAGCTCAGCGCAAGTTTTCTGCTGATTCACGGCTAATGTACTGCCGGATGACCAAATGGAGATGAAAATGAACAACACAGAGTTCCAGGCGATCATTGACCGGGGTGAAGACGGGAAACACCAATTCAAGTCCAACGTAACCAATGTTAATGCCTTGGCCGCTGAAATGGTGGCTTTTTGCAACAGTTCGGGAGGAATTATCCTGATCGGGGTCAATGACGACGGTTCATACGCCGGACTGACGCGAGAAGACATCGGACGTTTAAACCAGCTGGTTGCTAACGCGGCGTCACAATCAGTCCGTCCGCCCATCAACCCACAAACCGAAAACATTGCCACAGCAAACGGTCTGGTGATGGTGGTGCAGATACCGCAAGGCATCAGCAAACCGTACATGGACAACAACGGTTTGATCTGGGTTAAAAGCGGTTCGGATAAACGAAAAGTTAGCGCACGCGAGGAAATTCAGCGCATGTATCAGGCCGCCAACTTGGTGCATGGCGATGAAATACCCGCCAAAGGCTTGGGTATCAATGAGTTAGATAAAGACTATTTTGATGCGTTTCTGCAAAAGCACTTCAACACCGCACTGGATAAACTCGACATGCCATTATCGACTTTGTTGGAAAACATGAACTTGATGCAAGATGGCGTTTTTAATGTGGCGGGCGCTTTGCTGTTTACCCGCAATCCCAGCTTTTATCTGCCGATTTTCATCGTTAAAGCCGTTGTCTTTCCGGGTAGCGACAGCAACACCAGCATTTATCTGGATAGCCAGGATATGAGCGGAAAAATGCTGAACGTGTTTAAGGAATCGCTGGGGTTTATCACACGCAATCTGCATCACCTACAGGCGGGTCAAAGCGTAAATTCACTCGGGGAGCTGGAAATCCCCCTGATCGTCTTTGAAGAATTGCTGACTAATGCCTTGATTCACCGCGATTACTTTGTGTCGGCAACCATCCGTCTATTGATTTTTAGGGACAGGATAGAAATTATCAGTCCCGGACATTTGCCCAATAATCTTACCGTTGCCAAGATCAAGCTGGGCAATTCCAATATCCGCAACCCGATTTTGGTGTCGTTTGCCAGCCGTATCTTACCTTATCGCGGTTTGGGTAGCGGCATTGTGCGGGCGCTGGCGGCATATCCTGACATTGAATTTATTGATGACCGGGAAAATAATATGTTTAAGGCCATTATCAAACGCCCGCCTTTTCCGGGCTAAGCAAAATCAACAAGGCTAATAAGGTATACTTTAAAATTGTAAAAGTCGAAAAGTTAACCGATTAAACTATATGTAGCGCTTACCTTTATTGGCTCTTGAAAACGGTGCGCGATGCACCCTTACATTTTTTGATCATTTTGTTCTAAAGGAGAAGCTCGTTTTGACAACAATGCAGGACATTACAAGCCCGATGACGCCATCGGAAAAACGCGCCACTATGGCTTTAGCCGGGACTTATGCCTTGCGTATGCTGGGGCTGTTTATGATTTTGCCGGTGCTGTCGTTATTTGCCGAACAGCTCGAAGGCTCAACGCCCGCGCTGATTGGTCTGGCGATGAGCATTTACGGCTTGCCCCAGGTTTTATTGCAAATCCCTTTCGGCTTGTTATCCGATCGTTTCGGCCGCAAAAAAATGATTATCATCGGCTTGCTGCTATTCTTGGTCGGTAGCGTGATTGCGGCCTTATCAACGACCATTTACGGCATTCTGGTGGGTCGAGCCTTTCAGGGCGCCGGTGCAGTTTCCGCCGTCATTATGGCTTTAGTGGCCGATTTGACGCAGGAAGTACACCGCACCAAAGCCATGGCGCTGATTGGCATCAGCATCGGCGCATCATTTGGCGTCGGCATCATCGCAGGGCCGGTTATTTCAGGCTTCGGCGGCGTGCAGAGTGTTTTTTGGGTTACCGCCATACTCACCGCACTGGCTATCCTAACGATTATTTATATCGTGCCCGATCCGCAACAATCAAAATTGCACCGGGATGCCGAAGTCGTGCCCGAGGACATGCTGCAGGTGCTGAAAAATCCGGATTTATTGCGGCTAAATTACGGCATTTTTACCCTGCACCTGATTTTAATGGCCATCTTTGTCGTAGTGCCTTCATTAATGCGCAATGCGGGTTTGTTGGCTGGTCATGAATGGCAGGTTTATTTGCCGGTTTTCGTCATTTCAATGGCGTTTGCGGTGCCGTTCGTGATTATTGCGGAAAAGAAACGCAAAATGAAACAGGTGTTTATCGGCGCCATCGCCGTAGTGATGCTGGCTGAATTGGGGCTGTCGGCAGTGCATCAAAATCTGTTCGGGATTATCGGCTTTTTGTGGCTGTTTTTTTGCGGCTTTAACCTGCTCGAAGCCACCTTGCCGTCGTTAATATCGAAAACCGCGCCCGCCGATTTAAAAGGCACGGCAATGGGCGCATATTCAAGTTGCCAGTTTATGGGCCTGTTTATGGGCGGACTGGTGGGCGGCTGGTTTAACGGCGCATTCGGGGTGACTGCCGTGTTCCTGTTTTGCGCTGCCGCCGCATCCAGCTGGTTGCTGCTGTCGTTATGGATGAAGCAGCCGCGTTACGTGGCCAATTTGCTGATCTCGCTGGAACAACTCGGTGAACAGGAGGCCAGAGAATTTGTCGCCGACATGCTAAAAATAGTTGGCGTGGTAGAAATCACGCCGCATTACCAAGAGGCAGTGGCTTATCTTAAAGTGGATAATCAGCAGCTGGATAGGGAACAATTGCAGCAATTGATTAACCAATATGCCGGTTTGTGAATAAATTTAATGAGGGGGAAAACTGATGCTTAATAAAGTGATGTTAATAGGAAATCTAGGTGCCGACCCGGAAGTGCGTTACATGCCCAGCGGCGGCGCTGTCACCACCATTCGCCTGGCAACCTCAAGGCGTTGGAAGGATAAACAAACCAATGAGCGTAAAGAAGAAACCGAATGGCATAGGGTGGTGTTTTTTAATATTGGCAACTACAAGCTGGCTGAAATCGCGGGCGAATATTTAAAAAAAGGTAGCCAGATTTATATAGAAGGTCGGTTACAAACACGTAAATGGCAGGGCCAAGATGGCCAAGACCGCTACACCACTGAGATTGTTGCCTCAGAGATGCAAATGCTCGGTAGCCGCAGTGGCGGCACAGCAAACTTTAGCGACGAGCAACCGCAAGATTTCCATTCAGGCGCGTCAACAAGGCCGGCTAACCCATCTTCGCCAGCGCAAAGCAGCCCCGCCGCCATGCCGCCAGCACCATCGAATTATGATGATTTCGATGATGATATCCCGTTTTGACCCGCATTGTTTAACCTAAGCCCAAACTGGTCGATGTGCAAACAATGCTTGAATGGGCGGGGTTCAGCAAAACGTTTAAGCCAGAGCTTGGGCATTGGCGCTGAACAGATAGTCTTTTTTTAAACAGTGGTCGAGCCATTTTTGCAGGAAATAATTCAACCGCCATTTGTAATTCATGATTTCACGGCTTAAACCGGGGTCTTTAAAAACGTGCGCCACGCCGGCACGGGCATGGTCGCTCAACACCTCGGCCAGCTGCGCGTCCAAATAAAGCCGTATTCTGACAGCCGGTTCCAGAAGTTCATGCTGATTTTTATGGAAGCAATGGCTAAGTTCCAGGGTCAAGGTGTACGGCGTGCGCTCAATGATTTCAAGATGCAGTGTGGTGTGCTGCGGCGCCAATCCGATGGCGGTTTCTTCAAAGGTCATCAAATCGGGGATGAGCTTCAGCAATTTCTGATAATTCGATTCGCAGACTTGTTCAAGGCAGAAGGATTTGTTGACCGGGTTGACAAAGCTCATGGTGTCGGTCAGTTTTCCTGATAACAAGCGTGTGCGCTGGCGGTTTCCCATAACACCACCTGGGTCACGTTAAAGCCCGATTGCTTAAGATGCCGGTAAATCATTTTGCTCAAGACTTCGGCCGTGGGATGTTCGTCAAGGGCAAGAAAGCGCTCGTTGTTTGCCGTGAGCATGGGAATAATCGGGTCATCTTTGTGCAACAAAAAATTATGGTCGAGCTGTTGGTCGATATAGGCCTCGACGCAGTCCCTAATGTCGGCAAAGTCGCAAACCATGGCTTGATCGTTAAGCTGCTCTGCCGCAATGGAAATGGAGGCCTTAACACTGTGGCCGTGCAAGTTGCGGCATTTGCCGGGGTGGTTCATTAACCGGTGTCCGTAACAAAAATACACCTCTTTGGTAATCGTATACATAATAAAAAATAAATTTTAATGAAAGGTCAATCCGCTTTGATGCTTTTTATGCTGGCGGCAATTTCGTAGCTGCCGTCATCTTGTTGGGTGCTTCTGATCACTTCCACAAAAGCGGTCATCGATGGCGTCACTGTATTTTTAGGGATAACGTTTATTTCCATGGCTTTACCGGGTTCAAAAATACGGTCGGCAATAAATGAAACGCCGGCGCCGCTGATTGATGAACAACGGCCCTGGTGCAATTCATCCGAACCGGCAAGTTTATAAGTGACGTCACAATCTATTTCCATTCGAATATAACTACGTTTTTCATCATATCCCAGCATGTTATTTCTCCTGTCGAATTGATGCTCACAAGTGGAGCGGCATGGGTTTTAGCGGCGAAGTTTACTATAAAATGCCCAATAATAGGGTATGATTTGCAACGCCGTCGTTAATTGCCCTGTTCGACTGGATATTAAGCGGACAATGTAATATTGTTGCCGACTTTCATCCCTTAAATAAACGAAACCCTGAGTATTATCGAATGAGTAAAGCTATCGTTTTAACTGGAATCACCACTACCGGTACGCCGCATTTGGGCAATTATGTCGGCGCAATCAGACCGGCTATTGCCGCGAGCAAAGACGCCAATGTGACGCCGTTTTATTTCCTCGCCGATTATCATGCGCTGATTAAATGCCATGAACCGGACAGGGTCAGGCAATCGAGCCTTGAAATTGCCGCCAGCTGGCTGGCATTAGGACTGGACACTTCGAATGCGGTGTTTTACCGGCAGTCGGATGTACCGGAGATTTTGGAGCTGTCGTGGATGTTGACCTGCGTGGCGGCCAAAGGCTTAATGAACCGCGCACACGCTTATAAAGCGGCAGTTGCCGAAAATGAGCAGGGCGGCGAGAACGATGCCGATAAGGGCATCACCATGGGCCTGTTCAGCTATCCGATATTGATGGCCGCCGATATGCTGATGTTTAATGCCAATAAAGTGCCGGTTGGCAAAGATCAGATCCAGCATATTGAAATGGCTCGGGATATTGCCGGGCGCTTTAACCATATTTACGGCGAACATTTTGTGCTGCCGGAAGCGGTTGTCGAAGAACATGCGTCAACCTTGCTAGGGCTCGACGGGCGCAAGATGAGCAAGAGCTACAACAACACCATTCCGTTATTTGAGCCGGAAAAGAAATTACGCAAACTCATCAACAAGATTAAGACCAACTCGCTGGAACCCGGCGAACCCAAAGACCCGGAAGGCTGCACGTTATTCGGCATTTATCAGGCTTTTGCCACTCAAGCGGAAGTGGCTGAAATACGCCAGCGTTATGCCGACGGCATCGCTTGGGGGGAAATGAAACAGGTGCTGTTTGAGCATATTAACGAACACCTGATTCCGGCAAGGGAGCGTTATCAGGCCTTGATACAGGCGCCGGAGCATATCGAAGAGCAATTGCAGGAAGGCGCCAAAAAAGCGCGCGCTGTCAGCGTTCCGTTTATACAGACATTGCGCAACGCGGTCGGCATTTCGCGGATTTCTGGGTAGATTTGCCAATTACAGACCTTCCAGGTTTTAAAAACCTGGAAGGTCTAACTCGCAATAGTCTGAATAGGCGGACTGCGTGAGGAGCAGGTATTATTTTTCGCGGGTTGCTTTACAGCAATTGCCCCAGAGCAAAAGCGCCGAAATAAGTAATGAGAAAGTAAAACAAAGACAAGACCATGCCGGCAGGGATATTAACGGCCAGCACTTGCTTGAAAATATAAGTCACTAAAACGTAGTTCCAAAGTAACAGCATAGCTAACAAATAATAGCTAAGTATATCTTCGCTGACGGTCAGCCAGGCCACCACCGGCACGATGAACAAACCCACTACATTGGCGCAAAATATGATTGCTGTCATGACCTGAATATAGGCGTACAACATTCTGTTCAAAAACAACAGGACGCCAATAAACACAAACGTTAGCAGTGTCTCTAGGGTGACTTCAATAAATGAATCTATCGGGTCGTCGGTCATGTTGGTTTGCATGAAAAATTCGACGACAAAATAGAACAACAGGTTTTGTTTTAGAAAACTGACGGATCTCGGCAGCTTAAGCGGATTATTCTGTAGCCAACATAGCGACAGATATTGAGTTAGAACATCCATAGACACCTAAACACTTTATTTTTATTTTATTTCCAAGCAACTGCCCAGTGGTTGTTAAAAATAATTAATTAGAACTCGGCAGAGGAGTAAATATCTGCATTCCCCACATCCCTGTGGGTTATGCAGGAGGTAGAGCACCAAAATTAGGCGATTCAGGGGCAATTGCCGAGCTCTATTTCTTTTTTCACCAGGCAGTTACTATTTTTAATGGGGCTATGTTTATTAAGCATTTAAAGCTTAAAGCCCGATGAATCCGTATGGCTGGTTATGGAAGGTTCATCATAGGCGCCAAAACTGTCATTCAATAATTGCACCAGCTCTTTGGTTTTATTCGATATTTGGGTTAAGCGCAGTTTTGTTTTTTTATTCCAGCCAACCGGTTCGGAAATCGGCAACATCATGCGCTTGAACGTCAGGTTTTTTTCGAAAATACCGGCCAAATTCTCCATTAAATGCAGTTCTTTTTGCCGGGCAACCAATTGGTTGCTGATGACTTTCGCGTGGACCCTGCTAAAAACAATATGCACCGGCAACATCATTATGACCAATACCATAATAATAATCGGGCCAATAATGGGGTCTATTAACAACTCCAGGATACCCATTTGTATTTCAGCAAAAATGGCCAAAGTGGCAATAAAGCCCAGCACAATAAGGCTGGAAAAAGTTGACCGCTCTTTCCATTGCAAGATGGCCTGTTTAACTTCAGGAATCACCACGTTGTTTATTTCGCGAATATTTTTTTCCAGTGAGTCCAATACGCGATAAGTCCGGTCATAGCCGACATTAGCGATACGCTGTTCTATCGCGGTAAAATCGGCCGGGGTTTGCGGCGTTATGCCGCCTTCCGAGCTGGGCAGGACAATAAACTGGCCTGTATTTAAACCGAATCCGGCGAGCTTGCGTTGCCATGAAGCTATAATGTCAGCGACACCGGATGAATTCACCAAAGTGGCAGGTGTATCTATCAAATAAACGAATTTATTGGAATCTTGGTGGAGGGTGATGCTTTCTATCAGTTCATCGACCAGTGGCGATGCGGAATCGAAAATATCGGTAAAAACCAACACCAAATCAGAGCTTTCAATAATATGCTGGGTTAACAGCGAGGTGACCGGATTGGGCGGGGCGGCGCTGATATTGGGGGCATCAATAAAAAGCTTACTTTTCAAGCGCTCGCTATTCTGCGTTTTCAATTCCAGGTAAGAATTAATGCGCTCGCCTTCGCCTTGTTGCCCTTGCTCGATTTTACGGCTGATTTGATAGAATGGAAAACGGTGGTCTACATCCAGCGCTGTGCCAGGTAAGGTTGTCGGATTGGCTTGGTTGTTGCTATGCAGCAATACGGTAAATTTATGGTTGGCTGTTTGAATGCCGGAAAACGGGTTGCCCGAGCCTAGATAATTATTGATAAACCTGGATTTTGCTGTTGAATTGCCGCCAATCAGGCTGATAATAGGCCACCATGAGTTTTTACTGGCCGTCGTTTCGTCAATGTCAATGAGCCCTAAATCGTATTCAACTTGGTCGAGCTCCTGAAAAACTTTTGATGCTTTCAGTAACACCGGACTGTCAGCGGCAAAGTGTTTCTCAAGGTTAAGCAGGTATTTGCTTGCAGTCTTTTCAGTCATCAGTTTAGCACCGTATTTGTTGTATTTTTGGCAAAAAGTGGGTAGCGAAGTATACACCCAGAATAGGCAAGTAACGCAATAAAACAAGGCCCATTATTAAGCGTTTTTTATGCCCGACAAGATAAAAAAATTGGCTGGATAGTGTTATTTTGGCGCTTAAATAAGTAATATATCAGGCTTCAATCAATAAGCTTTGCAAGTGTGGTTTAAAAAATAATTTATGGGTGAAAGGTTTGATTAGAATTCGATGCGTAGCAGTTTTCATTGTTGCCGGCTTAGTATCCGGTTGTGCCATCCCCTTTTTTGGCGGCTATGGCGAAAACCACCAATCGCGGGAAGAATTTACGCATTACGCAGAAGAAGTGTTTCGTTTGCAAAACCACATGTCCAGCGAAGTTATGATATTAATAAACGATGGCAGCCCAAAATATGACGCTTTGCTACAGGCCGAACAGAAAATGCGGCAGGTCTGCGCGGATCTTAACGAGTATGTCTCACGTGATATTGACGGCTTAAGCAGCAGCTATTTTTTAAGCCGACGCGTTGAAAAATCGGTTATCGCCTGTGAGCAGGCTGCCCGGGCCGTCAAGCAGCTGGTGCAGCCTTAACCCATCACCGGCGTTGGATCGGCGGCGTCAAAACCGTGTTTTGCGCGGCTTGGCTGTCATCGGTTTCCGGATAATCCAGCGTGTAATGTAAGCCACGGCTTTCTTTGCGCTGTTGCGCGCAACGGATGATCAATTCGGCGACAATGACCAAGTTGCGCAATTCCAGCAAATCGCTGGTCACCCGAAAATGCCGATAATACTCGGCGATTTCCTTTTTAAGCAATTCCACCCGGCTCATGGCCCGGCTTAAACGTTTGTCGGTTCTGACAATGCCGACATAGTCCCACATAAAACGGCGCAATTCATCCCAGTTATGGGACACCACCACTTCTTCATCGGAATCGCTGACTTTTGATTCATCCCAGTCAGGAAGTTCCGGCGGCGGCAAGATATGGGGGAATTTTAACAATATATCTTCGCTGGCGCGCTCGGCGAATACCAGGCATTCCAGTAATGAATTGCTGGCCATGCGGTTGGCGCCATGTAAACCGGTACAGGCAACTTCGCCGATGGCATACAAATTAGTGATGTCGGTGCGCGCATAGCTATCAGTCAAGACGCCGCCGCAAGTGTAATGCGCGGCCGGCACCACAGGAATGGGTTGCTTAGTAATGTCTATACCAAAATCGAGGCATTGCTGGTAAATGGTAGGGAAATGTTCGCGGATGAACGCTTCCGGTTTATGGCTAATATCCAAATAAACACAGTCGATACCGCGTTTTTTCATTTCATGGTCGATAGCGCGGGCGACAATGTCGCGGGGCGCCAATTCTTCCCGCGGATCAAAATTTTGCATGAACGGCGAACCATCCGGCAGTATCAATTTACCGCCCTCCCCCCTGACCGCTTCACTAATTAAAAAAGAATGCGCATGGGGATGGTAAAGGCAAGTTGGATGAAATTGCATAAATTCCATATTACTGACCCGGCAACCTGCGCGCCAAGCCAGCGCAATGCCGTCGCCGGTTGAACTTTGCGGATTGGTGCTGTACAGATATGTCTTGCTGGCGCCACCGGTTGCCAACACCACCACCCGCGCCGCCATAGTCTTGACCTGCTGTTTTTTTGAATCCAACACATAGGCCCCCAAAATCCGTTTTTCCGTATCGTTGGCGCTGGCGATTAACTCGACGACATTATGGTGCTCGAACAAATCGATATTGGCATGTTCCTGCGCCCGTTCAATCAACGATAACGACACCGCCTTGCCGGTGGCATCGGCGGTATGTACGATACGGCGGTGGGAATGCCCGCCTTCGCGGTTTAAGTGCAGCTGTATTTCCCCGGTTGCGGTCTGCTCCTCAGTAAACACCACGCCCTGTTGCCTCAACCAGTCTATCGAGCTTTTACCATGTGTCACCGTCAGCCTGACAATATCGGTGTCGCATAAACCGGCACCGGCATTCAACGTATCCTCAATGTGCGATTCAATCGAATCGTCCGCACCGAAAACCGCAGAAATACCGCCTTGCGCATAATAGGTGCTGGCCGTAGTCAAAGCGAATTTCGACAACACCGCAATATGCAGGGAATGATCCGCTAACTTAAGGGCCAGGCTAAGCCCGGCACCGCCGCTACCAATAATTAGGACATCGTAATTTTGCATTAAAAAAAGGCCGTCAGTTGGACAAAGGGAAGGACGTTTATTGTACTAACACACTCGGTTATTATTAATGGATAATAAGGCTTTTCAGTGTAATAACACAATTGTATATCACCTGTCCGGGTTGTTATTGTCCAATATCAGTTATTTCATTAATCGTACTCAATTGGGGTTTCTATGTTTAAAAAAGTGAAGTGGTGTTTTCTTTTAATTGTTTTGTTTAACCAAAACGTATTGGCGCAATTGCCGGATTTCACCGAAATGGTAAAAGCCAACGGCGTTGCCGTCGTCAATATCAGCACCACGCAAAAAGCGCAGCCTGAGACTGAAAACACCCTCGCAGAGCAGCAGTTACCGGAGGGGATACCCCCAGAAATGGAAGAATTTTTTAAGCGTTTTTTAAATGAGCAGGGCGGCGATTATGTGCCAAAGGATACCACATCCTTAGGTTCCGGTTTTATCATTTCACCGGATGGTTACCTGCTGACCAATCACCATGTGGTCAAAGATGCCGATGAAATTGTGGTCAAATTTTCCGACCGGCGCGAACTGTTGGCCAAACTGATCGGCTCCGATGCACGTACCGACGTGGCCTTGTTAAAAGTTGAAGCCAAAGATTTACCTGCCGTCACTATCGGCGCACCGGACAAACTCCAAGTCGGTGAATGGGTTCTTGCCATAGGTTCGCCGTTCGGCTTTGAGCAATCGGTCACCGCCGGCATCGTCAGCGCCAAAGGCCGCAGTTTACCCGGCGGCAATTATGTCCCGTTTATACAGACTGACGTTGCCATCAATCCGGGCAATTCCGGTGGCCCCTTGTTTAATATGGAAGGCAAAGTCGTCGGCATCAATTCGCAAATTTACAGCCGCACCGGCGGCTTTATGGGGCTTTCGTTCGCCATCCCAATGGACGTGGTGATGAATGTTGTCGAGCAAATAAAAACCACCGGAAAAGCCTCGCATGGCTGGTTAGGTGTACAAATACAGGATGTGACAAGGGAACTCGCCGAATCATTCGGCATGAAAAAACCGCAGGGTGCGCTAGTTTCCAAGGTATTGCCGGACAGTCCGGCGGAGCAAGCCGAATTACAGATTGGCGACATTATTACCGAATTTAACGGCCAGGCAATCCAATCCTCGGCAGATTTGCCGCCGCTGGTCGGCATAACGCCCATCAATGACAAGGCCACCTTAAAAATCATCAGGCAAGGCGAAACCAAATCTATCAGCTTCAAAGTCGGCCTGTTACCCGACGAAGTCGGTAAATTAGCAGACATCAAAGAGTCGCCGAAACTCTCCCATAACCGGCTAGGCATTAACGTTATTGATTTAAGCGATGCACAAAGGGAAGCCTTACAAGTGGTTAAAAACGGCGTGTTAGTGCAGGATGTAGCCAAAGGTGCAGGCAAAGAGGCAGGCATTCAACGCGGTGATGTGATTTTACGCGTCCAAAATAACGTCATCCATGACGCCGCTGATTTTGAAAAAACCGTTAAAAGCCTTCCGACTGGAAAATCAATCGCCGTACTGGTGCAGCGCCAAGGCAGCCCACTATTTCTGGCCCTTAAGATAGATAAATAATGTTACGCACCCATTTTTTTAAAATCAATGGGCTGCAATTTTTCGAATTCGCTACAGCCATTGATTTTTCAGAATATCTACGTAACATCAGTAAACAATACAAGCCAATTCCATAACCTGGACTGACCACGGCCTTTCGTGTAACTGCTTTTCGTTGCCCGACAGGCCTTTTAGTTCAGGACTATTTCGACAGCTGTAGAGGGAAATAAAATGTTAGCCTGGTCAGACAGTTTTGCCACAAAAATAGAATTAGTCGATTTCCAGCATCAAAAACTATTCGAATTACTTAATCGACTATCTGACAACTTTAAGCAGGGTGACCCCAGCGAAACCATAGTCAATGAAACCTTGCTGGAACTCATCGCCTATGCAGACAAGCATTTCATTGATGAAGAGTTGTTGATGCTGCACAGTAAATTGGACCCTAGGCATATCAATATTCATCGCATGGAGCACAAGTCGTTTATCTATGACGCACGCAGCATGTACGAACATTTATGCACAAGTGAAGACTTGATAGAAGTTGCGGAGAAACTGGTGCGCTTTATCACCTCATGGCTGACTTTCCACATATTAGGAATCGACCACTCTATGGCGGCCCAAATGGCCGCCATAAAACAAGGGGCATCGCCTGAGCAGGCCTACGAAGCGAGGCGCACACTCAAATACGATGCCGATGTCACGCACTTGATGTTGGATTCGATACTGGATTTATGGCACATGTCATTAGAGCGCTGCCATAAACTGGAAGAAAAATTAGCTATCCTTGAAAGCCTGCAACACTAACGTAAATCGGTATTAAAAGGCGGACACCGTAGCGCCGCCCTAACATAGAAGGGATTAATTGAGGTGTTTTTTTAATTCCCGTGGCAAAGAAAACACCACTTTTTCTTCAATACCTTGAATCTCAACGGTCGATTGACTGCCCCATTGTTTTAATTGGTCAATGACTTCTTGAACCAGCACTTCGGGGGCAGAAGCGCCGGCGGTAACGCCGACCACGGCAACGCCGTCAAACCAGTTTTGCTGCATGTCTTTTGCCGTATCAATCAGATAGGATTGTTTGCCGAGTTGCTCGGCAATTTCGCGCAAACGGTTTGAGTTGGAACTGTTAGGCGAACCAACCACAAGGATAATATCCGCCGTTTTGGCCAGCTCATAAACGGCATCCTGACGGTTTTGCGTGGCGTAACAAATGTCGTCCTTTTTTTGTTCCTGAATCGATTTAAAGCGCGCCCGTAAGGCATCGACCATAATCTTGGTGTCGGTCATCGACAAGGTGGTTTGCGTCACATAAGCCAGGTTATCGGGATTTTTCACCGCCAATTTTGCAACATCTACCGGGGTCTCCACCAGATAAATGCCGCCGTTGTCGGTACTCCGTTCATATTGACCCATGGTACCTTCAACTTCCGGGTGTCCGGCATGGCCGATCAGGATGACTTCCCGATTTTCTTTGGCATGTTTGGCGACCTGCAAATGAACCTTAGTGACCAGAGGACAAGTGGCATCAAACACCGTTAAATCACGCTCTTTAGCTTCCTGCTGCACTTGTTTGGAAACGCCGTGGGCGCTGAAAATCAAATAAGACCCCACCGGCACATCGGTTAAATCTTCAATAAAAATGGCGCCTTTTTCTTTAAGGCCGTCAACCACGGTACGGTTGTGGACAACTTCGTGACGGACGTAAATGGGCGCGCCGAAAGCTTCAATGGCCTGATCGACAATTTCAATGGCGCGGTCGACGCCGGCACAGAATCCACGGGGGTTAGCGAGTACAATATGCATATCTTGACTTCTTTACTAGGTTAATGTGATGTTATTCTAACTCAACAGCGTTTCCGAAACGATAATTCCATCGGCATCCGCATATAAAAAATGATTTTGTTTGAAATTGATGCCGGCAAAAGTGATTAATAAATCGCGGTCGCCCGGGTCTTTTTTATGGCTTTTCAACGGATGCGTATGCAGTGCGCGGATACCGATAGGCAGCTGATTAATCATTGCAGAATCGCGAATACAGCCGTGAATCACTATCCCTTGCCAGCCATTGGCCACGGCAATTTTTGCCGAGTCGGCATCCAATAAGGCACAACGGTGGGAGCCGCCGCCATCGACAACCAATACCCGGTTATCGACTTTTTCTTGAAGCACGGCTTTAATTAAAGCATCGTCCTCAAACACCTTGATGGTGGTGATTTGCCCGCAAAAACGAGCCTGAGTGCCATAAGCTTGCAGTAGTGGCTCGGCAATCTGAAAGTGGTCTTGGTCTGAATGGCTATCGCAAAGGTTAGCGGTGGTAAAAGTCATGGTTCAAATCCCATAAAGTGAAACAAAAAACACCCAACACATAAAAGAGGCAGGATTAGGTGATGCAGCTACAATACCGTCAAATGATCGCTGCTTTCGGTATGCACTAAATCGCCGCTACGTTGCAACACAAAATAGCCCCGTTTCAAGGCCTCTTTTTTGGCATCGTCATTGATATGGAATGAGGCAATCGCACCGTATTGTTTGTATTTCTGGTAAATCGGAAATAGTTTTTTAAAATGCCTCATTTTACGGTCCAACTTGTCCAGATCATTGATGTGGGCTTTATATTTAACCTCGACAATGCCAACAGCATCACCGTTCGTCATCACCAAATCATATTCTTCCTGAATCTGACCCCGATGTTTTTCCATGTTTCTGGCCACATCATCAAAGTGAATAGCCCCTAAATGGTTATCTTTTAGCAAACTGTTCAGAAAAAACTCTTCCGCCACATCCCCTTGATTTTGCGACACGTTGCCGTACAACTCTGCCAGCCTATCGATTTTACGCGAGGTTTTTTCCAGCTGTGCCTCCGTCCTTTCTATTTGTTCATCGAGTGATTTTTTCGACTCATTCAAACTGGCAAATTTTTCATCCGTGCGCTTCATTTGCTCATCGGTATGCTTCATTTGCTCGTACGTAAGCTTCATTTGCTCACCCGTACGTTTTATTTGCTCATCGGTTGCTTTTTGTGACTCACGCAAACTGGCAAATTTTTCATCCGTTAGTTTCATACGTTCATCCGTGCGCTTCATTTGCTCATCGGTATGCTTCATTTGCTCATCGGTATGCTTCATTTGCTCACCCGTACGTTTTATTTGCTCATCGGTTGCTTTTTGTGACTCACGCAAACTGGCAAATTTTTCATCCGTACGCTTCATTTGCTCATCAGTTACCTTTTGCGCAACAGCAATACTCGCAACCAATGCTTTTAATTCATCATCTGTCATGCTTTTCCCCATCTATTCCGACACAGAACGTTCAATCTCAAGTATACCGCGCTAGCAAGCCCTTATCAGCGCAAATATCAGGCAATGGTATTTTCACCTCATAACCGCCGCCCGACGCCTCTTCCATGTCTTGTCCGAACATACCTTCCATGCGCTCAATCACAATATCCTGATTGCCTTGGGGCAGGATCAATTCCAACTTGTCGCCGACCGAAAACTTGTTTTTAACATCAATGGTAGCCAAACCGGTTGCCGAATCATAACTCCTGATTTCACCACAAAACTGCTGCTGATGGCTTTTGGAATAACCGGTGATATAGTTTTGCTGTTCGTGAGTATGATGGCGCTGATAAAAACCATCGGTATAACCCCGATTAGCCAAATTTTCCAACACGCCAATCAATTCAGGTTGGAAGGCGCGCCCTGCCAGCGCATCGTCAATTGCCTGACGGTAAGTTTGCGCAGTACGCGCTACGTAATAATGCGACTTGGTGCGGCCTTCTATTTTAAGGCTGTCCACGCCGATTTCAACCAAACGCTGCACATGTTCAATGGCCCGCAAGTCTTTCGAATTCATGATGTAAGTGCCGTTTTCATCTTCCATCACCGGCAGCAATTCGCCTTTGCGGCCCTCTTCTTCCAGGAAATACACCTTGTCCGCCAACGGATGCCGCTCTGCACCGCCGCAACTGGCGTTGCTGATGTCCGACATCGATAGCGCCGCGCCATCCAGCACATAATCACCTTCGGCATTTTCGTGCGCGGGCAGCGTGTCGTATTTCCAGCGGCAGGAATTGGTACACGTACCCTGATTAGGGTCGCGGTGGTTGAAATAGCCGGACAACAGGCAGCGCCCGGAATAAGCGATACATAAGGCGCCGTGGACAAATACTTCAAGCTCGGTATCGGGGCAACGCTGGCGGATGTCTTCAATTTCATCCAACGACAATTCGCGCGACAAAATGACCCGCTCGACGCCCATGCTTTTCCAGAAATTGACCGAGGCATAATTGACCGTATTAGCTTGTACCGACAAATGGATAGGCATCTCCGGCCAGGCTTCGCGGGTCATCATAATCAAGCCGGGATCGGCCATAATCAACGCATCCGGCTGCATTGCAATCACCGGGGTAATATCTTTGATGAAAGTTTTAACCTTGGCGTTATGCGGAATCACATTAGTGGCCAGGAAAAACTTTTTGCCCAGTTCATGCGCTTCAGCGATGCCTTTCGCCAGATTGTCTTCAAGGAAATCATTGTTGCGCACCCTAAGGCTGTAGCGCGGCAGCCCTGCATAAACGGCATCGGCGCCGTAAGCAAACGCATAGCGCATGTTTTTAAGGGTTCCGGCAGGGGAAAGTAATTCAACGTGTTTCATAGTGAGGTATGTAAAATAATTCAGTGTGCGGGTATTCTACCGTAACCCGCTTAGGCAAACCAAAAATGGGGACAGATGGAATGTGGATAGTATTATTTATAATCGCGTTGCTGTTTGTGTTGGGCGGCGCGTTGATTCTGTTGCGCTCGGCCACCATGCCGAAAATCCCTGATAACGTGAAAGCGCAGCCTTATGAAGAAGATGATGATTTTTAATCGCGTACCGATTGGACGGGGCATCGCCGTTAAAACTAATAAATCCGCCCAATCAGCGCCGCCTAAAGCGCCTACTGTTGGTATTCGTGTTCTATTTTTCCGGCAGCCAAGCTGCCATTCAAAAGTTTCTTAACAAACAAGTTGGGCTATCAACTTAACGCGGGACAGACCTTCCAGGTTTTTACTGGAGCCGCCATCCATGGCAGTCGTACTGGAGCAGCTCCCGGCGGCTCCAGTACTTCCGCCATCCATGGCAGTCGTAAAACCTGGAAGGTCTACTTCGGCATGCTTGTCCCGCTTTAAATGGGAAGCCAATAGCTGAAGCTATTGGACTCCAATGTAAATGGCTTGCCTACTTAATGGGTTCTCAGCGTAAAAGTAACCGGCCCGTTATTGACCAGCGCAACTTGCATATCAGCACCGAACTGGCCGAATTCAACTTTTGAATAGGTTTGTTTGGCCAATTGTTGCAAATAGTCGAACATCTTTTTACCTTGCTCCGGCGGCGCCGCAGAAATAAAACTGGGCCGGTTGCCTTTTTGGGTATCCGCCGCCAGCGTAAATTGCGGAACCAACAATAGACCGCCGTCAATATCCCTTAAACTCAAGTTCATCCGGTCATCGCTATCGGCAAAAATCCGATAATTAAGGATGCGCTCCAATAGGCGTTGGGCATCTTTTTCAGTGTCTGCCTTTTCTACCGCAACCAACGCCAATATACCGGTATCGATGCTACCAATGTCCTGATTATTGACAGTAACTTTAGCGTGGCTTACACGTTGGATAATAGTGATCATAGGGGGTGTTGGATAAAATCAGCCGGCTTGATGCGTTCCAAGCCTGCGATGGGATGGTTGTAGACATAAACCCATGCCGTAATAGCGCATCCGTTTTTAAGCAATACCGATTGTTTTAAACGGATATATTCATTGGGTTCTGGAAACGCCGGGCCGAACTCTTCATATCGGTCGAGAATTGGCAGAACACTATCGGCTTGATGCAGCAGATAAACCTCACCTTGCACAGCGTCATTGGGATCATCGGAAGGAATTGCGCCGGGGTAAGTGTCGATTGTATACAGCTTGCCTTGATAGCTGGCGTTGCCTATAAATTCGGCGTGTTTCAATAAAAGCGGGTGCAGCCCGTTATTCGCATCGCGTTTAAGCGTTCCGTAAACAAAAAGATACCGGGGATTCATAATGCTTATTTTCGCGAAACGGGGGCGTTACTTCCGGGGATTGGGAAGCTGCGTAAACGTCTTTAGACCTTCCAGGTTTTACGACTGCTATGGATGGCGGAAGTGCTGGAGCCGCCGGGAGCTGCTCCAGTACGACTGCCATGGACGGCGGAAGTGCTGGAGCCGCCGGGAGCGGCTCCAGTACGACTGCCATGGACGGCGGAAGTGCTGGAGCCGCCGGGAGCGGCTCCAGTAAAAACCTGGAAGGTCTGCGTATCGGCTTATTTCTCGCCCAGCATAGGTAAGCCAGAGCATGGGCACTCTACAGCTAAATTTTAATGCCCCACCTCAACCTTAGCGCCCTTGGCCTGACCAATCTCAGCTAATGTCTTAGTAAACCAAGCAGTATCCAAGTCAAACGGCTTGCCGCCTTTGATTCGTGGGAACTCAATCGCGCGCAGCACAAAGTTTTGGTCGTCATCGTGACCGATAACGCCGGACTCGCGGCGGAACGCACACTCAACCGCCAAATCGGCACACGACTTAATCAAGCGAATATCTTCAACATTGGCCGCCGCCGCACGGGCAAAATAACCTGATTTTTGCACCAGGGTTTTTTCCGCCCCGATCATTTCTGCAAACTGGTCGCCGAACCATTTTCCCGGATTAACCGCATCCAGCTTGACATGGCCGAATGCATCACGCGGCACGTCCTGGCCTTTAGCTTGCATTTCGGCAACGATAGACTCAACGCCGGCACCTTCCGAAACAAAGATATTGACGCAATCGACTTTGTCCATCACGGCACGAAGCCGTTTAGCTTCGGCGGCCAAATCAAGGGTCATTTCCGGGATAAAAACGCCATGCACTTCATAAGTGGCGCGATCCAAACCCAACTCAGGCAACCATTCGGTGGAGTCCAACAGTTTACGGTATTCCACCGCAGTTGCCGCTGTCAGCCACCCGCAGCTGCGTCCCATCACTTCATGCACAATCAACATGCGCGGGTTGGAGTTGTTTTCGGCAACCACGTTCCAGAAATAACGTGCGCCCTGCTCGGCAGCCGTCCAGGCGCCCAGCGATTGTTTGATTGGGAACACGTCGTTATCGACGGTTTTCGGCAGGCCGATAACCGTCAGGCCGTAATCGTTTTTCGCCAAAAAAGCCGCCAAATCAGCCGCCGCAGTATTGGTATCGTCGCCGCCGATGGTATGCAAAATATCCACGCCGTCTTTGACCAGCTGGTCGGCCGCCACTTTTTGCGGGTCTTGGCCTTCTTGGACCAAGCCGCGTTTGATGCAGTCTTTAACGTTGGTCAACTTGACGCGGCTGTTGCCGATCACCGAGCCGCCAAAACGGTGTAACAGACCGGCTTTCTCGCGGATATCTGGCGTGACGGTATAAAAATCGCCCAACAACAGGCCTTTATAACCGCTACGGTAGCAAATGATTTCGATGCTAGGGTCAATCTCGGTGTAACGCTCGATCAGACTGCCAATCGCTGAGTTTAGACAAGGGGCCAAACCGCCCGCTGTAAGAATGGCAACTTTTTTAGGTTTATTCATAGGGAAAACTCAAAGGGTGAAGTTAAAAAAACGAAAATTTTATCATACAAAGGCAGCTGTTTTTGAGTCTTTCGTATCGCTAACCATGGGTTGCCCCCCTTAAGCCGGGACAGTTTTAAGCGAGCGGGCGATTTCCTGAATAGGTCATACTCCAGACAATAATTCGTTCTCACTTGACTACAACTTAAACACCGGCTGGATATCCGCTTCGAGCGCATTGACGGCGAATTAGGCCTTTTCCGCAAACCAAGATACCAAAAAATGAGTAAAATAAGCACCTATTCCAACCCTACAAAAAACCGAGATGACAACAGCAGCGTATTTTGGCCAAGCCGAGCGACAATCTATTAACGAGAGCCACTTATCTGA
>JAUXXQ010000145.1 GCA_030684815.1 Methylobacter sp. | reverse complement strand
CAGTCTTCACCGATAAACTCCCGGTCTGCAAGCAGCGCCAGAATGGACTGTTTGCCAAATTGCCGGATAAAGCGTTTCATCAGCGCAATCCGTTCCCGGGTGTTGGAGTTGCCTTTTTTATCCAGCAACAGCCAATAAACCGGGATCGCCATTCCCTTGTAAACCACGGCCAGCATGAGGATGTTGATGTTTTTCTCACCCCATTGCCAATTAGTCCGGTCCAGTGCCAAGTAATACCGGGTGTCCAAAAAGCTAAAAAGCCGCATGATGAACAGGGCGACGACGTCAAAATCCAAATAATGTCCGCCGATAAACCTTTGCATACGCCGGTAGCGGGATTCTTTCTGGGCTCCGCTCGGAAATGCACTGGCCAATTCGCTCAGGTTGATGCTCCTCAGCTTGAGCAGGGCTATTAACATGCCGGCAAAGCAGTCCATTCTTGCTTTATTCCAGTTGAACGTTTGGTTGAGTTCTGTCGAGAGCTGCCCTATTTGCTGCATATCCAGTTTCCACCTTGGCAAAAAAAAACGTGGATATATGGATTCTGCTTTCTATTTCAATGGGTTATGTTTTTTGTCATGTACAGAGGGACAAAATATGAGAAGAATTTATTTTTTAGCTCCAAACATTGAAACGACACACAAAATTGTTGATGAGCTGCGTGCCGAGGGAATTGAAGACCGCTATCTACATATATTGGCAAAAAGAGACACGCCTTTGGAGGATATGCCTGAAGCGACGGAATTCCAGAAAACTGATTTTATTCCGGCAATGGAACGTGGCGCGGCACTGGGTGCTACAACAGGTTTGCTGGCTGGGCTGGTGGGTTTACGTTTTGCGGGATTCGCGATTGCCGGTGGACCTGTTCTTGGGATTTTGGGGAACCGTAAGGATTCCTTCGTAAATGAGTAACATCCCTGATTTCGTTACATCTGGAACGTCACGCCGTAGTCAATCGGCTCCAAATCCCGTTCCCGAAGCTCGTACGTGCAGAAACGATTAGTGTGATGCGTCCGATATGGGCTAAACGCAGCGGCCAATTCTGGCGTCAACTTCATCCCCTCGGCTTCCAGTTCCTTAAATGCCTGCGTCATCGTATGGCAGTTGTGGAAAATCATCAGATTGGCAATCAGATGGTTGTACTTGATGATCTTCAGCTGATCCTCGCGCACATTTTCCTCAATGGTGTCCGATCCGAAATGCGCCCACTGAGCAAAGTTGTTAAACCCTTCGCACTTGTTTTGCGCTGCCTGGATGACTTGGCGTAAGGCATCGTCGCTGATATATTCCAGCAGAAATAGGGTGCGGACGACTCGGCCCAACTCACGAAAGGCGAAATACAGTTTATTTTTCCGGCTGGCAGTACCGAGCTTGCGCAAGAGGGTCGATGGTTGAATACGCCCGGCACGAATCGATTGCGCCACTTGCAGCATGTCCGGCAAATGACAGGCGATTAAATCCCAATCTATCGTATCCTTGGTAAACAGGTCATCAATGTGTTCATACACTTCGTCGGCAGTCGGGCGGAACCATTTCAAATCTTTCCAGTTACGAATACGCGGCATCAGTTTGATACCCAGCAAAAAAACCAAGCCATAAACCGGTGCGCTTTGCGCCTGGGTATCGCCGTGCAAGGTGTCGGGCTGAATATCCGACTTGTTTTTTGTCAGTCCATCCAGGATATACACGGCTTCCCAGACACCACAGGGAATGAAATGCGAGAATAGCAGCAACTCAGAGCATCATAAAAATTCAGTAAAGCGATCTCTTATATTTTTATTCCGAACACACGCTCGCCTCTCCATGGCTAGAGTCAGCACTACTTCGCTATCATGAGTGGAAATCTGGGTGAGGCCTCCTCGAATCGTGTAAGGGTTAACTCACTATAGGGGTGAGGAATCCATTGCCTTCATCAAGTGGCAAATCGAAACTGCCGACGTGTGCTGTTAATATGCTCCAATTCCTGCTCATTTAATTCAAAGCATTGCATGGCGGAAACGAGATCAAGCCAAATATTTTTCAAGGTGGGATGGTTTTTAGCCTTCATGAAGTCCTCGCGAAAGCGAGTGGTCAAGGTCATCAATTGATGGATGAGCTGCGCCATCTGCATGAACTGGAAGTAATTTTTAAGGGCGCAATAACTTTTTCTGGCGTATTGGTGCTCCATACCATAGCCTCCATTTTTGAGGGTATTGAAGCCTTCATTCTCTATTTTCCAGCGTAAACGCCCCGTCCGACTGGTATCGGCAATATTGCTGGCGTTGATGGGTAAATCAGTGATGTGGACAAAACGTGTGGTTTTGGTTTTTAGCGCCCCGTCAGTTTTCTCGGTTGTTGTCAGCCTGATGGTTTCTTTGCACGCCAACCAGTTTAACGTATGGCCTTTATAATCCACCCCCGTCACCCATTGGAATTCCTGCTCCACGGTTTTGCCATCAGGTTGATAGCAGACATCCTTACGGTTATTCTTGCTTTGCAGTGGCTGCAATTCCAGGACTTCCGCCCAAACGCTGGTGAGGTTGCCGTCCTTAAAGGTGACGCAGTAAGCCCATTGGTTGGCCTTGCACAAGGCAAAAAATCCTTCATAAGGATACAAGCCGTCCGCCAGTATCAGGATAGGCAGGCGTGGATAAACTTTCTTCAGCGTGGCTGCCAGACGGATGAAGCCCTTACGTTCACAATCTTGTTTGTCATATTCACCGTCCTCAGGGTTTTCAATCCATTCGGTGGCGATGGAGACGCTGAATCCGTTCGGGGTGATCAGCCTCGCTTCCAGGACTGAATGAAAGTAGGTGGTTTTACCGTTTTTTGAGGTGCGCTGCAGGCATTGCTCATCGCGTTGGTGGTCATAACTGCCCATCCCACTCGCATCGACCGCAACTCGAAACCAATGCCCACGGTAGCGACTGCTATGGAAAGTCTTGCGTTGAATCAAAACCTGAACCATCTTGTGTTTCAGTTGTTCGATTTGGAAAATATCCAACAAGCCCATGACATTCTGCACGGAATCACCATGGGGCATGGCAAAACCAAACAGACGCCGGTAATTCGCCTTGAACTGGATGTCCTCACGATACTGGTTGTATTGGTTGCGGGAACCCGATTTGAACAGGAACATCGCCAAACAAGCCGTCAGGTGAGCGGCTAACTCATAAGTCGAGGCTTTTTTACGGCAATCTTCCACCTCACGCATCCAATCAAACAACTCAGGAAAGTGTTGGCAAATGGTGCAATACATTTCATGGACGAGTTGCTTTTTCTTTTGCTGCTGACTGGCGACAGTCTCTTGCTTAGCTGCCGCCGCACGTTGTTTAGCTTTTTGTGCGCGACGTTGGGCGTGAAGATCAGGTTTAGTTTGAGCGTTTTTTCATCGGGAGTATGGTTTTTAAAGGTGAAATTAATTAAAAACTGCTTATTATTCTAGGACTTACGCATTGACGGAATGCCTAAATTGTGGATTGAGATTTTTTATTTCAGGCATGAGTGTCGCGATAGAATTTGCTACCACAGTATTAAATAACTCACGCTGGAGCTCGTAACAGTTACTGATAAGCTCAGCGAT
>JAUXXQ010000144.1 GCA_030684815.1 Methylobacter sp. | reverse complement strand
TGGGGTGGGATTGCGTTATTGCTTGCGTTCAAGCCTTGGAAAAAAACACAAGAAAATTGGGATGAAATTAATCATTCTTCACACAGCTAATAAATAAGGCCATTACCGAGAAATAACATCCCTTTGTCTCGTTCCCAAGTTTAAATCGTTCCCACGCTCCGGCGTGGGAATGCAGTTATGGACGCTCCGCGTCCCGTATCATTGCAATGACGACTTCCCTCCAAAACAATTGCTCCTTTCGCAACGCTGGAGCGTTGCTGGATGCATTCCCACGCTGGAGCGTGGGAACGATACAACCCAACAGGACTGAAAAAACTTAGCGATACTCTGCGCTTAACTCTGCGAGACTCTGCGGTTAAATAAAGCTGCCCCCCCCCTGTCAGAATAGTTGTCGTATTTTCCACTAACTCTTTTCTCTAAATCCGGCCATGATTCGGCTCCTGATTTTCTGGATTTAACCAGACTTCCTCAATCGCTGACTAATTCCGCGTTTCACCTGACCAGCGTTCCGGGTGCTGTTGTTTTGCCGCCTCGTACACTTGCTTGCGTTGCGCCAAAATCTGCTTATCCAAACCTTGATGGCGCTCGTTCGGCGTGACAAAGCGGATGCTGCTATGGCGATGTTCGTTGTTGCACCAGTTAGCATTGACATCCTCCCCCAGCTAAAGCAAGGGGATTCCTGATTGCTCAGGAGTGGGATAGTATCGCTACTGCCCACTGGTTTCTGCTGCTGGCGACATTGTTGCATCGCTCACTTCACAGACTAGCCCCGTTAGCCCGACGGTTGTTTTATACTTTTTAAGCGGTTATTCAAGACCTCGCACTTGTTGCTTGGTTATCGCTGAAAGTGAATTTGAAGCCTTATAAAAACCGATAGCCAAAAACGCAACCATTGCCAAAGCCTAAAGTAAGGGTTACTTTTCATAACTGGTATGCTTTTACATTGTTCATGTTAATCCATATCAAAATATAGCTATTCATTAAAAATAGTTGAAACATTTCAGTCATCAACTACACTTATCGCCACTTTCGACTTGATTGCGAAAGGAGCATTGAGAGTTGGCAATGCTATACGAACGCAGAGCTTATGTGAGACTCATCCGATTTATCGGGCAGCTATTGGCGATGAAGATAGCTTATTTTTCTATGGAATTCACAACTATATGTCTGAAAATAAAAACTGGATAGTGCAGGGTAGTTATTTTGAAACCTGTAACTGCGAAATCGCCTGCCCTTGTGTATGGCTGCAGCCGCCGACAGAAGGCGATTGTAAGTTGCTGGTGGCATGGCATGTCGAACAAGGCCATTTGGATGGCCTGTCATTGGACGGCTTGAATGTTGCGATGGCCTGTTATTCGCCGGGGAAAATGCACGACGGTAATTGGCAGGTGGCTTTGTATGTGGATGAAAATGCTGATGATGGCCAATTCGATGCGCTTGTGCAAATCTTTGGCGGCCGACAGGGCGGACACCCGTCAATTTTAATGAGTTTTGTCGGCGAGGTTTTGGGCGTAACAAAAGTAAAAATCGATTATCAGGAGCAGGGCAACAGTCGCCGCGTGATCATCCCCGGCATTGCGCAGGCCGATATTGAGGGCATTCAGGGTATAACAGGCGGGCAGGCAACGATCAACAATCCGCCGCTGTGTGTGGTCGCAAGCCATCCTGCGGTGGTCGCCAAATCAAAAGGTTATCAGTATCAGGATTACGGTAAACAATGGCAGTTTTCTGAGCGCAACGGTTATTTTTCTCCCTTTGCCTATCAGCCGTAATGGCCTGGTTTAAATCCCCGGCGGCCGTACTAACGGTTGTACTGGCCTGGACTTTTGCCGCGTGGGGCTATCTGTTTTATCAGCGTGGGCAAATGGTGTCTGAGCCGATGTCGGCTATGTGGATGCCGCCTTCCGAGCTTTCGGCATGGCACTTTATCGATTTCGCGTTGGTTTATTTTATGTGGGCGGTGATGATGGCGGCGATGATGTTGCCATCCGCCATCCCCATGATTCTGGCCTTTGCCCGGGTTTGTCGGCAACGCAACAAAACCCCGCACTCGCTCACCTACCTGTTTATCTCGGCCTATCTGGCAATATGGCTGTTATTTAGCGCTGTGTTGACGCTGCTGCAATGGCAAATGCATGGGCTGGCTTGGTTGTCGCCGATGATGGACAGTCAGAATTCAACAGTGGCCGCCGGTATTTTGTTTTTGGCCGGTTTTTATCAGTTTATGCCGATGAAAAACGCCTGTTTGACGCACTGTAAAACCCCGATGGGCTTTTTATTGAACGAATGGCAGGAGGGCGCCTCAGGCACATTGATGATGGGGCTGAAACATGGCGCGCACTGTGTCGGCTGTTGCTGGGCGCAAATGTTGGTCATGTTTGTTGTCGGCGTGATGAACCTATTGGGCATGGCTTTGATTACCTTGTTGGTTATCGCGGAGAAATCCATGCCGCTTGAATCACGGTTTATTTGTCGAATAGTCGGCGTTGCTTTTTTGCTGTGGGGCGCTTTGCTGCTGATGGCTTAGGGCAGGCTGTTGTTTATTATATGGCTTCGTGGGCTCTGCTCGATAGTCGTAAGTTCTGTCGCGGATAAGGTGACAAATTTCCCTTTATTTTCATTCCTTAATAATTAAAAACAGCAGTAGAATGCCCAGTGGAAAATGTTTTTCCACTGGGATAAAAGTTTTATCCTTTACGTTTACAACCGCTTTATTGTTGACAAATTAGGCTATAGGCAACTATATCCGGGTTTTATCGAATCTTCGGGCAGCAAAACCAGCAGGTTGTAACCAGTGTGCAAACCCTTCGGGGGAGTGCACCTGTCGGTTGAAACTGCTCAACCAGAATTCCAGTTGCAGGTTGCAAGACCTATCAACGGAAAGTGAATTATCAAATGAATGTGTTTGTATATGAAATTTGAAGCAGTAAGCTTATGAATCGTTTTAATTTGGCACTGCGGCTATTATGGCGCGACAGCCGTTCCGGGGAGTTGACCATACTGGTGTTGGCGCTGATTATCGCGGTGACCAGTTCGACCGCGATAGCGCTGTTTGCCGACCGACTACAGCGCACCATGACCACGCAGGCGGCCGAATTTCTGGCGGCGGATTTGGTCATTGCCAGCCCGACCCGGATTACCGCCGACTGGCTCTATAAAGCCGCACAACTGCAACTGGCGCAGGCGCAAACACTGGAGTTTAGCAGTGTGTTGATGGAGCATGACGGGCTGTTATTGGCAAGCATTAAGGCAGTCAGTGCCGCGTATCCGTTGCGCGGTTTTTTAAAGACCACCGGCGCTGATGCTGCACTTGAAAGCATCGAATACAGCGGCCCCAAACCTGGCAGCGCCTGGGTTGAAAAGCGCATTTTATCGGCGCTAAAACTTCAGCTGGGTGATGCCTTGACCGTCGGTGAAAAACAACTCAGCATCAGCCGTATTCTCACTTACGAACCCGACAAACGCGGCGATTTTTACAGTTTTTCCCCGCGTGTGATGATTAACAGCGATGATTTACCGGCCACCGGCATTTTGCAGCCGGGCAGCCATGTACATTATTTTTTTCAGTTCAGCGGCGACAGCAAGGCGTTAAGCCAATTCAGCCGCTGGCTCAAACCGCAGCTGAATCCGTCCCAGCGCATCATGGATATACACGAAGACCGCCCGGAGCTGGGTTCGGCTCTGGAACGTGCCGAGCGCTATTTGGGCTTGTCCAGCATCATCGTCATCCTGATTTCCGGCGTGGCCATTGCGATGGCGACGCGGCGCTATACCGAACGGCATTTTAACGCCACCGCCATTTTGCGCTGTCTGGGCTGCAAGCAAAACGAAATACTCTGGCTCTACGGCAGTCAGTTTGTGGTGCTGGGCTTGATCGCCAGCGCCATCGGCTGCGTGTTGGGCTGGTTTACGCAACTGGCGCTGTTCCATTTGTTAAAGGCGTTTTTGCCGCAACAGCTTGCCAATCCCGGTTTGTTGGCGGTGTTTTTCGGCTTTATCATCGGCATGGCGATTTTGCTGGGCTTTGCCTTGCCGCCGTTATTGCGCCTGAAAAAAGTGTCGCCATTAAGAGTCCTGCGCCGCGAACTGGAACCCATGCCCAGCAGCGCATGGCTGATTTACGGCCTGGCCATCGCCATCGTCGGCGTGTTGATCTGGCGCTATACCGACGACCTTAAATTGACCGTGACTATCATCGGTGTCGGCCTCGGTACCTTGTTGCTGCTCGGTTTAACGGTTTACGGCCTGCTGCGGTTTAGCAGGAAACTGTTGCCGCACCTCGGCCTGACTTGGCGTTTTGGTTTGCAAGGCTTGTTAAAAAACAGCCGGGGCAGTGCCTCACAAATTCTGGCCTTTTCCATTACCTTGGTGGCGATGGTGCTCAGTTTTTCGGTGCGCACCGAGCTGATTGATAACTGGCAAAAACAACTGCCGGACAATGCGCCCAATCATTTTGCGCTGAATATTTTTCCCGAACAGCAAGCCGCTTTTGCACAAGACCTGCAACAGCATCAGATCAGCGGCAGCCGCTTTTATCCGGTGGTCAGAGGCCGTCTGGTCGAGATCAACAACAGCCCGGTGCAACAGGTCGTCAGCAAAGATAGCCAGGGCGAACGCGCCACCCAGCGCGAATTGAGCCTAACCTGGGCCGACGAACTGCCGGAAGACAATAAAATCAGCGCCGGACACTGGCGGCAAAATGCCCCGGTCGGCGAAGTTTCAATCGAGCGGAAACTGGCCGACAGCCTGAAAATCAAGCTGGCCGACCAGCTCACTTTTACCATCGGCAGCCAGCAAGTGAGCGCCCGCGTCACCAGCATCCGCGAGTTGAATTGGGATACCATGAGGCCGAATTTTTACATGATTTTCTCGCCGGGCACGCTGGATGCCTTCCCCAGCACCTTTATTACCAGCTTTTATCTGCCCGGACAGCAAAAGGAGCTGTTGAACACGCTGGTCAAAAAATACCCCAGCATCACCGTGCTGGAGGTCGATTTAATCCTGCAACAAATTAAAACCATTCTGCGCCAATTGACCGAAGCGATTAATTATCTGCTGTATTTTGCGCTGATGGCTGGCTTCACCGTGCTGTTCGCTGCTGTTTATGCGACGCTGGACAGCCGCATCCATGAAGGCGCACTGATGCGCACCCTGGGCGCCAGGCGCGGGTTTTTAAGGGCAACCCAGCTGATTGAATTTAGCCTGCTCGGGCTGATTTCAGGGCTGTTGGCGGTGGTCATTGCAGAAATCATGCTGTACGCGCTGTACACCCATGTCATGCATATCGATTACCACGCCACTGTTTATTTATGGGCGATTGTGCCTGTCATCGGCGCTGTGTCCGTCGGCTTGGCGGGCTGTTGGGGCGTGCGGCATGTGGTCAATAAATCGCCGTTGCAGGTGTTAAGGGAGTTGTGATGGCCTGCAGACTGGGTGATACTACCTATTGCTTGCACCGTTTGAATTTTCTATCCTACCGATAATTGTAAAATGCCCGCTGCTTTCCTAGAATGAGCGTAGGGTGTTAGGGTGTTCATTGAATTTCCTTACTGGTTTGAAACCTCCTTCTTTAGAGGAATTGTTAGATTTGACAACGATGTATTCGCGTCTATATCCTCCGGTAGCCGCCTCGTGTACGGGACGGCAAACCAAAGGCCTCATATCTGTCGATGGCTTTGTCATTCGACAGATGAGGTCGAATATGGATTGAAACACAAATAATGCACTATTCTAAAAAACAACTTTTTACCCCGAGGCTATTACCATGAAAAAATTAACAACCTGTTTTATTGTTACCGGCAGCTTGCTGCTGTCGGCTTGCGCTACACAAACCGGCTGGACGCCAACCGTCGACACCTATAATAACCCTAATGCTTATCGGCTAAGCCAAGACATGGCTGAATGCAGGGAGCTTGCCTCTCAGGCATCTGGCGGTACGGCCAAGGAAACGGCTATCGGGGCAGGTGTGGGCGGTTTAATCGGCGGCGCTGGCGGTGCTGCTGTCGGCGCGATCACCGGGGGCGGTGCCGGTGCCGCAAAAGGTGCCGCTATCGGCGGTGCAGTAGGCGGTATTGGCGGCGGTGCCAAACAGGGCATTGAATCAGAAGCTGCTTACAAAAGAGCCTATTCCAATTGCTTGAGAAATCGCGGCCATCGCGTTGTGAACTGATCCTGACCATTCCCTCATCCTCTAAGTAGTCATTCAAAAGTTTCTTAACAAACAAGTTGGGAGTAAAACAGCTTTAGCTGTTTTACCGCCAATAGCTAAAGCTATTGGACTCCAATGTAAATATAGGCTTACCTACTTACATCAACTTAAG
>JAUXXQ010000139.1 GCA_030684815.1 Methylobacter sp. | reverse complement strand
TCCACAATCGCTCACGACCAGTGCTCTTAACAAAAGCCGCATTGGGTGGTTTAGTCCCGACTTCTGGTCGCCGAAACTGAGAGACCTACTCTCATCTTTAATACAGCATGAAAGGTTTTCACCTTTCTTCATGACACACTAGGGCGTCTTCCCTCGGATAAGGTTATGTTGTCCTTACCCTCGAACGGTACTATGCACCCCTCCGACTTCCACAACAACCTGCCCCGATTTCGTTACCTTATACGTGGCAGTTGACGGCCTCCCCGCCATTGTTATGGATCTCCAGCACTGGGTAATTTAACTGCCGATACATGCCGACCCTGCTACCCCGACGGTTCACGAATATGGCTTCCATTTTCCACATACCCGTACAACGGCCTTCCCTATACAGACACGAGGTCGGCAACCGTATTAAGTTTACGAGGCTACATCTAGGTTCACTTACGTTACGGCCTGCATCTTTGCCGTTTAGGAACTCACGACCCTTGATTGCTCAAACGCCGCTCCTGCGTACTACCAAGGCGTATGGACAACTCCTTGGGCGGGACTTGAACCCGCTAGCTAAATTACTGTTACTGCGAACACCTGACCCTTAGCTTTTATGCTTAGCTTTTATCTGCATCCGGCCCGTTATGGTCGGCTATATTTCGCTTAGCATCAAAATCATAATCTTCAGCCAAGCTTTTTAAAGTAGCGGCAAGACGCTGATAACCGGCATCTTCAACTTCCTCAGCCTGATTTCTATATTTTTCGGCTAGCCGCCGTTGCTCTTCTCCCGTTGTATCAACTGAGCGGATTCCTCCTGGATCAGGATAAAAAAGGGCGTTATTAAAACCATCTCTCATTTTTTCAGCATTTCTTGCATTCAATGCGTCGGCGACGGTCTGATCTATCCAAAGTCCTTGCGGGTCAGGCGGACAATAAACAAGAACTTTTCCTATGAGATAAAGAGCGACTTCAAAATGCCCCGATTCTTCGCACATCTCCTTGACTTGCTCTAGCCATTGTGTGAATTGCTCTCGCGAGAATACACCATCAGACTGCATGCCCGGTGGTGTCCTCCAGGTACGGAGGAGTCTCCCTGCGTTTGTAGCGATGTTTATCTCCTGTTCGCTAGGTTCTTTCTCGGATTCACCTTCATTCTTTGAGCGATAAACATGACGTATCACGTCACAGAAAAAAGCAGGGTCTGAAGCAAGTCTGTTCTCAAGCAGCTTTGGTGAGGCACCGTTATGTTGGTCCAACAAGGGCAGATATGCCCACTCAACTTGGAACAGGTCATCAGGATCGGTGCCTGAATCTGCTTGTAATGCCTTTATAGTCTCAACAATGTGATATGTGTCCATCACGTAAGAAGGTTCTGGGGAGTTTATCGCCGTAATAAGAGCTTTCATGCTTCGAGGCTTATCCAGAGGGCGTTGACTCTGAAACATTCCATTTAAATATAAACAATTGATAGCGGCATGAGGTCTTCCGTACTCAATCAATTTGTCTATGGCAACACCAATGTCACCTTCCGCACCATAAGCGTTGGCGTTGGCTCTGCCCCAGTATTCCCTTTCAAATTCACCTAACCAAGCAGAGGCCCGGCTCCAGGCTTCCTCGGTAAAAGGCAGGTAGCTTAAAAATTGACCCGTTTGAATAACCGACCATGTCGATTTATCCAAGCTATCAACCCATGCCCAACTCTGTCCACAATGACGGCTTATGACATAGCCGTTTGCCAATTGAACAAGTTTCTTGTTCTCTGTGTCTAAAAGTGGCGGAAGAATAATAGTATCAACTTGAGGTTCAGCGATAGCCCCAAGGGAAAGACCAACTTGATATGGCGCATCAACGGATTCAGCAAAGCGGATCACAGCCTCCATGCCATCATCAGCCAAAATATCCATTATTGCCTGTTTGCGTCGATCTTCGAGCTTATCTCTTTCTTCATAAAGATCGTGATCACGTCCGCTAAACAACCTGCGATGGAGGTTGAATTGATTTTGGGGCGCGAGTTTTGCAGTGACAGCCTCGATTTTCAAAATGAGGTCAGAATTCAACGCCCATTCTGCATTGGAATACCGCTTATGCTTTGAAACAAACTCAGTCAATTTATTCCAAAGTGCCAAACGCTCATCTTCCGGCTTGCCGCAAACAGCTTCCGATGCCAGTTCTTCCAGAAGCTTATCGAAAGAAGGCTGCGGCAAGTTACCGAGATGGGCAACAAGATCATTCAGCTTCCCAATATCGTGGCCAGCCATTGAAACCGCCAGTTCAGCGCAGAAGGAAACCTGGTCCCAATACTCCTGCTGGCTAACGCCCTTTTCCCAATCGTCGGGAATGAAACTTCTCCATGCTGGCTTATGAGTCCCCATCGATATTTGACCCTGATTTGGAAGCAATCCGAGCATTAGCTTCCATGCAACTTCTGGGGCCTCTTTTTGTAATGTTCGTAGCGCCACCTTTCGCTTATCAACAGACGCAGTAGTTTGGGGTAGCCACGGAAGAAAAATGGTCTTGAGAGAATTTTCCGGTCTGTTAGTCGATCTACCGCCAGGATCATGGGTGGCAAGTTCGCTAAGAATTACACTTCCTTGGATGAGAAATTGCTCATCCCAAGCAAGATTTTCCAGCGCCCAAAGCAAGCCGGTAAGATAGTTATCACCGGTCATACCATCGCCTTCTTGCGAGAAAAGTTCATCGAACGGACAAGGAGATTGTTGCAGCGCATGGTCAACCGCGTTTAAGAACTCTTTCGGGGCCGCTTCCGCCAAAACTGGAAGCAGACTATTCACGCTCCCCCACAGCACCCAATCTGCCGCAGAAAATATTTCGCGTACAGCCAAAACCGCAATGGTCTCCGGCTTATTCTGTGAACAATGAGTCAGGGCTTCCGGCAAACAACCAAGTAGCGCCAAACCTTCAGCCATGCCACCCCGAATGCTAGGCGAATATGCTAACTCTTTTCCATAAATACTGGCTGCATAGCGCTCATTAACAGGTAAATCAAATTTAGGATCACGCTCAGTCAGGACGGCTACAGCGCACTGCTTAAAGTTATCCAGGTGGTCATCAAAAAATCGTGTACCCAATGCTTGCCACAATTCCTTACGTTTAATAGAACGCCACTCTCCGTATTTCAGGACAACAGGGCTTTCAGGCAATTGTAAAATCTCTCTTATTTTTGGAATCCAAGTGGCGTAGTCATCCTTAACCAGTCGATGAAGTATCTCAAGATCATCTTGGTTTTTCTCATTCCACGCACCCACAAGATTTACAATCGCCAAATCGGAAGCATGGGGATGCCGATTCCAATCAGGCGTGGCTGCCGCGAACTGGCTTGTTGAAAACTGTGTTGGGATGACCTCATAAACACGCTGTTTGAAGGCATCCCGTAAATCTTCAGGAAGGCTTTCTGCTGTAATGGTGCCGGCATTCTTGTTGGCGGATTGGACTTCATCAATAAGTCGAGTCCACAGCGATTGTGCATTTTCCTGAGAATATTGGCCGATCAGAGAGTGAAGCAGCGATAACGTGACACCGGCCTTTATGTCCAAATCATAGCCAAGCAGGTGAAAATGTTTCAGGAATTCATAAAGAACTTCATCTGAAACGTGTTTGCCGCCATTGGCATTGTTCAGATTTGTTCTAAACGCTTGTAGCTTGCTTTGTTTGCTCTGGCTGCTGAAATTAGTCAGCTCCACGTTACTGATAAATTCGGCGGCATTTTCCGAATGTCTTGCCCATTCAAGAATCCAACGTGCATCGTTGATGTCCGTTGAGCTTAACGGGCCGCTGATAAGGGCAATGACATCATTATTCCTTGTGAAAAGGGAGGCATTGTTAAAGTCGTTCCAAGCAGCATGAATAACTTCGCCGAACACTTTATCTTTTTCGGTGATGCTGATGGAATGCTTAATATTTCCAAAAATTTTCCGCTTTTGATCACTGCCTAGCTGCTCGGCAAAAACGATCAGGTCATCGGTATCATATCCTGCATGTTTCGCTTGCAACTTTATCTTACTGATCGGCCAACACGGCAAACAAGGCGCAAACCCGCCGGTAAGCATTAGAACAACGAATGAAGCTTGCACATGTGCTTCGAAATGTGGGCCACCGCCACCGGTCGAAAAAGGATTGCTGAGCTTTTTGCTGATGTTGGTCATTTGAGTTTTTTAATTTGATTGATATGGTCTTACCTATCCTCCTAAAGTCGGATGATGGCAGAAAGCTTGCCGCATTCATGCAACACGGGGCTACAGATACATAATTCGGTAAACAATTTCATCATCGAGCATCTATGCTCATTCCGTCAAATTAAATGTTTCAGGCCGTTTGGCAATCCGTATAAGCTATGGTCTCTTCATTGCTGAAGGGGCTGTTAAAAATGACTAATATAGAACACGGATGCCAACAGTAGGCGCTTTAGGCGACACCGATGGGACGGGTTTACACAGATTTTTTTAAAAATATACAGCGCTTTATCCGTTTGATCAGTGACATCCGTGTTCTATTTCCTTTTTCGCTTTTACTTAAAAACTTAGGACTTACGCATTGACGGAATGCCTAAATTGTGGATTGAGATTTTTTATTTCAGGCATGAGTGTCGCGATAGAATTTGCTACCACAGTATTAAATAACTCACGCTGGAGCTCGTAACAGTTACTGATAAGCTCAGCGA
>JAUXXQ010000138.1 GCA_030684815.1 Methylobacter sp. | reverse complement strand
CAGCCCCAATACCTTGGTAAACCAGGCTTCCTTGGACTTGCCGAACATTTCTATCGACACCCAATCGTTGGCTCCACAAATTACCGCGCAAAGAGTTATGAAGAAAATGTCATTCAGCTTGTGCAGCTTCTTACGATTGATACGAGGATCAGGGATTGAGGAAAAATGTTTGAGGATAGCGGCGGTAGTGTGTGGTTTCTTTCATGGTCGCAGGTCAAAATCTTACTATTTTACCTCTGATGTCAATAGGATTTTAATGCGATTGCCCTACGGGCGTCCGGTTTTCGACTGCAAGTAAAGCGTGATCTACGGTATAATTGCGACACATCCCACTTTATACAGCATTGATCAATGGCTCAATTTTTTGAAATACATCCGGAAAGCCCGCAGCTGCGCTTGATACATCGCGCGGTGGAAATACTCCGTAATGGCGGTGTTATCGTTTACCCGACCGATTCGTCCTATGCGATTGCCTGCCACATCGGCGATAAGCAGGCGCTGGATAAAATCCGCCGGATCCGGCAGCTGGACGACAAGCATAATTTCACACTGGTGTGTAAAGATATGGCTCAAGTTTCCATGTTCACCAAAATCGATAATGATGCTTACCGGCTGATTAAGGCATTAACGCCGGGTGCCTTTACCTTTATATTGGACGCCACCCGCGAAGTGCCGCGCCGCCTGCAGCATCCCAAGAAAAAAACCGTCGGCATCCGCGTCCCCGACCATCCGGTTGCGCAATTGCTGGTGCAGGAATTGGGCGAGCCGCTGTTTAGTTCGACCTTGATGTTGCCGGGTGAAGATGACGCGATGACCGATCCTTATGAGATTAGAAACCGGCTTGATTCTGAGTTGGATTTGGTGATTGACGCAGGGATTATTGAGTTTGAACAAACCACGATTATCGATTGTTCCGGTAATAACATTGAAATTATCCGCCAGGGCAAAGGCCTTGCGCCGATGCTGGCTTAAGGTGCGGACATGAATGAACTGACGGTATTGCAACGTATAGCAGTGTGGGTTTTGCCGGTGATTTTTGCGATCACCGTACATGAAGTGGCGCATGGTTGGATGGCTAAGAAATACGGCGATAACACCGCTTCCCTGCTCGGCCGCTTGACCTTAAACCCGATCAAGCATGTCGATTTGTTCGGCACCATTATCATCCCCGGCTTGTTATTAATTACCGGCACCGGCTTTATTTTCGGCTGGGCCAAACCGGTGCCGGTCGATGCGCGGAACTTTAAAAATCCGCGCCGCGATATGGCCATCGTGGCGCTGGCAGGCCCCATCTCTAATGTGTTGATGGCTATCGGTTGGGCTCTGGTGGCGCGGATAGGTGTGTCTATACATGCGCAGACTGAGGCTATTGCGTTGCCGCTGATTTATACCGGCATTGCCGGGATTTCTATTAATTTAGTGCTGGCGCTGATTAACTTATTGCCGATTCCGCCGTTAGACGGCAGCCGCGTTTTAACCGGCATGTTGCCGGATTATTGGGCGTGGCAATATAACCGTCTGGAACGCTTCGGCTTTATTATTTTATTGCTGCTGTTGTACACCAAGGCCTTGAATCTGATATTGGCTTATCCGATGTTTATCGCCCAGCAGGCGTTTTTTTCGCTTGCCGGATTGAACTGATTGCCATGTCGGTTGATGCTCCTGAAACGGTAGAGCTATCGCCAACCCTGGCGATGGTCAACGGTGCGCCGTTTAACAAACTGCCGGATGACCTGTATATCCCGCCGGATGCGCTGGAAGTGTTGCTGGACGCGTTTGAAGGGCCGCTGGATTTGTTACTGTATTTGATCCGCAGGCAGAACCTCGATATTGTCAACATCCCGATTGCGCAAATTACCCATCAATATATTGCCTATATTCAGATTATGGGCGTGTTAAATCTGGAGCTGGCGGCGGAATACCTGGTCATGGCCGCGTTGCTCGCGGAAATCAAATCCAGGATGCTGTTGCCGAGGCAGCCGGATGCCGAAACAGACGAAGAAGACCCCAGGGCAACACTGATCCGCCGCCTGCAGGAATATGAGCTGATGAAAAATGCCGCCGAAGACATTGACCAGTTGCCCCGGCTTGAACGCGACCTGTTTGAAATCAGCGTCGACGTTTCGGCGCTAAAAAATGCCGAGCGCAAGTTACCCGATGTCCAGTTAAAAGAAATGCTGCTGGCCTTTCAGGATGTCCTTAAACGGGCTGAACAGCTCAGTCACCACCAAATCATTAAAGAACCGTTATCAGTCCGTGAACGAATGGCAACCATTTTGGCAAACCTTGAAGGAGAAAATAGTCTCCTTTTCCCGCAATTATTTAACAGAAAAGAAGGCCGACACGGCGTCGTCGTCTCGTTTTTGGCCATCCTCGAACTCAGCAAAGAGCGACTCATCGACATTATCCAGTCCGAACCCTTTGCCGAATTACGTATCAGAAGTGCCAGCGCCGACACCGTCATCGCCGACACCGGCAGTTAAATCCCAACCCAAGCCTAAACCAGTGCCAGCGCCGATTGTCGAACTCGAACCTTTGCCCGTCACCGAACAACCCGAAATCAATATGGAAATTAAGCGTGTCGTCGAAGCCATCTTGTTTGCCGCCAACCGGCCAATGACCTGCAAGCAAGTGCAGCAGGTTTTTCCTGAAATCGAGCAGCCGGAATTGGATGACATACAAGCCGCGATTGGCGCGATCCAGCAGGATTACCAGTTGCGGCCGGTTGAATTAAAACAGGTCGCCAGCGGCTACCGTTTTCAAGTCAGGAAAGAACTGTCGCGCTGGGTTTCCAGGCTGTTTGAAGAAAAACCGCCTAAATATTCACGCGCCTTATTGGAAACGCTGGCGATTATCGCTTACCGGCAACCGGCAACGCGCGGCGACATTGAGGATATTCGCGGCGTCGGCGTCAGTTCCAGCATTATTCACACGCTGCTCGAACGCGAATGGATACGCGTGGTCGCGCATAAGGAAGTGCCGGGACGCCCGGCTTTATACGGAACCACCAAACAATTTTTGGATTATTTTAATATCACTTCATTAAGTGAGTTGCCAACCTTGCAAGAAATTCAGGAGCTTGGCACGGCATTGGAACATCCATCCACAAATATTACGCAACAACCCATGCAGGTAAAGAGTGAAGAGCAAAAAAGCACCGAACAGAGCCACCAAACCCTCGTCGAACAACCCAACGAAACAACCGGGCCGGTCACCGAAAGCGCAAGCTGAAAGCAAGCCCGTCCAGGCACCGAAAAAGACTGAGGCCCAGCCATCTGGCGATGGCGAGCGCATACAAAAAGTGCTGGCGCGTGGCGGCGTCGGTTCCCGGCGCGAAATCGAACGCTGGATTGATGAGGGGCGCTTAAAGATCAACGGCAAAGCGGTCAGCCTGGGCGACCGCCTGAAAGCCGGCGATTATTTGCAGGTCAATGACCGGGTCGTACATTGGGAAAAATTTATCGAACAACCGACCCGCGTATTGCTTTATCACAAACCGACTGGCGAAGTGGTCACGCGCCGCGATCCCGAAGGCCGCCCGGTGGTGTTTACCCAACTGCCGAAATTGGACGTGAGCCGCTGGATTGCCGTTGGCCGTCTGGACATCAACACCTCCGGCTTGTTGTTGGTCACCAACAACGGCGAACTGGCCAACCAACTGATGCACCCGTCCACACAAGTCGAACGCGAATATGCTGTGCGTATTTTAGGCGATGTATCGGACGCGACCTTGGCAAGGCTCAAACAGGGCGTAGAGCTTGAAGACGGCCTAGCCAAATTCGACGACATCAAGTTTTTCGGCGGCGAAGGCGCCAACAAATGGTACAACGTGGTCGTTACCGAAGGCCGCAACCGCCTGGTCAGGCGTTTGTGGGAATCGCAGAACGTCACCGTCAGTCGCCTAATGCGGGTACGCTACGGGCCTGTGGTCTTGCCGGAGCGGTTAAAAAACCACTCGTTTTATGAATTGACCGACAAAGAACTGGACTTGTTGTTTGAATTTGCCGGTATGGCGCCGGAAAAAAAGCACAGCGCCAAGCCTGAGTTTAAAAGCCATAAACCCGGTAAACGCTAAAGTATTTTATTCACCACGGAGGACACGAAAAATGAAACTTCGTGGTGATAATCTTTCTACTTCTGATTAATGGGAAGTTAGGCGATTTCCCGAAAAAACACGAAAATTTCGTGGCTTTTGTGTTAAGCGTGGGCTTTATTTTTTACAGATCCTGATCATCAAGGGATGTTATTTATCGGAAATCGCCTTACATGTTTAATCAAAACTAAATAATTAAAGAACCTTGTCAATTTTCGAGAAATTCAAACTTGTTGGCCGCAGATTCCGGCGCGCCCTGACCCAAGAGAGATTTGCGCTGGCCTCTATATGGGGGCAACTGGTTGCGATTTTTATTGTAAGCGCCCTGTTAATCATTGGCCTTTCGCCTTTTTTAGGGGATTTGGCAACCAGTTATAAATTGTTTTCTGACCCTTCCAGTTATGCGGATGTTTCCGAACCGATGCAATTGGTGGCCGGTCTGGTTCAGGTGATGGTCGGTCTGATCTTATTTTCTTTTATTATTTCAGTCCTGTCGGCGGCATTGGTCAACCTCATAGAGAGCATTAAAAGCGGTTCTCTCCCCTATAAAAAACGGGGGCACATACTTTTCGTTAATTATAATATCAAGCTTCCTTTGATTTTAGACCAGCTCGACCACAGGGCCAAAGATAAGGGTATTATTGAAGATGTCGTGCTTCTTTTTCCCGAACCGGAAACGGTCAGTTTTTTCCGTTCCCAACTTGAAAAAAAACGTTGGAGAAATCTGGAAATATTCATCCGCCAAGGTGATGTGCTGTCGATGCAAACCTTCCATAAGCTTTCCGTGCTTCATGCCATGGCTATTGTCATTTTATTGCCGGACAATTTTGAAAATACCTTTTTGGCTGATAATTTCAATCTGAAAATACTGACCACATTGACCAACGATCAGGCATTTTTAAAACATCTGGCAGAAAAACAAGCCTCCTCTAAACCGGTTAAATGTTCCATTGAACTTTCAAGCCATGCGGATGCCAGAACAATCGCCTTAGACCTGACCTCGAGCAAAGCCGGGACGTTTTTCAATGTCATCACCCCGGGGGACGTGATAGGCAGTATCCTGGCAAAAGCTAAAGTGGACATTGTGTATTATAAGGTTTTTTTTGAAATTTTAGCTTTTGATGGCTCAACTATTCATTTTGTTGACCCGAAGCAATTTGGCCAGCATGATTTTGCAGGGATGCCTTTTGAGCAGCTTTTATTCAGCTTTACAGGCGGTACGCTTATGGGCTACTCCTGTGCCAATAAGGAGGGGGCGCTTCAAATGGATTTATGCCCTTTTAAAGAAACCATTACTGCCAACGATTGGTTCATTTTCCTGACACCCAATATAAGGGGAATCAAATATATTCCGCAGCCATACAATGCTAATGGTGTTGAAAAGAACGCATCCATCATCCCCCCTAACGAACAGGCAAGTAAGCGGATATGCGTCATCGGCTCAACTTGGACATTGGAAAATATTGATGATTTGTTAGACACCAACAGCCGGGTGACGCTGAATGAATCGCATAAGGTTTTTGATTCCCCCACTGACTATTTCTCTGCGCAATTCATACAGTATTTACATGATGGGAATTTCGACAATATTATTATCAATTTGGATGATGAGGTGGGGTTTAGGTTGACCATGCTTCTTGTTTCAATGAACAAGGGCAAGCCGCAATTTTTGACCAAACTGGTGACTATTTTAGGTGATCCGGTTACAGAGCAACTGCTGAGCACCCACTTCCTTAAAAGTAATACCGTACTGTCCCATAAACTTTCTGCCAGGTATATCGCGCAGCTGTCTTTCCAAAAGAATTTGGACAGGCTTTTTCAGGAACTGGCTTTTTCCAAGGGTTCTGAATTTAAGCTTTTGGAAGTGGGCAAACATATTCCAGCTGAATTGTTGACCGATGTGCAAAGCGTTAGGCGGATGCTTACCGCATACGAAATGGTGTATTTGGGCACCGTTGACGAAGAAAAAAATGTCAATCTGGAAGCTACCGAATTTAATGCCACCCAGCAAATTTTGGTGCTCAGCCTGGGTAAGGTGGTTTCCGAGAAATAACCTCCCTTAAGGGGCATGGCAAACAGGATTGTGAGCTCAATGCCTCGCTACGCTGGCTAAAGCCAGTTTGCCGCGCTAAAGACAACGGTACTGGGCGATGACCTTTATTGCCATGAACCCTTTTGTCGGGCGCTACTGGCCAAATGCCTGGCATTTATCTTCGTCTGTAAACCCGATTCGCATAAGACTTTATATGAATGGATATGAATGGGTCGATGATTTTGAGCGTGAGGGCAAGGTTAAAACGGTGGCGTCCAAACACTGGACAGGTAACACCAATTCTCATTATGACCGCAATCTACACAGCTTCAGGTTTTGGCGGTCGAATAACCCGACTTTCCGACGTATAAGACCAGCCTTCCAACATAAAATCGAGCAAATGCTCCCAGCTATCAGAGCAAAGGTAAGTCGTCAGCGCCTTCATATCGTCGAACAAACGTCGGCGCGAAGGCAGTTTTTGAAGTAGCAGGCGAAATTTGTCATCCATTAAATCTAACAGCGTTGCCCGCAAAGAAGACAAGAATTGTTCGCCATGGCCAAAGTTATATGCGAAATGATAGCCTTTTGTTTTGAAGGTATTATTTTTTTCATTTTCAATTTTCCAGCGGGCGCGGCCTGAGGCCACTATCTCGGCAACGTTCGCACCAGTTCACTAGTCTGCATCGCGTAGCGGGACGTCGCTAACATAGCGATAAGTATCGATTGCAGTTATGAGTTGAATGTAAGAACAAATAGATACTGATTTTATTTTTAAAATTCGAACGCGTTCTACCGCAATACTTGCAAGGTAAGCGAAGAGTCGAATGGATAGCAATATCAGACCCCTTGCTCTATAAGACTTTGCAACACCTATGAAAAATAGAATTCTGTAAAATGAACAACAAACCAGGGAATTTAATTTATAACGCTTTGGTTAACATATATTTTCCATAATGAGAATTGCTGGATCATTACATAACTCGAGCCGAATCTGCATTCAACGTTACAATAGCGCCTATGAATACAAATCTTACCCCCTTCTCAGCACTGACTCCCGACCTGATTTTAACTGCGCTTGACGGTGTCGGTCTCCATAGCGACGGCCGTTTGCTGGCGCTCAACAGCTATGAAAACCGGGTCTATCAGGTTGGCATAATTGACGCATCGTTTATAGTGACCAAGTTTTATCGACCCGAACGCTGGACAACGGCGGCCATTGCTGAGGAACATAGCTTCGTGCAGGAATTGTTTAATGCTGAAATCCCTGTGGTTCCGGCGTTGCCCTTTGGCGATAAACAGACCTTAATCCAGTCCGACGGTTTCCGTTTTTCGGTATATCCAAGACAAGGCGGCCGGGTGCCGGAACTTGAAGGCCGCGACAAGCTGGAATGGATGGGTCGGCTGATTGCGCGCATTCATGCCGTCGGCGCGCTAAAACCTTTTCAACACCGGCCAACGCTAGATATAGCCGGTTTTGGCGACGAACCCCGGGCTTTTTTGCTAGCGCATGATGTTATCCCTGCCGATCTTGTGGCCGCCTACCGCAGCGTGACCGAACATGCACTGGCTGGCGTAAGGCGTTGCTTTGAGCGCGCAGGTTCGGTACAAAATCTGCGCCTGCACGGCGACTGCTATCCCGGCAACATTTTATGGACGGATGACGGCCCGCATTTTGTCGATTTCGACGACAGCCGGATGGGGCCTGCGATACAGGATTTATGGATGTTGCTGTCCGGGGATCGCGCTGAAATGACGGTGCAACTGAACCATCTGCTGGCGGGTTACCGGACATTTTACGATTTCGACAGCCGCGAATTGCATCTGCTTGAAGCTTTGCGCACGTTGCGCCTGATCCATTATTCCGCCTGGATTGCAAGGCGCTGGGATGACCCCGCGTTTCCAATGGCGTTTCCGTGGTTCGACACCCCGCGTTATTGGCAGGATAGGATTATTGAACTGCGCGAGCAGATTGCGTTAATGGATGAAGGGCCGCTGGAGCTGGCTTAAACCCTTTCCTGACGCATCAGCATGGTTTTCACAGGATTGAATGTTTTTCTGTGTATCTCTAAAAAACCGAATTGCTCGATCTCGGCCAAATGCTGTTTGGTACCATAACCTTTATGCAGGTGAAACGAAAAATCGGGGTGGCGCTGGTGACAGTCAAGCATCAATTTGTCACGTTCGACTTTCGCTAAAATGGAAGCCGCGCTGATCGCCTGCACTTTACTGTCGCCTTTAACAATGGCCTGTGCAGGCATGGACAAATCGGGTAGACGGTTGCCATCGACCAACACTTCATCAGGGTGGATAGGCAAGCCCTGCACTGCCCTTTGCATGGCAAGCATAGTCGCTTGAAGGATGTTGAGCCGGTCGATTTCTTCAACACTGGCGGCTGCAATCGACCAGCTTAAAGCACTTTCTTTGATGATGAGATAAAGACTGTTGCGTTTGCTTTCGCTGAGGACTTTGGAATCGGCCAAGCCAACAATGGGTCGCTGTGGATCAAGAATAACGGCGGCTGCAAAAACCGGGCCTGCAAGCGGTCCACGGCCTGCTTCGTCGACACCGGCAATAAGGCTTGTTAAAACTACATTACCCATAACAACCGCGCCGGGAACATTTAGCGCAATATACCCCGGCTTACATTACGCAAAAAGCTCACCATGTCGGATAACTCCTTGCTGTCGCCAGCCATATCTTCCATTTGCTCAATGGCGTCTTCCAAACGCAAATTCATCTTATAGATGATTTTATAGGCTTTCCTGATTAACCTGATGTCTTCAGGCGAAATGCCGTTACGTTCCATGCCGACCGAATTGATACCATGCGGCCGGGTTGGCTTGCCGCCGACCATCACAAAAGGGGGGATATCCTGGGTGATCGCGCTACCCATAGCGGCAAAACTGTAGCGTCCAATTTGGGTGAACTGGTGCACCAGGGTAAAGCCACCCAAAATGGCATGGCTATGCAAATGCACATGACCGGCTAACGACGCGCCATTGGCCATAATGACGTGGTCGCCGATAATGCAATCATGCGCCACGTGGGTATAGGCCATAAACAGATTGTCACTGCCTATCTTGGTCAAGCTTTGGTCTTGCTTCGTCCCCCGGTGCATTGAGGTATATTCGCGTATGGTGTTCCGGTCGCCAATTTCCAGGCGGGTTATCTCCGCCGCATATTTTTTGTCTTGCGGATCTTCGCCAATGGAGGTGAATTGATAGATGCGGTTCTGCTCACCTATGTTGGTCGGCCCTTTAATAACAACATGAGAACCTATCACTGTACCGGCGCCAACTTTTACATCAGCCCCTATGACAGAAAAAGGGCCGACCGATACGCCTTCGGCCAGCTCCGCCTTGCTATCAATTATCGCTGTTGAATCAATCAAAACTAATTCACCACCGCCGCGCATCTGATTTCGGCACTTGCGACAAACTCCCCGTCAACTTCTGCACGACATTCAAATGCCCAGATATTACGCTTGCTTTTAAGAAATTTTGCTTCCAGCATCAATTGATCCCCGGGCACAACGGGGCGTTTAAACTTGGCTTTATCAATACCGACCAAATAATAAATCATGCCGGCCAATTCGTCCCCGGCGGTTTCCGAGGCAAGCAAACCGGTCGATTGGGCCAACGCTTCCAAAATCAGAACACCCGGCATAATAGGTTTTTGCGGAAAATGCCCTTGAAAAAACGGTTCATTGTAGGTGACGTTTTTTACGCCCAACAGCCTGACGCCGGGCTCACATTCAATAACTTTATCAACCAATAAAAAAGGGTAACGATGCGGTAAAAATTGTTGTATTTGTAAAATATCTAACTTAATGGACATATTATAAGGATGCTTCTAAAAAAGTTGATGACTATGCGCTTAAATAAGGAATTATGGGGGTGTAATTATTCCTGCATAGTTGACAACTTTTTTTGCACTTGGCTGGTGACATCAATTTTATCGCTGGCATAAATAACGCCATCAGTCAGCAATAAGTCGAATTTTTGATCTTTGGCTATATCCCGGATGGCTTCAACAATGCGGCGTTGCAACTTGCCTAATTCTTCATTACGGCGCACGTTAAAATCCTCGCTGAACTCCTGCTGGGCTCTTTTTGCATCCCGTTTCTTATTTAGAATATCTTTTTCCAGATTGGCGCGTGCCGATTCGCCCATCACGGCCGCATCTTTAGCCATCCTTTCATCCATATTTTGGATTTCTTTTTGCTGGGCGACCAATTGTTTATCGCGTGGCGAAAACTCTTGTTCCAGACGTTTTTTGGCTTTTTCTGCTTGGGGTGCTTTCTCAAGTACCGCAGGTATATTGACAAAACCAATCTTTAACTCAGCGTGGCTCACATTGGCGGCAAGCAATAATCCTAAAAATAAGGCAATTTTTGTTTTCATTGTTAAACAGTTCTCTGATGAAATTAAAATAAAGTGTTTTGGGGAATTATAACGGCATGAAACGACAGGCGTCAGCTTGTTAGATAAAACTGCCCTAGAAATTCTGGCCGAAGTTAAATTGAAACATCTGTTTTTGGTCATCGACTGCGCCGAGGTCTGATGATGTGGAGGTGGCGTTAATCGGCAATGCCGCACTGACCGACAAAGCGCCAAAAGGCGATAACCATTCGCCGGAAACGCCGACGGAATATTTCATGTTATCGACTTTAAAGCCGTTGTTAATTGCCCCGGCATCAACAAAAGTCCCTAACCTGACTGATTTTGTTTCCGCCATAAAAGGCACTGGGAAAAACAATTCGGCATTGCCGACAATTTTACTGGAACCGCCAAAAGGCATGTTATTAGAGTCCCTGGGCCCTACCGTATTATTCCTGAAGCCGCGTATGGAACCGGTGCCGCCGCCGAAATAATTTTCAAAGAAAGGCAGGTTATCGGTCTTTCCGTAACCGTCGCCATAAGCCGCTTCGCCATGCAGCCTAAAAGTAAAGTCTTTGGCTAAGGGAAAATAAATCTGGTGCTTATAACTCAGCTTGTAATATTCCAGGTCGCTACCAGGGACAGTGGCTAATGCGGAAAACCGCTGTTGCCCACCCTTGCTAGGAAAAATTGCCCGGTTAAGTGTGTCGTGGCTCCAGCCTATCGCTGGCGACAATGTTAAAAAACTGTCACCCTGCTTATCAATAAAGTCACGGATTTGTATCGAAGAATAATCAACGGCAGTTAAGCTGGTGTTTTTCAAATCCAGATCAAAACGTAGTTGATCGAATTCATTCAGCGGGATGCCGAAATTAACCCCGGCATTCATGATATTGGTTGAATAATTGGCAAGGTTGATCCGCCCTGCGTCACGTTTGGTGTAACCTAAATTATAACCCTGACTGACACCGTCAACGGTAAAATAAGGATTGAAAAAACCGAACTGGTAATTGGTGGAGAAGTTACTGTTATTGAAGGCCAGATTCACCCGCTTGCCGGAACCGAAGACGTTATCCTGGGCAATATTGGCATTCAATACAATACCCTGGACTTGTGAATAGCCGGCGCCCGCCGACAAGTTGCCGGATGGTTTTTCCACCACTGAATAATTGACATCAATCTGGTCGGCAGTGCCGGTAACCGGCGGCGTTTCGACATTCACCTCTTCAAAATAACCCAAACGCTCAAGGCGGGTTTTGGAACGTTCAATTTTTGAGCTTGAAGCCCAGCTGGACTCCATTTGCCGCATTTCCCGGCGCAACACTTCATCGCGGGTTTTGGTGTTGCCTTTCATGTTAATGCGCCTAACATAAACACGCTTGCCCGGATCAACAAAAAAAGTCATGTCAACCGTTTTTGTCGCCTCGTTAATTTCCGGCACCATATTGACGTTGGCAAAGGCATAGCCGTCATCGCCTAAACGTTCAGAAACCGCTTTGGAGGTTTCGGTGGCATTTTTTCTGGAAAAAATCTCTCCCGGCCCGATTTTGACCAGTTTGACCAGTTCTTCAGGCGCCACCACCAAATTACCTGCCAATTTAACTTTTTCCAGCGTATAAACCGCACCTTCTTTGACGTTAATGGTAACGTAGATGTCTTTTTTATCCGGGGTGATGGCGACTTGTGTAGACTCGATATTAAAGTTGATATAACCGCGATCCAAGTAATAAGAACGCAAGGATTCCAAATCGCCGGATAGTTTTTGTTTGGAATACTGGTCGTTTTTGGTATAGAACGACAGTAAATTAGAGGTGCTTAGCTCAAGGTTTTTCAACAAGGTTGCATCATTAAAAACAGTGTTGCCGACAATATTAATCTGCTTGATTTTGGCCACCCTGCCCTCAGAAATCTTGATATGGATGCCCACCCGGTTGCGGGTAAGGTCGGAAACCTCGGTGGTAATTTTTAGGCCGTATTTGCCGTGACTAAAATATTGGCGGCTCAATTCCTGTTCAACCTTATCCAGCACTTGCTGGTCAAACACCTTGCCTTCTTCCAAACCAATTTTTTTTAAGGCTTTAGTCAAATCGTCTTTACTTAAGTCTTTATTACCTTCAAAAACAATTTTTGCGATGGACGGGCGTTCCACGACATTAACAATCAGCGTTGACCCATCCCTTTCCAGGGCAATGTCCTTAAAAAAACCGGTTTTGAATAGCGCCTTGATGGCCGATGCCGCATTATCCAACGAAAACCTTTCCCCTACGCTGACAGGGAGATAGTTATACACAGTACCGACAGAAATCCGCTGCAAACCTTTGACCTTAATATCCCCGACAACAAATTCTTCATCGGCTTTAGCTACTTGCGCAACAAGTAGGAATAGCAATAACAATAGAGAAAGAGTAGGTAGTTTCATGTAGGAATCTAAAAGTAAAACAGCATGGTTTGGATATTTAAAAGCTGGCGGATTATATCACATTGACATCCTCCCTCTGCTAAAGCAAGGGGATTCCTTAGTGCAGCCCTTCATGCCCGAAGGGGACGACTCTGATAATCGTCTTACTTCACGCCATCTCAGTGTGAACCTGATGGCAGAAGATACGCAGCAACAGCGTACCCAACGGGGAGAACAATAGATGAACAAGCAAAATAAATCAAGAGCATCCTTACATCCCCCACCTAAAGGAAGGGGCTTTACGGACTTTTTTGGTAAATAACTAAACGAAGTTAAGCCCGGTGAATTGGGAAACTAAGAACCTCATTGATAGAATGACTGCCCGACAACAGCATCAATAAACGGTCTAGGCCTATCGCCATGCCTGAACACTGCGGCAAGCCCGATGCCAGTGCCGCAACAAGGCGCTGGTCTTTAACGCTAACCGGCAGTTTTTGTTGTTGCCTGATTGCCAATTCCTTATCGAAACGCTTATTTTGCTCGTCTGCATCAGTTAGCTCATGATAGCCATTGCCCAGCTCGACGCCATTAATGAACACTTCGACCCGGTCTGAAACCAAAGCATTATGTTCATTGATTCTCGCCAAAGACGACTGGCAAGCAGGATAGCCGTAAACCATGCACAGCGCGTTATTGCCCAAATGCGGCTGCACCTTGTGGCTAAACAAAAAATCCAACCATAAAGCGTGGTCGTGCCCGCATATAGTGACTGCTTCGGGTAATTCGGATTGCCGGGCATAAGCGCAATAATCAGGGTAGGAAAACACCAACGGGTCTAATCCGGTATGCGAAAAGAACGCGTCCTGATAACTGACCCGTTGCGTTTCCTGCAAGGGCTGCTCCCTAAATAAATGGCCGATGAGTCCGGCGATTTCATCCATCAGCTGGGGTAGGCTAAAACCGACCCGATACCATTCCAGCATCGTAAATTCGGGATTATGGAAGCGCCCCGATTCGCCGTTCCTGAACGCTTTGCCGATTTGATAAATACAGCCGCTACCGGCGGCAAGCAGCCGTTTCATTGCAAACTCCGGCGATGTTTGTAAAAACAGTGTTTGCCGCGTAGGCAACAAACGATACTCGGCAGTAAAAAATTCCAACTGCGGATCGGTGCCGATGCTGTTGCTGAGCAGCGGCGTTTCCACTTCCAGTACCGCCCTGTCGGCAAAAAATTGGCGTATTTCAGCAAGCATCCGCGCCCTTAACTGCAATAGCTCTATGGCGCAACTTGGCCGCCAATCTTGCCCCACTATTCTTTTACGCGGGAAACGTATTCACCGGTACGGGTATCGACCTTAATCATTTCGCCTTGCTGCACAAACAAAGGCACCCTAACCACTGCGCCTGTATCCAATGTTGCCGGTTTGCCGCCGCCGCCGGAAGTATCGCCGCGTACGCCCGGATCGGTTTCGACGATGGTCAGTTCAACAAAATTAGCGGGGGAAATGGCAAGCGGCGCATCATTCCACAAGGTGACCGTGCAGGAATCCTGGTCTTTAAGCCATTTGCCCGCATCGCCGACAATTTTTTCCTCAGTCTGATACTGTTCAAAGGTATCCGGCACCATAAAATGCCTGAATTGGCCGTCGTTATATAAGTATTGCATCTCGACATCGACCACATCGGCGCCTTCCAGCGACTCGCCTGATTTAAAGGTTCGCTCCATGACCCGGCCTGTTTTCAAATTCCTGATTTTGACCCGGTTAAAAGCCTGCCCTTTACCCGGTTTTACGAATTCATTTTCAATAATTGCACAGGGATCGTTATCCAACATAACTTTTAACCCGGCTTTAAACTCACTAGTACTATAAATGGCCATTTTATCCTCAAAGATGACAAACAATGTAAAACCTAGGCATTATAATAGAGCCAACAAGCGATAGAAACTTTAAAAAATCCAACTCATGCCCGAAGCGCAATCCGAACTCCAGCACTTTGCCAAAAACTGGCAACAACAACTTGCCGACGCTTTTACCGATATTGATGAGCTCTGCCGTTATTTGCAGCTGTCGCCGGACGACCTACCGGTTTCGCATGCAGCCACCTTAAACTTCCCGTTACGGGTGCCATTAAGTTTTGCCGCCTGCATGGAAAAAGGCAATCCGCACGACCCTTTATTACGCCAAGTATTGCCGGTTAAAGACGAATTATTAAGCTACCCCGGCTTTAGCCATGACCCGGTCGGCGATCTTGCTGCCGCCAGCCAAAACGGTGTTTTACACAAATACCACGGCCGGGTTTTGTTGATTAACACTGGCAGTTGCGCGATTAACTGCCGCTATTGTTTCCGCCGCAATTTCCCCTACGCCGACTTACAACTGAACAAGCAAAAAGAAGACGCGGCCATGCAAGCCATACAAGACGACACCAGCATTTCCGAAGTCATTTTAAGCGGCGGCGACCCCTTGCTGCTCAGCGATGCCAGATTAGCGCGGCTGCTCCAGCAACTAAACACCATCGGGCATATACAACGCATCCGTATCCATAGCCGCCTGCCTATCGTGCTGCCTGCCCGCATGACCGACGAACTGATTGCTACCTTGAAACAAAGCCCCAAGCAACTCATCATGGTCATGCACTGCAACCATGGCAATGAAATTAATCCGCGCGTCATTAATGCCTGCAACCGGCTGAAAAACAGCGGCATCAGCTTGTTCAACCAATCCGTGCTGTTAAAAGGCGTCAATGATCAGCCGGAAATTTTATGTCAATTAAGCGAACAACTGTTCAGCCACGGCATTATTCCCTATTATCTGCATTTGCTGGATAAGGCCACCGGAACCGGACATTTTGAAGTGTCCGAAACAGAGGCGCTGGCACTGATGCGCCAAGTTCAAGCCGTCTTGCCCGGTTATCTGGTGCCAAAACTGGTCAAAGAACAAGCTGGCGGCGCCTCCAAACAACCTATTTTTTAACGTCCGGCATTTACATCGCCGTCATTTTTTTCTTGCCTGAACAGCCATGATGACTTGAGCTTTTGACCCATACACGATAATATTGATTCAACACTACCTTGGAGCCCAACATGATAAATATCGCAAAAACACCCTTACGCAAATCAATCCTGACCGCTCTCGCTGCTCTCGTTTTACCTTTTGGCGCACAAGCAGCTGCCGACAACGCTAAAGACATGCACCAATTATTCGAGGACAACTGCGCCAGTTGTCACGGCTCGGATCACGGCGGTTTTCTGGCGCCTGCCTTAAACTCGGAAACACTGAAAGGCCGCAGCCCAACCGCATTACGCAGCCTGATCATGACCGGCAGTTTCGACACCCTGATGCCTCCGTTTTATGGCCGCCTGACCGATGACCAAATTCGCGGTTTGGTGAGTCATTTGCAAAGCACGCCGAAACTGGCCAATCCTAGCTGGACGATAGACGACATCAAAAAATCAATCAAAGTCTATGTCAGCGACGAAAGCACCCTACCGGAAAAACCGACCTATGCCATCGACAGCATGGATGACGTCATTGGCGTTGCGGCTCGCGGCAAATACGGACGCGGCTCGGGCTCCAAAGCGGTGTTCATCAACAGCACCACGCACAAGCAAATCGGCGAAATCCCTACCGGCACTGCCGCACATATCATCGACTATAACCCCGCCAATCCGCGCTGGGCTTATATCAAAACCGACACCGCCGAAATTTTTAAAGTTGATTTATATTCGATGCAAGCCGTGCGCAGCGTTAAAACCGGTTTCAACGGCCCAGGGCTTGGCGTATCGCGTGACGGCAAATACATCATGGCCGGTTCATTCGTACCGCACAACGCCGTCATTCTTGATGCCGACACCTTAGAGCCACTGAAAACCTTTGAACTGGAAGGCATCGACCCCGATGGAAAAATGGTCTCCTCCGATTCCGGCATGGTCATCGGCACGCCGTTCGATGATATTTTTGCCATTGCCCTGGAAAACGCAGGCCAAGTGTGGGTGGTTGATTTAAAAGAAGGTTTCCCAGTCACTAAAATCACCGACGTTGGTCGTCATTTGCATGACGCGTTCTTATCCCACGGCGGCCGTAAACTGATGATTGCCTCTTATGATGACAGCATCGTGGCCGCGATTGACTTGAAAGAACGCAAAATCATCAAAAAACTGGAAGCCGGTTGCGTACCGCATGTCGGCGGCGGTTCAGCAGTTGAAGTTGATGGCCGCACCTTAGGTTTCGGCACCAACTTCGGCGATTGCGACAAAACCGTGGTCAGCGTTTGGGACTTGGATAAAATGGAAGTGGTCAAACAAATCCCGGTTGCCGGTGGCACCGAATCGCCCGCAGCCCACGCCAATGCGCCTTACGTCGCGGTAGACATTATTTCCAAAGACCGCAGAGCGCGTACTGTCCAATTAATCGACAAGAAATCGCTGGAAGTCGTTAAAACGCTTGATGTAGGTGGTCACGCCTATTTCCCCGAATACAGCGCTGATGGTAAATTCCTTTACGTCAGCGCCGGTTACAGCGGTGATGAAGTGGTGGTTTATGATTCTACATCGTTGCAAAAAGTCGCTTCCGTATCGATGGAAAGCCCAGCCGGTATCTTTTCTCACGGTCGCGTCAGATACATGACCCGCGGCCTTTCTCCTGACGAAATGAAAGGGGCTAAATAATGAAACTAATCCTCGTTACCGCCTCATTGCTGCTGGGTTTGGCGGCCATCTCAAACGCCAATGCGGCCAGCATTTATGCTGGGCAAGCCAAAGCAGAGGCAGTGTGTTCGCAATGCCACGGCATTAAAAACCCTTCCGCAGAAGCGCCTTTCCCGCCGTTAGCGGGGCGCGATGCAGATTATCTGAAAACCGCGCTGAAACAATACCGGGATAAAACACGTCAGTCCGACATTATGAATGCTATCGCCGGTTCGTTAAGCGATGACGACATCAGTAATGTTGCGACCTACTACGCCCGGTTAAAACCGTAATTTGATGTTTTAATCCACATTCGACCTCATCTGTCAAATGACTTGTCTTACGACAATCCATCGACAGATGGAGGCCGGTGGATTGCCTCGCCGTAAACGACGAAGTTACCTGAAAGGATAACGATGCTAAAGCAGCGTTGTCAACGTTGAACAAATCTCCCTAAAGGGAGAGGTCTCAAACCAACAAGGAAATTTGATGAAAAAATGGCTGCTTTTAATGTTGGCTGCGACTTCAGCGGTTGCCGGTGAACCCTCGCCGGAAAGGCAAAGCGCGCTCCGCAATCTGCTCAACCATGATTGCGGCGCGTGTCACGGCTTAACATTAAAAGGCGGTCTGGGCCCTGCCCTGTTGCCCGAAGCATTAGCCGAAAAATCGGATGATTTTTTGATTACCACCATTCTTAACGGACGCCCGGGCACCGCCATGCCGCCTTGGCAGCCGTTCATGACCCGCGACGAAGCCACTTGGCTGGTCGGAATTTTGCTCACATCAGGCCAGTAAATGAAAACCTACAGCTTATTGTTTTTACTGTTCATCGCTATCACGCAAGCCCATGCCGAAACCCGCATTGCCATTTTGGATTTTGAACTCCATGACTTGACCATGAAGCCCCGAACGGATGAGGAAATTGCCAGAACCGCCAGCATCAAGCCGTTGCTGGAACAGGAATTAAAAGGTGCCGACTATCGCATCATCCCCATTGATTTAGCGGCTCAAACCAAAGCCAACAGCGGTTTCGGTTATTTATTCGATCATGATGACGTCGCCGCCAACCTGGGCAAAACAGCCGGAGCCGATTATGTGTTAGTCGGCAGACTGCATAAACCCAGCTTTTTATTCGCCTACATCATGGGGCATTTAATCCGCGTTGAAGACGGTCGATTAATCGGCAACTACATTTCCGAAACCAAAGGCGGCGATGAAAAACTGACGCGTAAAGGCGTTGAAAGCCTTGCGGTTAAAATCGATCAAGATTTGGATAATCGTTACACGCCGCCACCGCCTAAAGATAAATCTTTGCATTAATTTGCCCAAATGGCACGGACAATTAATTGAAAAAATAAACATATTTACTGACAATGCTTGGGAAGAGAATCAATATTGGCAACAAACCGATAAACAAGCAAATAGAGTGAACAATCAATGGCAACGGAACTAACATCAACGCAATGGATAGAAATACTACAAAATAATGCGTTAACTAAAGATCTTGACCTTGCAATATTTCAAACACTCTACACATTCGAAAATCACAAAGCTTATGCCAGTCAAGTCGGATTAATTTTAGGGGCTCATCACGGCTCATTAAATTTTGAAGTTGGCAGATACGCTAAACGTATCGCAGATACATTACGACATAAACTTTACAGCAAGAAACGAAAAGAAAGATAAGTTTTGGGACTTGTTTTTTAACGGTTGGGAAGACGGTATAAAATTCGTTTGGCAACTACGACCCGAATTAACGGAAGCATTAGAGGCAATGGGCTTAACAGGTAACGAGCCATTTCCAGACGAATTACCAAGCCATTCGACAACAGTTTTATTTGAAGGTATTAAACGAACAATTACCGTTAATTCTTACGAGCGAAATCCAAAAGCAAGGGAAACATGCATCAAACATTGGAAAGCCATTTGTGCAGTTTGCGAATTTGATTTTAAGAAGATTTACGGTGAACTAGGCAATGATTTTATTCATGTTCACCATCTAATACCCGTGTCGCAAATAGGAAAAACATATCAAGTTGATCCAATTAATGACCTAAGCCCAGTTTGCCCGAATTGCCATGCAATGCTCCATAAACAAGAACCTCCATTGACGATTGATGAATTAAAAAACATTATCAACCAAACTGCCAGTGATTCTAGGGAACAACAGGCATTAACAAAAGCAGACACTGCTTATAAAAACTATCTGGACGGCAAAGACCCTATTCATGATTTTGACGATGTGATGAAAGAACTTGGTTTGGACAATTAGCTTTGACAACTATGCACGCCGATTTTATACAGATGACTAGCCGCCAACTAGGGAACCCACGTAAATCATATTTCAGCTTACACTAGCTAACACACATCCATGACCAAACTACTCGCCCTGCTAACCTTATTATTCACCTTAAACGCCCACGCTGAACTGCGCGCCACCGGCGACCTGGGCATCGTCATCGAACGCGAAGACGGCAATGCGCTGATTATCAACACCACCGACCATAAACGCCTAGCCAAAATCGAAAAGCTGGGCGATTTGTCCCACGCGTCGGTGGTTTTTTCCCGCGATCAGCGTTACGCCTATGTTTTCGGTCGGGACGGCGGCTTGACCAAAATCGATATGCTGAAAGATGCCATTGATAAGCGCATCATTCAGGCAGGCAACAGCATTGGCGGGGCGATTTCGCAAGACGGCAAACTCATCGCCGTGTCCAATTACACGCCCGGCGGCATTAAAGTTTTTTCCGCCGATACGCTCGAATTGGTGGCCGACATTGCTTCCGATTACGGCGACGGCTTGCGCTCGAAAGTGGTCGGTCTAGTTGATGCGCCCGGACAGCGTTTTGTTTTTAGCCTGTTCGATGCCGGTGAAATTTGGGTCGCTGATTTTAAAAATCCCAAAGCGCCTATTGTTAAGAAATTCCCTAACATCGGCAAGCAGCCTTACGACGCGCTGGTGTCCTCGGATGGGCGCTATTACATTGCCGGTTTGTTTGGCGAATCGGGCATGGCGCTGCTTGACTTATGGAACACAGAAGCGGGCGTCAAACGCATTTTGCCAGGCTACGGCAAAGACGACGAAAAACTGCCGGTGTACAAAATGCCCCATCTTGAAGGCTGGGCAATGGCTGGCGATTACCTGTTTGCACCGGCGATAGGCCAGCACAAGGTACTGGTCATCGATAAAAATACCTGGGAATTGCGTGACACCATCGCCGTCGCCGGACAACCGGTTTTTGTCATGGCTAGGCCCGACGGACGGCAAGTCTGGGTTAATTTCGCCTTCCCCGATAACAATCAGGTACAGATTATCGATGTCAAAGACTTATCGCTGTTGAAAACCCTGTCGCCCGGCAAAGCCGTTTTGCATTTGGAATTTACCCCGCGTGGCGAACAAGTCTGGCTGGCGGTCAGGGACGACAATCAACTGGTGGTTTACGACACCGAAACCTTACAAGAAATCACCCGCCTGCCCGCCCACCAACCTAACGGCATTTTCTTTAGCTCGCGCGCGCATAAAACCGGTTTATGACAGCAAAATCCAACAGGACTCGGCAATCAAATTATATGCCGTGTTTTATCGGTGATTATCCGTCTAATCCGCGCCATCCGTGTGCCATTTTTTAATATCGAAGACTATGCTAAGCCCTCTACACAAACAGCTGCTCAACGACTATCAGCACGATTTCCCGCTATCGGCACGGCCTTACCAGGACATTGCCGAGCAGCTGGGTGTGAGTGAAGCCGCCGTTTTAGCCGCCTTTAACGAGCTGAATGACAACGGTTTTATCAGCCGCATCGGCCCTGTGATCCCGCCCAATCATATCGGCGTCAGCGCCTTGGTCGCGATGGCCGTGCCCGAAGCGCAACTGCAAGCGGTTGCCGATAAAATCAGCGCTTACCCGGAAGTCAACCATAATTACGAGCGCGAACACCGGCTTAATCTTTGGTTTGTCGTTATCGCCAACGATACCGAACACTTACACGCCGTCATCAAGTCTATTGAACAAGACACAGCCTTCCCCGCCATGTTGCTGCCGATGCTGGATGATTTCTTCATCGATTTAGGCTTTAAACTGGAGCTGAACCATGCTTGATGCACAAGACCGCCAGTTGCTTGAACACATTCAATTGGGCCTGCCGATTTGCCCACAGCCTTATGCCGAAATCGGGCGGCTGTGCGACATGGCCGAAACCGAAGTGATAGAGCGCCTGAGCCGACTGAAACAGCAAGGCCTAATCAAGCGCCTAGGCGTTATCGTCAAACACCGGCAACTGGGCTACCGCGCCAACGCCATGACCGTGTGGAATGTGCCGGATCATTTGATTAAACAACTCGGCGGACACATCAGCCGCTTTGCCTTTGTGACCCTGTGCTACCAACGCCCCCGGCAGCCCGAATGGCCGTATAACCTGTATTGCATGATACACGGCAAAGACCGGGCCACGGTGTTACAGCAACTCGAACAGCTGGTTGATGCCTGCGGTTTAAGCAGTTTTGACAAAGAAATCCTATTCAGCACCCGCTGTTTTAAACAACGCGGCGCGATTTATACAACCAAGGTTTTAACACATGGATGAACTGGACAAAAAAATCATCAACGCCTTGCAAGACGGCTTCCCCATCTGCGACGCGCCTTATCGGCAAGTCGCCGAGCAATTAGGGTTAGGCGAACAAGAACTGCTAAACCGGCTCAAAGCATTACTGGATAACGGCACACTCACCCGCTTCGGCCCTTTATATAATGCTGAACAAATGGGCGGCGCCTTGACCCTGGCCGCCGTTAAAGCGCCGAAAGAACGCTACGATGAAATCACCGACATCATCAACGCCTTCCCCGAAGTGGCGCATAATTACGCACGCAACCATGAATTAAACATGTGGTTTGTACTGGCCACCGAAACGCCCGGACAAATTCAGCAAACCATCAGCGCGATAGAGCAACAAACCGGCTTGACCGTTTACAACATGCCGAAAAATAAAGAGTATTTTGTCAACCTGAAACTGGAAGCCTGACCATGCTTGATGACATCGACCGCCAAATCATCCAAGCCACCCAAACCGGCTTACCACTGACGCCGCAGCCTTATCAGGCCATTGCCGAAGCATTAGGGCTGAGCGCCGATGAGCTTATGGCCCGATTAACAGCCATGCAAAACGACGGCATCATTCGCCGTATCGGCGCCGTGCCCAACCATTACAAACTGGGTTATCGCTTTAACGGCATGACGGTGTGGAACATTCCCGATGAATTCATCGACGAGCTGGGACAAAAAGTCGGGCAACTGGACTTTGTCAGCCATTGTTACCATCGCCCAAGGCATCCGCCCGAATGGCTGTACAACCTGTTTGCCATGGTGCATGGCAAAAGCCAGCAAGCCGTCGATGCACAAATCCAGCAGATTGCTGAATTGCTGGGTGACTATAATCTGGGTTGCGATGTGTTATACAGCAGCAAAATCCTGAAAAAAACCGGTTTTCGTAGCCGGGATGTTATTTCTCAGAAATCACCTTAAATAACTGTAAGTTCTCATTAAATAGCAAGTTAAAAAATTATCACGGAGGACACGAAAAATGAAACTTCGTGCCCTTCGTGGCGGCAATCTTTGTTACCCGCCATTAACGGGAAGTTACACTGATTGTCCGCAACACCCCTTATTTGCTTACCCCGCTTCATTAGTTGGCAAACTAATTTTTCTAATGTATATTTCAAACCATCATTTGAAATAGTCATTAGATTTTCGCCATGCCCGACCACAATCCCCCCCCGTTAAAAACCCGCCAACGCCTGCTTGTCACAGCCAGCCGTGTTTTTGCCGAAAAAGGCTATCAGGATGCCACCATCGCAGAAATCTGCGAACAGGCCGAAACCAACATCGCCTCGGTCAATTATCATTTCGGCGATAAGGAAAACCTGTACCTCGAAGCCTGGCGCCATGCTTTTCAGGAAGACTTGCGCAACCATCCGTCTGACGGCGGCATTGATGCCGACGCCTCTGCCGAAGTGCGCCTGGCGGGTCGCATCCATTCGCTGATTACCCGCATTAGCGATCCAAATTCCAGTTTTTTCGCCATTGTCCACAAGGAAATGGCGCGGCAAACCAGCCTGTTGGAAAAAATCATGGCGCAGGAAATCAATCCCGAACGCCAGGCTCTGATTGCAATAATCAAGGAATTGCTGGGCCACAATGCGACCGACAAACAAATCCAGTTTTGCCATGCCAGCATCATCGGCCAATGCTTTCATCTGCTGAAAGTTAAAAATATGAAACTCAGCTGCGAAACCCGCCGCTATATGATGGATTTGAACGATGCCAACGCCTTTGCCGAACACATCGTGCAATTCTCTCTGGCCGGGATTGCCGCTATTAAACACGCCAACATTAAGCCATGAGAATCACGGCAAAGTCAGCCGTCGTGCTGTTGCTGTCGATGACAAGCGCCTGTTCCGTGCCGATTAAAGAGGTTCCCTCGCCGGTCGTTTTGGCGGAAAAATTTTCCGTCAGCGGGCAGGCGAAGCTGCAAAACCAATGGTGGCAGAGCTTTAATGACGCCGCACTGAACCGTTTAATCGATCAGGCACTGAATGAAAACTTCACCCTGCTGGCGGCCTTTAACCGGCTGGAACAGGCTCGGGCGCAGGCTCAAAAAAGCGGTGCCGAATTGATTCCCGCAATCAACAATACGGTTAACGCCGCACAAAGAAGTTCCGACACCGCCGCCACGCTGAATAGTTTTGCCCTGGGTCTGGCCGCCAGTTACGAAGTGGATTTATGGGGCCGTATCCGCGCCAACATCCAGGCCGCCGGACTCGATACCCGCGCCGCCGAAGAAGATGTGGCCAGCGCCGCCATTTCGGTGTCGGCGGAAATCGCCGGCACCTGGTACAAACTGATTGAACAGCGGCAGCAGCTGAATCTGCTCGACAGCCAGATTGGCATTAACCGCGATAACGTGACGATGGTCACCACCCGCTTTCGGCTCGGGCAGGCAACCGCCGCCGATGTGTTCCAGCAAAGGCAGTTGCTGGAATCGGTCATTGGCAGCCGGCTTGGCGTCATTGCCAACATCCAGGTTCTGGAAAACCAACTGGCTATTTTGCTCGGCAAAGCGCCCGGCACTATTGTAATACCTGAACAGGACAGTTTCCCGGCGTTGCCGCCTATCCCCGAAACCGGGTTAAGTGCCGATTTAATACAACGCCGACCGGATTTGCGCAAAGCCTATTTTCGCGTCCAGGCCGCCGACCAACGCGTGGCCTCGGCCATTGCCGACCGTTTTCCCAGGCTCAGTCTGGCCGTCGGCGTCGACACCAGCGCGCCTGATTTGCAATCGCTGTTTAACAACTGGATGGCGACCATTGCCGGTAATCTGGTGACGCCGCTGCTCGATGGCGGCCGCCGTGTCGCCGAAGTGGAGCGCAGCCGGGCGGTCTCTGCGGAAGCGGTGAACACTTACGGCGCGGCGTTAATCAATGCGGTGAAAGAGGTTGAAAACGCGCTGGTTCAGGAACACCAGCAATATCAGCTGGTGCTTAATCTTGACCAGCAAGTGCAACTGTCCCGGCAGGCCAATGCCCAGATCCGTTTGCGCTATATTTACGGCGCGATGGATTTTTTGCGCGTACTCTCGGCCATGCTCAGCCAGCAAAGCCTTGAGCGCAACCACCTGCTGGCACAACAGCAGCTGTTCGACTACCGCATCAGCCTTTACCGCGCACTGGCCAGCGGCCGGAACTGAGCTATGAATGGCCCACTATTTTATTCACCGCGAAGCACACGAAGTTTCATTCTTCGTGTGCTTCGTGGCGACAAGATGATTTCTTGAAAAAAACACACCAAAAATCGTGCCTTTCGTGGACTCTATTTTTTATGTGGTTTCACCTACTAACCTAATGCCCCTATCCCCTACCCTTTTCCTTCAGCATGATTAAAAAACTGCTAAAACTATTGCCCGCGTTGCTGATTATTATCGCGGCCAGCGGCTTGTCCTATTATTGGTTGACCAACAAGCCACGCGCAGTGCGGGTTCCGCCTAAAGTGACCGCGCCGTTGGTGGAAGTGGTCAAACCGGAAGCGATTAACCATCAGGTCGCCATTTACGCAATGGGTACGGTGATTGCGGCGCAAAGCGTCAATTTAACCCCGCGCATCAGCGGTATGGTGGTCAATATCAGCCCGCATTTTATTGAGGGCGGGATGCTGAAAAAAGGCGAGGAGCTGGTCGAGCTCGACCCTACCGACTATGTGTTGGCGATCAAACGCAGCGAAAACGAGGTGGCAAAGGCGCAATTCAACCTGAAACTGGAACAGGGGCAACAGGCTATCGTCAGGCGTGAATTCCAATTATTGGGCGCCGAATTGAATGAACAGGAACAGGAACTGGTGCTGCGCAAGCCGCATCTGGCTGCCGCCAGGGCGGCATTAACGGCGGCCGAGGCCGCGCTAAAACAAGCGCATCTGGATTTGGAACGTACCCGCCCGGTAGCGCCGTTCAACGCCATTATCACCACGCGGAACGCCAATCTGGGTGCCTGGATGTCGGCGTTTTCAACCGGTACGCCGCTGGCAAGGCTGGTCGGCACCGACAGCTTCTGGATCAATGCCTCCATTCCGGTGGACAAATTACGCTGGTTTAAAATTCCCGGCATCAATAGCGAAACCGGCTCGCCGGTGAAAATAACCTACGAAACCGCTTGGGGCAAAGGCGTGTTCAGAACCGGCGTCATCAAGCGCCTGCAGGCGGAAATCGAACCGGAAGGCCGGATGGCGAAAGTCATTATTGAAGTGGATGACCCGCTCAGCCAAAAACCGGCGAATAAACAAGCGCCGCCGCTAATGCTCGGGACTTATGTGCGCGCCGAAATCGCGGGCAACAGACTTGACGATGTGATTGAACTGCCGGAAACCGTAATCCATGACGGGCAGAAAATCTGGCTGATGACCGAACAGCAAACCTTGGATATTCGGGAAGTTGAGCCGCTATGGACGGAACAAGGCCGTGTCTATCTGAGTAAAAACCAGCTGCCCGATAATGCCGCTGTGATCATCAGCGATTTGCCCGCACCGGTGCAAGGTATGAGCGTTAAAATTGCACAATAATTGTGGGCATCGCTCCCACTGTCTCTTTTTACCTTCAACCTTTTAAACTATGCACCCTACAGAAAACCAGGAATCCAAAGGCGCCATAAGCTGGATAGCCCGACACGGTGTGGCCGCCAACCTGCTGATGGCGGCCTGCATTTTCGGCGGACTGTTGCTGATGCTCTCAATCAAACAGGAAGTGTTCCCTGATTTTGAAATCGACACCATTACCGTCACTGTCGCTTACCCCGGCGCCAGCCCTGAAGAAGTGGAAAACGGCATTTTACTGGTCATTGAAGATGCCCTCAGCGGTCTGGACGGTATTGATGAAGTGAAAGCAACGGCCAGTGAAGGCTCCGGATTGGTCGTCATTGAGGTTGAAAGCGACGCCGATATACAACAACTGGCCCAGGATGTTCAGCAGGAGGTCAACCGCATCACCACCTTCCCGAGCGACATTGAAGAACCCAAGATAAAAATCCTGTCCAGAAGCTCTCAGGTGCTGTCGGTGGTGTTACACGGTGCTGCCGAAGAGCGGGTTTTACATGAATTGGCCGAACAATTCCGCGACCAGCTGTTGCAAGACCCCAATATTAGCCGTATCGAACTGGCCGGTATCAGGCCGTTGGAAATCAGCATTGAAGTGCCCCAGGAAAACTTGCGCCGTTACAAATTGTCGTTGGCGGAAATCGCCCAGCGCATTCAAAACGCCAGCATCGACTTGCCCGGCGGCAGTGTCAAAACCAGCGTCGGTGAAATACTGATCCGCATGAAAGAACGCAAGGATTACGGCCGGGAATTCGCGCAAATCCCGATCATCAACGCCGCCAACGGCAGTGTCGTGTTGCTGGGCGAGATAGCCACCATAAATGACAGCTATAAAGAGACCGATTATTCAGCCAGCTATAACGGCCAACCGGCGGTGATGGTGCAGGTTTTACGGGTCGGGAAACAAACGCCGGTGCAGATTTCCGATGCCGTCAAACGCAATTTAAAACTCGCCAACGCATCACTGCCGCAAGGCATCAGCGCCGAAATACGTTATGACGCCTCAGTCCAATATGGGCAGCGCATCGACTTGCTGATGCGCAACAGCGCCATGGGCCTGACATTGGTGTTTATCGTGCTGGCCTTGTTCCTGGAGTTGCGCCTGGCGTTTTGGGTGATGATGGGCATTCCCACCGCGTTTCTCGGTTCATTTTTGCTGTTGCCGCTGCTGGGCGTGTCGTTGAACATGGTGTCGCTGTTTGCCTTCATTATTGCGCTGGGCATTGTCGTCGATGATGCCATTGTGGTGGGCGAGCATGTTTACCATTTCCGCCAACAAGGCATGGCGCCGATGCAGGCGGCGATCAAAGGCGCCCGCGAAATGGCTGCACCGGTTACCTTCAGCATATTGAGCAACATTGCCGCCTTTATTCCGCTGTTTTTCATTCCGGGTGAAATCGGCAAAATATTTTTCATGATTCCGGTGGTGATCATCACTGTATTTTCTTTTTCGCTGATAGAAAGCATTTTTATACTGCCCAACCATTTGGGGCATTTGATGCCGACCGGTAAAAAAGGCGTCCAAAGCTGGATTCACCATCATCAACAGCGTTTTAGCCATGCCTTCAAACACTGGGTGGAATTTCGTTACGGCGGCTTTCTTGACCGGGCTTTGCAGCACCGTTATCTGACCATTGTCATCGCCATTGCTTTGCTGGTTAGCACCCTCGCCTACGCGTTGAGCGGCCGCATGGGCATGTCCACTTTTCCGAAAACCGAATCGGATTATGCCAAAGTGACTGTCACCATGCCCTACGGCACGCCGATTGCGAAAACTCAGGCCGTGGTGCAAAAAATTGTCGCTGACGCGCAAAAAACCACGGAGAAAATTAAAAACGGCGACCAGTTGATCCTGGGCATTTTTACCGAAGTGGGCAAAAGGGACAGCAACAAGGCGGAAATAAGGGCCTATCTGGCTGCTCCCGAAATACGCGAGAAAATTGTCAGCACCGAACAATTTAACCAGCTCTGGCGCCAGCAAACCGGCGACATCTTAGGCATTAAATCAGTGTTGTTCGAATCCGATGCCGGCGGCCCAGGCAGCGGCGCGGCCATCACCATTGAATTAAACCACTCCAATCCCGCCATTCTGGAACAGGCCAGCAGGGAACTGGCCGACGCCTTGCGCGCCTACCCTATCGTTAAAGATGTTGACGACGGTTTCAGCCCCGGCAAACAGCAACTCGACTTTAGCATCTTGCCGGAAGGCAAAAGCCTCGGCCTGACCGCGCAAAATGTGGCAAGACAAGTGCGCAACGCCTTTTTCGGTGCCGAAGTTTTGCGTCAGCAACGCGGCCGCAATGAAATCAGAGTCATGGTCAGGTTGCCGGAAAATGAACGGATTTTGGAAACCCATGTTGAGGATTTGCTGATTTGGACTAACCCAGGCCCGGCATCAGCACAGACACAGGCACAGACACGGGAAATACCGCTGCGCGAAGTCGTACAAGTCAATCGGGGGCGCGCCTACATGGAAATTGACCGGCGCAATGGTCGGCGCAACATTCAAGTCACCGCCAACGTGACGCCCAAAAGCAAAGCCGGTGAAATCCTGAACGACCTGAAAATAACCGAACTGCCCCGGCTCCTGGAACAATATCCCGGCCTGCATTACAGCTTTGAGGGTCAGGAAGCGGACATGGCGGAAAGCATGGGCAGCCTAAAACTCAGTTTCGTTTTTGCCCTGCTGGGCATTTACGTGCTGCTGGCGTTGCCGTTTCAAAGCTATGTAATGCCGCTGATTGTTATTGCCAGCATCCCTTTCGGCATTATCGGCGCGGTTTTAGGGCATTTACTGATGGGCTATGATTTAAGCATCATCAGCGTGTTGGGCATGGTGGCATTATCCGGCGTCGTCATTAACGATGCCCTGGTGTTGATTGACCACGCGACCAGCCTGCGCAAACAAGGCTTGGGAATGCCGGCAAAAATCATCAAACTGGCCGCCATCCAGCGTTTCCGGCCGATCATCCTGACCACATTAACCACCTTCGGCGGCTTGATGCCGATGATACTGGAAACCTCAAGGCAAGCCAAAATACTGATACCGATGGCCATTTCCATCGGTTTCGGCATCCTGTTCGCCACCTTAATCACCCTGATTTTGATTCCATCATTATACCTGGCGGTTGATGACATCAGCCGGTACCTGCGCAAGACAAAAACAAATCATGATGGCTAAATCGTCCAGTGCCTGTCGGTTTTTCAATAACGACAGAGGATTGCCGACCCGGCGCATAATTATCCATTGAGAAACACCAACTAATGCGCTAACTTCAGCCCCTTTACCACGAAGGACACGAAGTTTTATTCTTCGTGCCCTTCGTGGTGATAATCTTTTCACCTGTCATTAATGAGAAGTCACGAAACAGCGATTCAAGCATGTACATTCCTTAGCAAAGATTTTACAATGCGTGCAGTCAACTTTGCGCAGCAAGCCGCTTCTTTTATGAAAATCCATAGCTCATCATTAAACGTTTCGCCTCTGGGTTTTAACCCAAAAGCCAGCAAAAATAATACGCAAAATAAAGACCAAAATGTACCGCTTGTCGAACAAACGGCACAAAACAAAAAAACCAACAAACTTTCTTCTCCTGAAGAGATTGAAAAAACGCTTAATAGCCTTGATTTGACTAACCAAGACACCATTATCAAACCTACCGACTTACACACCTTAAGGGCACTTTCCGCTTACAACGAGCAATTCAATGCGCTACTGCAAGAACAACGGGCTCAATTGCTAACAGGAATAGATGCTTACGTCTGATCACCCTACTTTCAGTGACTATGAAACAACTTCTCGAATTTTTTCCTATCCTTTTATTTTTCATTGCGTTCAAGTTTTACGACATTTATGTCGCCACAGCGGTTGTCATCGCTGCAACCATCATTCAGGTCGCTTATGCCTGGTTTAAGCACCGTAAGGTCGAAACCATGCAATGGATTACCTTAGGCTTAATCGTGGTGATGGGCGGCGCAACCCTCTATTTGCAGGACGAGCAATTCATCAAATGGAAGTTGTCTATTATAGAATGGCTGTTTGGCATCGCCTTTTTGGGCAGCCAGTTTGTCGGCAAAAAACCTTTCATCGAAAAGATGCTGTCCAGCAACTTAACCTTGCCCGCACCGACCTGGAGACGGTTAAACACGCTCTGGGGCTGTTTTTTTATCAGCGTGGGCTTTATTAACGTTTATGTTATGTACAATTACACTACCGACGACTGGGTCACGTTTAAAACATTCGGCGTACCGGCTTTGATGGTTGTTTTCATCGTGCTGCAAATGATCCTTTTATACAAATACATCCCCAACACGGAAGAATAAACCATGCTATATGCCATTATCAGCGAAGATGTCGCCGACAGCCTGGCGCTCAGGCAGTCAGTGCGCCCGGCGCATCTTGAGCGGCTGAAAACCTTGCAAGACGCCGGACGGCTGGTGTTAGCGGGACCTCATCCGGCAATTGACAGCAATGAACCGGGAACAGCCGGTTTTACCGGCAGCCTAGTGGTTGCCGAGTTTGACAGCCTGACCGACGCCCAGCAATGGGCTGACGTTGATCCTTATGTCGATGCCGGGGTTTATGCCAAGGTTATCGTCAAACCCTTTAAAAAAGTATTCCCACAATGACATCCGAAGTAATCAAAAAATTATTAAACGACACCTTTAATCCGGCGTTACTGGAAATCATCGACAACAGCGCAGCCCATGCCGGGCATGCCGGAGCCCGTAGCGGCGGCGGCCATTACCATGTCACCATTGTCGCTGAAGCGTTTGAAGGTAAATCTTTAGTTCAGCGGCACCAGCTGATTTATAAAGCGCTGGGCGATCTGATGAAACAACAAATTCATGCCTTAGGCATTAATGCCCTCTCACCCTCTGAATAAACCAAAGGAAAACTCCCAATGAAAAAATTTATCCCCCTACTTATCGTCGGCACGGCATTGATTGCCGGTTGTGATCAAGAAACAACGACCGGCAGCGCGCCAACAACATCCACTGCACCTAAAGTTGATAAAGCCGATGCGGTTGCCGTTGTCAACGGCCAGTATATTGCCAAATCAACGCTAGAAGCATTGGAAAAAGAAATCGCCGAGCGTAGCCACGGACAAACCTTTCCTAAAGAGAAATTGATTGAAGAGCTGGTACAGCGTGAATTGCTGGTCCAAGATGCGTTGCAAAAACAACTCAATAAATCACCTGAATTCGTAGCACAATTGGAGTCGGCTAAAACCGCATTATTGACCCAAGCCACCTTGCAAAACTTCATCAAAGCCAACCCGGTCACCGATGAAGAAATCAAAGCCGAATACGACAGCAAAGTGGCGGCCGAAAAAGGCATTGAATTCAAAGCCCGTCATATTTTGGTTAAAACCGAAGAAGAAGCCAAAAAAATAATCGCCGAATTGGATAAAAGTAAAAACAAAAGCGCAGACTTTGCCAAATTGGCTAACAAGCACTCATTGGATGCCAAAGAATCACAAAACGGCGGCGATTTAGGCTGGTTTTCCGGCGCACAAATGGTCGCACCTTTCTCGGAAGCTGTCGCCGCATTGGAAAAAGACAAATACAGCAAAGAGCCGGTTAAGACACAATTCGGTTTTCATGTAATTTTGAAAGAAGATTCACGCGCATTGACCCCGCCGCCATTGGAAGCCGTTAAAGAACAATTGATGCCATTCCTGCAACGCAAAAAAGTTCAAAACATGATAGAAACATTGCGTACCCAGGCTAAAGTGGAAATTCTGATTCCGCTGGAACAGCCCCAAGCCGAAGCTGCCCCGGCGCCTGCCGCTAGCACTCAGGCTGTTGAAGAAAAACCGGCTGCTCCTGAAGCGGTTGAAAAAACGACTGAAACAACAACCGAAAAAACTGTTGAAAAGACCGTAGAACCTGTGGCGGCCGACCCAACCCAGGCCGTTGAAACAACGACCGAAACCACCACTGAAACAACCGTTGAAAAAACGGTGGAGCCCGTACCTACAGAACCCAAAAAATAGTTTTACCGGGTATTAAAAAGGGCGGTTCCCCCGCCCTTTTTTTAAATGATTTTTTCCAGATACTGCACAATAAACTGCACACTGCGGTTGCCCCTAAACTCATTAATATCCAGCTTGTAAGCCGCCTTAATGCTACGTAAACCTAACCAGTTTTCCGGCTTATCAACATAAAAAGCAATCGCATCAATTAACAACTCGCCGAACGGCTTTCTCAACACCAGCTTAAGATGGCGCTGCCCAACAATGCGCGCTTGAATCACATCGAACACCCCGTCAAAAATAGGCTCCGGAAACTCCTGCCCCCAAGTGCCGGCATTTTGCAGCAACTCGGCGAATTCAAGGGTCATTTCCTGCTCGGTCAACTCGCCGTCGGAATAAACTTTTTGCTCCAAATCGACCGTAAGCAGCCGCTTCCTGACCATTTCATCAAAAGCCAAAGCAAATGGCGGATAATCTTTCATCCGCAAACTCATGCCGGCCGCCATCGCATGGCCGCCAAATTTACTCAGTAACTTAGGGTGAGCGGCGGCAATATCACTCAACACATCGCGGATATGAACGCCGGGGATTGAGCGCGCCGAGCCTTTTATCTCATTATTTCCGGCCGGTGCAAAAGCGATAACCGGGCGATGCAATTGGTCTTTAATCCGCGACGCCAAAATGCCGATAACGCCCTGATGCCAGTTGGCATCAAACAGACAAACACCTGCAGGCGTGTGGCGTTCATCAAGTTTTTTCATTTCGCCTAACAAGGCCATGGCCTCATTTTTCATTTGCCCTTCGATCTCGCGCCGGTCATTATTCAGTTCATCGAGTTGCAACGCCATTGTTTTTGCCAGCGCCGGATCATCGGTCAACAGACATTGAATGCCCAGCGACATATCATCCATGCGTCCTGCAGCATTAAGCCTCGGCCCCAGCGCAAAACCCAAATCAGTGGCGAAAATCGCTTCAGGTTTTCGCCCCGACACCTCAATCAGCGCATTAATCCCCGGATGCGAGCGCCCGCTACGTATCCGCAACAAACCCTGATGCACCAAAGCCCGGTTAATCGGATCCAGCGCCACCACATCGGCAACCGTACCTAAAGCCACATAATCCAGCAGCTGCGCAAGATTAGGCTCCTGAACCTGATTTTGCGCAAACCAGTTTTGCTCCCTTAACCGGCTCCTTAGCGCCATTAACACATAAAACATCACGCCGACACCGGCCAGCGCGCCGCTGGGAAATTGATCGTCGACCAGATTGGGGTTGACGATGGCATCGGCAACCGGCAACTGATGCCCCGGTAAATGATGGTCGGTAATCAGCACTTTTATGCCCAGTTCTTTGGCAACCCGAACCCCGTCTATGCTGGATATGCCGTTATCGACAGTCACAATCACATCAGGATTTTGCCGCTTGACCAGCTCGACGATTTCAGGCGTCAAACCGTAACCGTATTCAAAGCGGTTCGGCACAACAAAGTCGACCTGCCCTGCCCCCAACAATTGCAAACCTTTGATAGCGACCGCACAACTGGTTGCGCCATCAGCATCAAAATCAGCCACAATACAAATCCGCTGTTGCCGATTAATCGCCGTAATCAAATGCCCGACCATGTCTTCCATGCCCGACAACAGCCACGGCGACGGCAGTTTCGCTAGTGTCCGGTCCAGTTCCGTTGCCGAAACGATGCCCCGGGCTAAAAAAATACGCTCCAATATCGGGTGCATATCACCCAAATTAGCACGCTTTTTCGGCACAGGCCGAGGTATGATAATTTTTTTTACGCCTTGATAATACATGGGCTCTTTCCAATAAAAAAGCCGACTATTGTCGGCTTTGAGTTATTCATGGTGTGTCGTCAAACGCGCTTGGGCAGCCATAACAGCAAACAAAGCAGAAACATGGGGCCGACACTGTTATTGGGTAAGCCTGCTTGCTATTCATATCATACCCCCCCCATAAATTACGCTGTTGCATCGGGAAAAATAAAACATCCATAACTGCAAAAATTGCCCCTTAATAATGATGGTTACGCGTTCTAGCCACCAAAAACCTCAGGGAGCCTTTTGTATATACATGATTTGTTTAATTTTATCAAGCACTTGTTGTTGATTTTCAGGCGAAAGCTTATTAAATTCCTGCTCGAATTCGGCCAAGCTATAAGCCGAACCGTCAGCAACGCGATCAACTAAGCTAAGCCCGCAATCGCTGACGACACGCTTAACCGATTCAGCGGCGCCATCCAAAGAAATTTTTGCCGATAAAACCTTACGTATCATGGTGGTGACACGGATAAAAATAGATTGGCCGGTTACTATTTCGTCAATGATACGCTTTGCATCATCGTCGTTGTAACCTCGGCGCCTTGAGTCCTTAAAAGTGTTCATGGGCATCGTGACCGGAGGATTTTTGTCCACTTGATATTCAAAATCAAAACCGCTGCCTTGTGAGGCAATCAGGCTATGCGCATCGACAACGACCTGCAACGCACTGTCCTTACAGACAATTTCCAACCGGATATTGTCATAAAGGCCACGCGGCGGCAATGGCGACCGGGCTAGGCTGTAAGTCCGGTTGCTTAGCCGGTCTTTTTCTTGATAATAGTTCCAAGTATCGGCCGCCGACACGCTAAGGGGACAAAAAAGCAACAGCGCCAACATGCGCGGTTGGGCTTGCATACAGAGTGGGGCAAATGTAAAGCGAAGTTTCATTATTAATGTCTCCAGATCGAAAAAACGGGTTTAATTTGGGGCATTAATTTTCCAGCAACTTGAAAAAACTTTTTGGCGCGCCGCATATCGGACACGCCCAATTCTCAGGAATATCCGCCCACAAAGTACCCGGCGCTATGCCGCTATCGGGATCGCCTTGGGCTTCGTCATAAATGTGTTCACATTCCAAACAGTGATATTTTTTAAAATCCGACATGCTTTTTGCCTTCTTGAAAATAGCGTTAAAAAATTACCCTTTGCCACGGGTACGGGTGCGGGTGTTGATGTTGTTGGGCGATTTGTCTTTGGAAATTTCCAGCGTATCAAAGCGTTTTTCAATAAATTGAACAATTAAATCGGCAATGTCTTTGCCGCTGGCCGCTTCTATGCCTTGCAATCCGGGCGAGGAATTGACTTCCATAATGACCGGGCCGTGATTGGAGCGCAGTATATCAACGCCGCATACGTTCAAGCCCATGATTTTGGCGGCGCGTACCGCTGTTGAACGTTCTTCAGGTGTCAGGCGCACTAAGGTAGCCGAACCGCCGCGATGCAAATTGGAACGGAACTCCCCGGACAAGGCTTGCCGTTTCATTGCGGCCACGACCTTATCGCCGACAACAAAACAACGGATGTCGCTGCCCCCAGCTTCCTTGATAAACTCCTGCACCATGATATTGGCTTTAAGCCCCATAAAAGCCTGAATTACGCTCTCGGCGGCATTATGGGTCTCAGCCAGCACCACGCCGATGCCTTGCGTACCTTCGAGCAATTTGATCACCAGCGGTGCGCCGCCGACCTGGGCAATTAAATCTTCAATATCATCAGGGTTATTGGCAAAACCGGTGACCGGCAGGCCAATGCCTTTTCTGGCCAGCAATTGAACCGACCTTAATTTGTCGCGCGACCGCGAGATGGCCACCGACTCGTTCAACGGGAACACATTCATCATTTCAAACTGCCTCAACACCGCCGTCCCGTAGAAAGTGACTGACGCACCAATTCTGGGGATAACCGCATCGAATTCCGTTAAGTCTTCACCCCGGTAATGGATAGACGGGTTATGCGAGGTGATATTCATATAGCAACGTAACACATCCAACACCCGAACCTGATGCCCCCTGGCTTCGGCGGCTTGAACCAGCCGCGAAGTCGAATACAGTTTGGGGTTACGGGATAAAATAGCTATTTTCATAAAGACTGGGGTTCTCGGTTTAATAAAGTTAAGAAAATGCCTATTTTGACACGAAATAAGCCGGGGAATGAAAATTCTGACTGCTCGGGCGCTACCTTAAAAATCAGGTTAAAATAACGCCGCTGCTTGTTTTCGTGTAACGTCCCATTAACCACAGGTAAAAAATTATCGCCACAATGGCCGGATGGCCGGCAACTAAGCTAAACCATAAGCCATTCGTGGTACGGGGCTTACCAAACCATATCGGCTATAATCCCTGCGTTTAACTGAAACGGTTGCAACGTGTTGCGACATCCCCACTATTTTGGAGAGCATTATGAAAAAAATAGCTGTAGCCATTACGCTATTGTTAACGGCCTGTGTCACTATCAACATTTATTTTCCCGCTGCGGCGGCAGAAAAGGCGGCAGATGAAATTATCAGGGACATCCAAAATATCGCGCCGCAAAAAGTAGAGCCAAAGGCAAGTTTGCCCGACTGGCAAGTGACTGTTTATCAACTGATTGACAGCGCGATTAATGTGGTGATTGCCCCCGCACACGCCGATGGAGCCGACCTAACCATTGACAGCGCCGACATCAGACGCCTGCGCGCAACCATGGAAGCTCGTTTTCCCAGCTTGCAACCTTTGTATGCGGCAGGTTTTATCGGCATACAAGCGGACGGCCTGCTGGCAGTCAGGGATGCAGGCAGTGTGCCGCTTAAAGACAGAAACCAGGTCAATAAACTGGTCGCGGCAGAAAATGCCGACCGATTGGCGCTGTATCAGGCGATTGCCAATGCCAACGGCCGTCCCGATTGGGCGGCACAAATCAAATCAACCTTCGCCGCCCGCTGGATAAGCAATGCCCAGCGAGGCTGGTGGTATCAATCCTCAGGAAGCTGGAAACAAAAATAAACATGGCTAATAGAAGAAGAGTTAAAAAACCGCTGCCGACAGAGCCGGTCAACGTCACCATCGAATCGCTGGCCCATGACGGGCGCGGCGTCGCCCATGTCGATGGCAAGGTGATCTTTATCGATGAAGCCTTGCCGGGCGAGGAAGTCGAATTTATTTATACCGAAAGCCGCAAGGATTATGCCGAAGGCAAAGTGGTCAAGCTGTTAAGCCGCGCCGCCGAACGGGTCGATGCCTTATGCACGCATTACGGTGTCTGCGGCGGCTGCAGCTTTCAGCATGTCGACTCGGCGGCGCAAATCCGCATCAAGCAGGATTTGCTGGTCGAGCAGTTCAAGCGTATCGGCAAGGTTGAAATCCCCGAGCTTTGGCAGCCGCTGGAAGGCCCGCACTGGGGCTATCGCAGCAAAGCGCGGATGGGCGTCAAATATGTCGAAAAAAAGAACCGGGTGCTGGTCGGTTTCAGGGAAAGGCGGCATCCTTACTTAGCTGAGATTGAAAGCTGCGTGGTGATGAACCCTATCGTCGGCACTAAACTCATGGCCTTGTCGGAGATGATTGGCAGCTTGACCATCAGGGATAAAATCCCGCAGATCGAAGTGGCTATCGGCGACAAGCAATGCGTATTGTCGTTTCGGGTGCTGGAGCCGCCGACCGCTGCCGATAAGGAACGGATGCGCGAGTTTGGACATCAGCATGACATTTCTGTGTGCCTACAATCGAAAGGCCCGGACACCATCGTACCGCTGGATGGCGAGCCGGAAGTGATTCCGACGTATGCGCTGCCGGATCAGGGCTTGGCGTTTAAATTTAAAGCCGCGATGTTCACCCAGGTTAATTATGAGATTAACAAGCAAATGATCAACCGGGTGCTGGAGACCTTGTCATTGAATGAAAACGATTCGGTGCTGGATTTGTTTTGCGGTTTGGGCAACTTTACTTTGCCGCTGGCTAAATTTGCAGGAAGCGTGGTCGGCGTGGAAGGCGACCAACCGTTAGTCAATCATGCCAAGGAAAATGCGCGCCATAACGGCATTGAAAATGTTGAATTTTATGCGGCCGATTTAAGCAAGGACATTAGCGACCAGCCTTGGGCTAAGCGCAAATACAACAAGATTATGCTTGACCCGTCCAGGGCTGGCGCCTCCGAGGTCTTGCACCATTTTAAAAAATGGCAACCGGAGCAAATTGTTTATGTGTCATGTAATCCGTCAACGCTGGCGCGCGATGCAGGGATATTGGTCAATGAGCTGGGTTATAAGCTGGTAAAAGCCGGGGTAATGGATATGTTTCCGCAAACCGGCCACGTTGAGTCAATTGCGTTATTTGAAAAATAAGGTAACGGCTCAGCCCTATGCTAAAAATGGTTGGATAGAACACAAATGGCACGGGTTAAACGGATAATCACGGATTATAAAAGCACAGCCTATTTTAAAAAAATCCGTGTAAATCCGTCTAATCTGTGTATTTCGCGTTCTATTTCTTTTTTCGCTGAGTAGTTACGATTTTTTTAAAGTAATCACCATCATGAAGCGCACGAAGTTCCATTCTTTGCGGTGACTTTTAACCTACCATTAATAGGAGGTTACCCGACCCCCGACCATATCATTAAAGCATTGATTTTTGACATCCTCCCCCAGCTAAAGCAAGGGGATTCCTGATTGCTCAGGAGTGAGTATGTATCGCTACTGCCCACTGGTTTCTGCTGCTGACGGCATTACTGCACCGTTCACTTCACAGACTAGCCCCGTCAGCCCGACGGTT
>JAUXXQ010000135.1 GCA_030684815.1 Methylobacter sp. | reverse complement strand
CGGCTGGAGGGTGATAAATTCCGACCATTGGCGCAAATTCAACACGCCCCCATAAAACCAGGTGTCTTCGTCAGCGCGGTCAAATTTATACTTTAAACGTTCAATCGGCTGAAAGGCGAAAGCATCCAAATGCCAGTCGTTCTGCTTTTTGCCCAACTGCACGCGAAAACCTTCGAAATTATTGGTGGTATTACGGAACTCGTTGTTACCGACCAAACGTCGATCCAGCAATTCCAGATGCTGACGACCGGCACGGATACTTAATGGCCGGTTGTGGCCGAGTGCATTATCAAAATACAGTTCGGCATAACCCTGAATCAGCTCGAATTCGTTAACATCGGCATCGGTTCTGTCATACAAACCGTTATAGCTGCGGGCGTCTTCAAGTTCGACTGCAAAGCGCAGCGGGTCGAGAATATCTTTTATACCGACATAGGCACGCGTCCTCAGCAACCACAAATTGTCAGGGTCAGCCCGATAGGTTGAGGTAGGCACGGCAGGCCGGTAATCGTTTTCGCGGTATTCATAACGGGTGCGAAAATCCAGGCCGACATCGAGCCATTCCACATCCCGGAACTGCTCGAACTGGGTTTTGCTTAAATTGCGCACATAAGCTGGCGGGTCGGTGCCCGGCTCAACGCGGTAGCCTTTGGTTTTTTGGTAATAATCCTCGGCCCCAGCCAGACCCGGCCAGGTCAGCAGCAAGCCTAAAGCGCCAGCTAGCGATGCGCTAGTCACGACATTGCGTTTCATAGTTTCACCTTCTTTTAAAAATCTTTTTTGATTAGTAACGTCCGGTGATCCGGTCAGTTCTTTTTTCATGCAGTCCAGTTTTCGCCGTTTTTTTTTACGGTAGAATTTTATTGTTATTATTTGCTGTCAAAGCGCAATTTTTCCTTACGTTCGATTTGCACCACCTTGTTTTCATGGATGGTAATTTCAATCGAGCCGAATTTAATGTCTTGCAAAATACTGGCAATCTGACGAGAGATTTCAGTGACCTGTTGTTCTTTGCTGCGGTTTCTTGTATCAGATGCCATAAAAAATACCCCTGCGAATTTTAATCCTGTTAAAACGGCCGCCTACATGGAGGCCGTCTTCAATAGAACGATAAGCTTAAAATTGAATAGCGGATAAAAACGTATTATCAAATAAGCAACACAAGTTGCTTAAATGTAATAGTAGAGGAAGTTTGCAGCTTAATGAAACGATATAATTAGACGATAATATCTGATTATAAGATATTAGGCCTTCCTTCCAGGCATTGTCAGCCTAGGTTTTCTGATAAGGCGATTTCCTGAAACATATTTATTCACCACGAAGAACACAAAGAACACGAAATGCCATTCCACGTGCTTCGTGGTGATGATCTTTTACCTGCTATTAATGGGAAGCCCCATTAGCTTAATAGCCGCCCGCAATAACCACACGGCTGCGCCCGCCGCCTTGTTTTTCAACCACGACCCTGGCGCCAATCCGCTCCACCAAAATCGGTACGTGCGAGATCACGCCGACTTTTCGGCCCAAGGCTTGTAAGGTGTCCAGGCTGGCAATGGCGATGTCCAGCGTTTCGGGATCGAGGCTGCCAAAACCTTCGTCGATAAACAGCGATTCGACCTGGGTTTTATTCGATGACAACGAAGCCAAGCCCAATGCCAGCGCCAGCGAGACTAAAAAGCTTTCTCCGCCGGACAGGCTGTGTACGCTGCGCACGTCGTCGGCCATGTCGCGGTCGATGATTTGCAGTTCCAGGTCGCTACCCGGAACGCGTTGCAGCACATAGCGTTTGGCAAAGTCGTCAAGGTGGCGATTGCTGTGCGCCAGCAATGCTTCCAAAGTCAGGCTTTGCGCGAAGGTGCGGAACTTGGCGCCGCTTCTGGAGCCGATCAAGTCATTGATGCTTTCCCACTGTTCCCAGCGCTGTTGTTGGCTGTCCAGTTCGGCTTTTAACGCACGTCCGCTGTCGATTTTTTTATCGTCTTCCCGCAGCCGTATCAGCTGCTCTTCTTTTTGGCTATGCGCTGTCTGCCGTTGCTGTTGCAACTCCAGTGCGCGTTTTTGCGCCTCTTCCTCGCTAAGATCAATGGGCTGATTTTGATGTTGGGCACAATCCTCGATTTTGACTTTCAACAGCGCCGCCGCTTCTTGCAAAGCGCGTTCCAATGTGGCGGTGGCGATTTTTTGTTGCGCCAGCCAGTGCTCGTCTTTGCCCAATAAGCCGCTTAATTGCTCCCGCGTTATGGCTTGTTTGTCCAGCGCCTGATTGAGTGCGCTTGACGCTTTTTCCAGATTGCCGTGGCGCCGCTCGGTTTCGCTGTGCCAATGCTGCTGATTTTGTTGTTCGGTTGCCAGCGTTGTTTCCGCCTGATTGACCGCGTTTCCGGCTTGCTGCTGCGCGCTTCTGGCGTCCTGCACCTTTTGCTTAAGAGCCTGTTCGTAATGGTCGGCGCTCATGCCGGGCAATACCGCGTCGCGCTCGCCGGACAGTTTTTGTTGTTCCGCCGTTTGTTTGTTCAGCTCGCTTTGTTTGGCTTGATGTTGTTGGCGGCATTGCTCGAATGCCAATCCGGCGAGTTTTTCGTCATGGCTGATTTGTTCCAGAGCTTTAGCGGCACTATCAAGCTGCTGTTCGCTGTATTGAAATTGCTGCACTTGGGCGGCGCAATTTTGTCTGAAAGCGCCGCCAGCATGGTGCAAATCCTGTTGCCAGTTTGCCAGCGGCTGGAACGGTGTCGCCAAGCAATCGACGATGCTGTTTAGCTGCACTGTCAGCCCCTGAATATCGGCGGCGAGGTGTTCTCGCTCGGCTTTATTTTTCGCCAGCTGTTTGTCCAACGCGGTGTGTTCGGCGGCTAATTTGTCTTGTTCCAGCTTGGCAGCATCGACTAAAGCTTGCGCGGATTTGAGCTGCTTTTGTAAGGCCAGGGCTGATTTTTCCTGTTGTTTAAGCAGCGCCAGCGATTCGTTTATTTGCAGCTCGTGCTGTTTGAGTAGCGGCAATAACGGGGCATCGGTGACGGCAAAATCGGCAGCATCGTGCAACGCCAAAGCCTGCCAATCATTGCCGCATTGCACGAGTTTTTGCTCTGCTTCGGCCAGTTTGCCTGAGTAGGCGGTTTTGTGCTGTTGCCCCTGCGTGATGGCCGAGGTCAATTCGGCGGCAGTTTTAATCAGCGCTTCATGCTGGTTTTCCAATTCACCGACTCGCGCCGCTTGCGTTTCGGCATAGTCATCGCTTAGGTTGACGTGGTCTTTCCAGGGATGCTCAAGCGCGCCGCAAACCGGGCAAGGTTGCTCTGGCTGCAACAAGGCGCGAAATTGCTCGGCATTTTTATGCGCGGTTGCCTGAATCAAGGCCAGCGCTTTTTTAGCCTCGCCCAGCGCGGCGCTGTTGTTTAGCTGGTCTTGGTTTACCGTGTGAAGCAGCTTGGCCTGCTGCTCAAGCGCCTGTTCGGTGCTGGCCAAATCGGCTGAATGTTGCTGTATCGCTTGTTGCAAATCGTGTGCTTGAGCCGCCAAATTCAGTGCCGAGTTGATTTGTCCGCGCCGGGTTTCAATTTCATCTTTTGTTTGATGCAAGTTCTCCAGCGACTGCTGGCTGTCCTGCGTTTTCAGTTGCGCCAGCGTCTGCTGCTGCAACTCGCTTTTGCTACGGCTGTCATCAAGCGCCTGTTTTAAGGCGTGCAGATTGCGCTCATCGTTTGCGACCGCCTCGGTTAAATGCTGCGCCGTCTGTTCGGCATCATTTTTTTGCTTATTCAGCGCTTGGTGGCGCTCCAGTTCGGCATCCCAGCGGCTCCATTCGGCGGCGATGGGTTTGAGCGCCTGATGTTGCTCCAGCCAAATAGCCAGTTGTTGCAGCGTGGCCGTGTGTTCTTGGTGTTGCTTGATTAACGCCTGCTGCTGTTGTTCGGCGCTGTCCCGCGCTTTAAGCAACTCATTTTCTTCACGGCTTAATATACCGACGCTTTGCCCTATTACATCAAGGCGGGTGTCCAAAGCCCGCGCTTTGATTAATACCGCTTGCGCCTGCTGTTGTTGCCGTTCGGCATCGGCTAACCTGGCAGTCAATGTAGTCAGTTGCGTTTTTGCCGTGTGCAGCGTTGTTGTCGCGGTGAGGTAGCTGTCGCTGCTGGTTTTGAGTTTTTGTTGGGCTTCTTTGTGTTCAGCATCAGCGCCTTGGTATTGGTTTAACAGCGGCCGTAACGGTTGTGCGGCTTCGACTTGGTGGCTTAATTGGCGCTCGCTTGCGGCTGCGTCCCACGCCCGTTGGCTGGCTGCAAGCGCATCGCGGGCGCTTTGTTCGGCTTGTTGGCGTTTTTTCAGTTCCGCGTACCAGTCGATGATTTTTTGGTTGCCTGCAAGGTTTAAATCCAATTCTGCCAACTGGCGGGTCAATTGATCGCGTAGCTGCTCAAGTAATAGCCGGGCTTCCGCGTCGAGCGGGATTTGGTGCTGCATTTTGTCGGCAATCAAGTTTAACGCGTCTTTTTCCTGCCGGGCCCGCTCGAAAGCGGCAATGGACAGTTCGGAATACAATTCGGTGCCGGTGATGCGTTCGAGCAAGCTGGAACGCTCGTCTTTTTTGGCTTTTAAAAACGCGGCAAAATCGCCTTGCGCCAATAATACCGAGCGGCGGAACTGGTCGAAGTTCAAATCGATCAAATCGCAGATCAGTTCCAACGTGTCTTTTTTGCCCTGGCCGATACGTTGCCCGTCGTCGATTTTAAGCAGCGTGACTTCCTGTTTTTGCAAACGCCCGTCCGCTTTGCCACGGGCTTTACTGACCTCCCAGCGCGCACGGTAGTGTTGTTTGTCCTTGCCGATAAAATCCACTTCGGCATAGCCGTTGGCGGTTCCCCGGCGCAATACCGAACGCACGTCGTTGCTGGTCACGCGCAGGTTTTCGTCTTCATCTTTATGGCCGACAGCAAAACCTTGGCCGCTGGGTAGGCGCGGGATTTCGTCATACAACGCCAAACATAAGGCATCCAGAATGGTGCTTTTACCGGCGCCGGTGTGGCCGGTAATGGCGAACAATCCGGCGCTTGCCAACGGGCCGTCATTCAATAAAATTTCAAACGGCTCCGCCAAACTGGCCAGATTTTTGCCGCGAATCGCTAAAATGCGCATCAGTCAGTTCCTTGCAGGCTTTCAAACAATTCGTTAAACAGCGCAGTCATTGCATCGGGCGCGTCTTTGTCATATTTGTTTTGATAACAGCGCTGAAACACATCCAGCGGCTGCAATTCTTCCAGGCGTTCTTCGATGTTCAAATCGGCCAGGCTGTTTTCGCTGCCGTTGTAGGCGGTGGATATTTTCAATAAACGCACCGGCAAGGCGGCGATGGCTTGTTCGATTTGCTGGCGCAAACCCGGTTCCGGTTTTTCCAGCCGGATACGCAATTCCAACAGTGGCCGCTGTTCGAGCGGCAGCTCGTCTAAAGTCAGTTGTTCCAATTGTCCGATGACCTCGGCTAACACGGCAAAATCTTTGCCGTTGGGGATTCTGAGCAATTCAACGCTGCGCGGAATTTTAACGGGCGCGGTTACAAGTGGCTGCCCTGCTTTGAGGTCAATCTGCATGATTTGATGCGTATAAGCGACTTCATCAAACGACAGCGGAATCGGCGAGCCGCTGTAACGGATATGTTCATTGGCGCCGACTTTTTGCGCCAAATGCAAATGGCCTAAAGCAACATAAGCAATGTCATCGGGAAACAGTTCAACCGGCAGCGCATGTTGGTTGCCGCCCAATATTTTGCGCTCACTGAGTTCGGACAGCGCGCCGTTGACCATATAACAATGCCCAGTCAAGATCAGGCTTTCGGCATTGCCTGCCTTTTGTTGCAGCTGCGCAAACAACTCGGCGTACAGCGATTTCATGCCTGCGATTAACGGATCGCTGTCTGGCTCGGTTGGCAAATCGGCATTACGCAAAAACGGCATCGCCCCGCACCAGGCTTTAATCTCGCCGTCGGTATTGGTCAGCGGCACCAGCAAACGCTCCCAATCAATAGCGCCTTGGGCATCGCGGGACAAGCCGCCGACTACAGTCACACCGAGCGCATTAAGAATCGAGGCGGGTGCATCCAGGCGGGAAGCGGAATCGTGATTGCCGCCGACTAACACAATATCAAGATTCGGCAGCCGGGATTTGGCACTGACCAGAAAATTGTACAACTGCGCTTGCGCGGCTGAAGACGGATTGGCCGAATCGAAAATATCGCCGGCAACAATCAGCGCATCGGCTTGCTTGGTATCCAGTTCATCCAATAACCAGTCCAAAAACTGCTGATGTTCCCGTTGCCGCGAAATACCGTGTAAATGATGGCCGAGATGCCAGTCGGCGCTGTGGAATAGTCTTAACATGTGTTTTTTTTTGTTAAAGGATGAGGGTCTGGGCAATATAATTCCTGAAGCGGATTATTTAAAGTTGAAGGCATTGTGCAGATCATTTGCTTGGGCATCCCTATCCGCTAAAGGCTCAAGGTCAAAACGGGTTTCAATCAGTTTGAGAATGGAGGTGGTGTCATAGCCGGTGTGATCCACATAGCCTTTTTTCGCAAAGGGCGAAACAATAATGGCAGGAACGCGTGTACCAGGGCCCCAGCGGTCTATTACCGGTGGTGCGACATGATCCCAAAAACCGCCGTATTCGTCATAGGTGATAATGATGGCCGTACTCGACCAAATAGCACTGTTGCGGATGGCCTCAACAATTTCCTTAACTTCTGCATCCGCATCCTGAAGGGTGGCATAGCCTGGGTGCTGATTCTGACTGCCAGCCGGTTTAAAAAATGCCACTTGCGGAAAAACACCATTCAAATCAGCCAATAAGTTAGTTTTATCCTTTAAATGTTCGGCACGGCCCCGGCTTCCCGGTGCATAATTGGCGTAATACACAAACGGTTGATGGTGGTACTGAAAGTTGTCATCGGTTTTGCGTTTGGCGACAGCATCGTCCCAGCCACCCGAATACCACGCCCAGGAAATGCCCTTTTCGGAAAGCCTGTCTCCGATGGTGGTATGGTATTGGACTGGTAATCGGACTCCAGTTTTGGATTCATCGTAAGGAGCATTGTAGGGCTGGATAGTGCCAACCACATAACCATCATCTGTCACAATCGGATCATTAACCGGTTTGCCCGTGTTGGGATCATTTTTCCATTGCCGAAGCTCGACCGGTGCCGCTTTGAATTCTGGTGTACAGGCGCAAATCAGCCATTGATGATTCAAGAACGACCCACCAAATGCGGACTGGAAAAAATTGTCGGCCAGGGTGAATTCCTTGGCGTAATTCCATAACGCCGAGCCTGACAAATCATAATACCCCATCGTTAAACCACCCGCAGACGATAGCTGTGCGAAGCGGTCATTACGGCCGCCATTGATCTGCATCTGATTGATATAGAAACGGTGGGTAAGGTCGGGATGCTTTTGATCGGGCTTTACAAATTTTGCAATGTCGAAAGGCTGATTGGGTAAGTCACCAGGAAAGCGATTGTCACGTTGTTTGCCATCGAATACTGGGGGTAATGCGATATAAGCCCTTCCATATTCGTCTATCTGCAAAGGTGCTTTTTTGGCTTTAGCCAAGCCATTCGCACCCGGAAACAAACCGAACAAATTATCAAAACTCCGGTTTTCCAGATAAATCACGACAATGTGGTCAATTTTTTCCAACCCCTTTTTAGGCTCTGCTTGGGAGATAGAAAGCGCTAAGACAACCAAAGCCAGCACAAAAGCGATTTTTTTACGAATAGTCATTTTTTGGGGTTAAATAATTTAATCATGACGTACTTCCCGGCAACGGTTCCTGTGTCACCCTAATACGCTGGGTGCATTGCTTCCCGCACGCTTTGCCCCCCGTTTACAGGCTATGTGAAAATCTGGCTATCAACTTAACACGGGACAGACCTTCCAGGTTTTACGACTACCATGGATGGCGGAAGTGCTGGAGCCGTCGGGAGCGGCTCCAGTAAAAACCTGGAAGGTCTGCTTCGGCATGCTTGTCCCGCTTTAAATGGGAAGCCTCTTTCAAAGTATGAACTTAATGCCAATGACCGTCAATTTACCTAAAACCTGCTGCCAAATTAAAGCGAGGGAAAATATAACATTTCGGCAGGACGGCGGATTGTAAATTACCCCGTCACAGTTGTGTAGAAGGCAAAGCGGCAATCAATATGAAAAACATGATGTCCCCTGCGTTAAATAAATGCCGTTTTCAAGTTGCTTAGCCGGGCTACAAGACTGCCTTTTCCCAGGTTCCGCACATGCCTAATTCTGGCACAGCGTGGCTCTCCCCAATCCCATAGCGCTAAGTGTTAGCACTGATTGTCTTATTTGCCCACTTCTTATATCGTTTCATCAGAGAATAGACATGACGGCGGCAAATGGAAGCTAATCAAAAAAGCGCCTGGTACTGAACACAAAGAAACACGTTGAAGGATGCAAGCATAAGCTATCGGCACGCAGCGCTATATTGCACCTCAGTCCCCTCCTTAAACCAAGGATTTTATTATGCATGCCATTACAATTGGACTGTCCATTGTATTTTTTACCTTATCGGCGCTTATCACGATTAAGGCACTGGAGCTGCCGGTTCAGCCCCCCACTACCCAACACACGCAACAAGCGCTAAGCCCTGAGTTAAGCCCGATTATACAAAAATTGGCCGACGATCAGGATGCACACAAAGCCATCGTGACAGACTTGCAAGGAAAAATAGCCCAACTTGAGGACAAGCTCAAAACACAAAAACAAGCCGCTGACAGCATTAAACCGCCCGCACCGGAAAACGTACCGCGAACCGTGACGGTCATTAGCGGCTGGAACTTTCGCCCCGGCAAAATCGGCGTCAATGATGCAGCCTTGTCTACACTGAAGAATGTTCTCGGCGAACTGACCGTCGACCAAGACAGCCGCATCATTATAGAAGGCCACACTGACAACATACCGACCGGCAAGCTCTATATCGACAATATGAACCTGTCCTTACGCCGGGCAAAAGCCATTGCGGAAATATTGCTTGCCCAGGGTATCCCGACCGAGCGCATATCGGTCATCGGTTATGGTGAAACTAAGCCGATAGACGACAACGACACTGAAGAAGGCCGCGCAAAAAACCGCCGGGTTGAGGTAAAACTGGTCGCCAAACAAGGAAAGCCTGAATGAACATGTACACAAAGCACTTTAACCTCAACTTACTGCCATTTGAGAATGTACCCGACCCGCTGTTTTTTTATGACCATGGCGACCATGCCCTGATACGCAAACATATATCCGGGTCATTGCAGAGCGGCCGTGGCTTAATGGTTGTCATCGGGCCGATCGGCTCCGGCAAGACCACACTCAGCCAGATGCTGAAATTCGATTTCCCAGACAATATCAAGGTAATCTGGATGGGCGAACCGCCTGCAAACAGCAGCAACGTGTATCTGTTTCTCGCCCAGGAACTTGGCCTGCATCCGTCATCGACCGAGAAAACTTTTGTGTTGAGGGACATTAAAAATGCGCTATTGACGCTCCATGCCGACGGGAAAAAATGTTTGGTCATTATGGACGAATCGCACCTGATGTCGGACGATGTAATCAACGGCATCCGCTTGCTGAACAATCTTGAAGAAGGCGCCATCAAACTGATACAGATGTTGCTGCTCGGTCAGGAAGAGTTGATGGGAATCATCAACCGGCCCGACATGGAGCCTTTTAAACAGCGCATTGCCACCCTGGAAATTCTGGGAAAGATGAATACCGATACCTTGCGCCGCTATGTCTCACATCGTATCCAGATCGCTGGCGGCTCCCCATCCCTGATTTCAGAAACAGGCTGGGAGGCGCTAAGCATCGCCTTTAGTGCCGGAGGGACGCCGCGCACCATCAACTCATTGTGCGACAAATCATTCAGCGTTGCTTTCGAACAGAAAAAACCAGCCGTTGACGCGCGGGATGTTTATGAGGCAACACAACGGATGGGCTTGGTAACGGATGTTTTCCATTACATTTGCTTGCTCAATACCCAGGAGCGGGAAATAAAAAACCGAGAATTGCCGCCAGTGGCAGAACATAAAAACAGCGGGACGGTCAATGAATTCCCCGGCATTTCTTCAGTCGCCGAAATGCCCGCCGCCCCTCGAAAAAGCTTAAAAACGCCAGTTGCATTACTGTTGCTATCAATCACCGCATTCACCTTAAGCATTACATTATTTTGCCATCGGAATCCGGATTCCACCGGATTTACAGAGTGTTTAACGGTTTTGGTAAAACGGTTTCAACTTCAAAACCCACCACACTCCGCGCTTCTTTACTGAATTCCACACCAATTAAATGAACCGGCTGGTTTAAGTGTTGATATTTTTGCGCGTAGTTTTTATCGACAAGTTGTTGCAGTGCTTTACCATTGGGCATTAATTCCACGACTTTAAATTCAAATAAATAAATTTGCCCATTAAATTTTACTGTCATATCAATACGCCCGAAATTGGTCACATCTTCCAAAATAATGTCCAAGCCTAGCGCGGCAAAATAGGAATAAAAAATACTGGCGTAATAACCTTCATATTGCGCAATCGGGTTATTCCTATACCAATCATTGGGAATG
>JAUXXQ010000134.1 GCA_030684815.1 Methylobacter sp. | reverse complement strand
CACATTCGACCTCATCTGCCAAATGACTTGTCTTACGACAATCCATCGACAGATGGAGGCCGGTGGATTGCCTCGCCGTAAACGACGAGGTTACCTGAAAGGATAACGATGCCAAAGCATCGTTGTCAACGTTGAACAAATATCCCTGAAGGGAGAGGTCTCAAACCAACAAGGAAATTTGATGAAAGCTTACGTTTACTGAAAAGTAACATACCAAAAACGCCCCATGAAAGGCAGGAAAATTTCGCGTTTTTGTGATTTCAATAGACTTTATTTTTTACAAGCCCTGATCATCAAGGGATGTTATTTCTTGGAAACCGCCTTACTTAAAATCCAACGAAGAGGCCTGCGTCCATGCCGACAGCCTTGAGCGCAGCCTCAATACAGCCTGGGTGCTGATCTGGCTGACGCGGGATTCGCTAACATTTAAAATTTCGCCAATTTCGCGCAAATTAAGTTCTTCATCATAATAAAGCGAAATAACCAACCGCTCGCGTTCCGGCAAGCCCATGATGGCTTTTGCTAATGCCTGCTGAAAATTTTCACGGTTTAAGCCTTCGGCCAACCCTTCTTCTTGCGCCAGCGCTTCGTCAAGATAATAATCCCCGTCCTGCGCCAATTCTTCGACACTGAATACGCGGCAGCTGCTGGAATCCTGCAGGATATGATTGTATTCATCAATGGCGATGCCCAAATGTTCGGCAACCTCAACATCTTTCGCCTCGCGCCCGGTTTTATTTTCAATCACCCGTATGGCCTCACTGACCATACGCGACTTTTTATGTACCGAACGCGGCGTCCAGTCGCTGCGCCTGACTTCATCTATCATGGAACCACGAATACGGATACCGGCATAGGTATCGAAACTGGCTCCCTGTAAGGCATCATAATTTTTAATGGCCTCGAGTAAACCAAGCATACCGGCCTGAATCAAGTCATCGACCTGAACCGAGTCCGGCAACCGGCTTAACAAATGGTAGGCAATGCGCTTAACCAAGGGGGCGTGCTGCATGACACGCTCATCAGTGCCTCCAGCCTGCACCGAAGTGTACATTGCCACGCCGCTCATGCAACATCTCTCTGAGACCCATATTGGATCATTCTTTCAATAAAAAATTCGATATAACCGCCTGCTTGGGTTTTCACCGGCCAGCTGTTAATTCTAGCGGCCACCGATTTCAACGCCAGCGCCGCCTTACTTCTGGGGAAGCCCATCACCACCGGTACTTGTTTTTGTACGGATTTGCGCAAATATTCGTCGTAAGGCACTGCGCCTGCGAATTTTAGGGTGACATCCAGGTAACGGTCGGTCACTTTACTGAGCTTCTGGAACAGCAGCTGGCCTTGCTGGACGCTTTGCACCATGTTGGTTATCACATGAAAATGCGACAAGCCGTAATCCCGGTTCAGCAGTTTAATATAGGCATAAGCATCGGTTAACGAGGTCGGCTCGTCGCATACCACTAAGATAATCTCTTGGCAAGCGCGGGAAAAATTGACCACACTGGCCGATATGCCGGCGGCAGTATCGACAATCAGCACGTCAATATCCTGATCAATTTCACTAAAAGCATGGATAACCGAAGCCTGTTCAATCGTGGTCAATTCGGACATTTTCTGGATACCTGATGCGCCGGGAATCACCCTCAATCCGGCCGGGCCTTCAATCATAATCTCATTCAGGGTTTTTTCCCCTGACAGGACGTGGGAAAGGTTGAACTGCGGATACAGGCCCAACAAAATATCAACATTAGCCAAACCCATATCAGCGTCCATTAACACCACCCGCTGCCCCAATTGCGACAAAGCAATACCAATGTTAACAGACAAGTTGGTTTTGCCTACGCCGCCTTTGCCACTGCTAATGGCAATAACGCGCACCGGTTTGATGTTGTTCATTTTTCTTATCCCAGCTGCTTGATCAAATTGGTTACGCATAACCTTGCGCCGCCCAAACTTCGTTGTTGGCGTCATTATAGTCGCTGTCCGTTTCCAGTTCAGCCACACATTGCGCAACTAAAGTCCGGGCACAAGGGTCATGCAAATCTTCGGGCACTTGCTGGCCATCGGTAATAAAGGACAGCGGCACATTATGCTCTATGATTGAAGAAATGGCCGAACCGACGGTCACCGCCTCATCAAGTTTAGTCAAAATACTGGCTTGTGGTTCAAAAACCTGAAAAGATTTGATAATTTCATTCATCGCCTTGTATTCCGTGGCAGCGGACATCACCAAATAGGTTTTAATGGCTTGGCCGCTTTGTTTCAGGGTGTTGATCTGCTCGACCAATTTCATATCGCGTTGGCTCATACCGGCAGTATCAATCAAAATCAGGCGTTTGTCTGCAAACCCATTGATCAGGTGATGCAATTCGGCAGCGCTGGATGCCACCCGAACCGGAACGTCAAGAATCCGACCATAGATGCCCAGTTGCTCATGCGCGCCAATACGGTAATTGTCAGTGGTGATCAAGGCCACCTGCCCTGGCCCATGCTGTAAAATAAACCGGGCTGCCAGCTTGGTAATCGTGGTGGTTTTCCCTACGCCAGTAGGGCCGACCAACGCCGCAATACCGCCGTACTGCAACAAATCATCATTCGCAACCGGCAACACTTTGGCCAGCAACTCTTGCACCTGGTTAAACACCGCATCGGCATTGGTATGATTGACAAACCGGTTGGCGATTTTGACACTCAGCTTTTTTGAAATGCTCATACCCGCCAAACGTTTGAGCAAATCAATCCTGACCGGGTTGGTTGGCGCCGCTTGCGTGGTATGCGCCCAGCTGACGTTGGACAATTTAGAGTTCAGTGCCGCCCTTAATGATTTCAGTTCCTTGCCCATTTCCAACAACAAATCATCGGCGGGGCTGCTCGGTTTTATGCCGGGCATGGCTATTTGCATCGGCCTTTCCACCGGCTGCGGCCTTTGCGCTGGGGCAGGTGCAACTGGCCTGGCATTGGTGTTAGGCCGCGCCGAACCGTTGGCATTAGCCCAATTGTCATTGGACAATTTGGCATCCAGCGCCGACCGTAATGATTTGATTTCATTACCCATTTCCAGCAACAAATTATCTGCGGGGCTGCCCTGTTTTACCGCTGGCCTAGCCATTTGTGCGGGCTGCGGCCTTTGTATTGGCGTGGGGGCGACCGGCCTGGTGTTGGTGACAGGCCGTGCCGCGCCGTTCGTAGCGGGCCTTGCCGGATTATTGGCAGGCTTTGCGGTGACCGTTTCCAGGTTGCCGCGCAAATGTACCTTTTCCGCATAGCCCACATACTGGTCAATATTTCTTCGGGCACCCGGGTTAGCCGGCGCTTCACGCTCAGTCGGAAACTGATAAGGCTGCACCGAAGGGCGCTCGGGCGCAAAACCCTCGGCACTTTGCTTCCTTTGGCTGCCCAACACATGCAAGTGGTTTTTTTCCGCTTCAAAATCAGGCAATTCCATCCTTCTGGTTTGCGGAGCCGCTGCGGGTTGCCCTACCTCTTTTTGCAACTTACTTTGAATCGATTGCTCATCAAAATCACGCGCCGCAACAATCTCCACACCGCCGTCAACCGACTTGTTGGACATAATCACTGCATCCGCGCCCAGCTCTTCTTTCACCATGCGCATGGCTTGACGTATATCTTCTGCAAAAAAACGTTTAATTTTCATAACTCAGCCTCATCTACTATATTCTTCGCCCGACAGTTGAAACCACTTTAATCTGGTGATCAGCAGGTATTTCATTGTATGCCAAGACGTGTAATCCGGGAATGGAATGACGAACGAACCGGGCTAACCAAGGGCGGATATAAGAAGAAACCAACAACACCGCTGTTTGCCCTTCCATCTCCATTTTCTGCATACTTTCCTGTAACGATGCATGCATTTGTTCTGCCAACCCCGGTTCGATCCCGACACCGCTTTCGCCTGCCGTCTGCAAAGATTTATGCAACAACTGTTCCAACTCCCCATCTAAAGTAATAACCGGCAGTTCATCTTGCATCCCACTGATTTCATGAATAATTAACCGCCCCAAAGACGCACGCACCGCTGAGGTCAAGATGTCGGGATCTTGACTCCGCATCCCGAACTCCGCCAAAGTTTCGACGATGGTACGCATATCCCGAATCGGCACATGCTCCTGCAACAAATTTTGTAAGACTTTGACCACCACACCCAACGGCAAGGTCTTCGGCACCAAATCTTCGACCAGCTTAGGCGCAGACTTGGCCAGATTGTCGAGTATTTTATGCGCCTCCTCATAACCGAACAGCTGATACGCCTGGGACTGCAACAGATGGCTCAGGTGCGTCGCCACTACAGTGCCTGGGTCAACCACAGTATAGCCCAGCGTTTGTGCATAATCCCTCTCGCTAGGCTCTATCCAGACCGCCTCCAAACCAAAGGCGGGGTCTTTGCAGGCGCGCCCTTTTAAGGTGCCGAAAACACGCCCCGGATTAATCGCCATTTCCATTTCCGGCATGATCTCAGCCTCACCGACAGTCACCCCCATCAACGAAATCCGGTAAGCGGTCGGGCTTAAATCAAGATTGTCGCGGATATGTACCGAAGGAATTAAAAAACCCAGCTCCTGCGACAACTTTTTGCGTACACCTTTGATGCGCACCATCAGCTGCCCGCCCTGGTTTTTGTCCACCAACGGAATCAAGCGGTAACCGACTTCCAGGCCGATCACATCAACAGGCATCACATCATCCCAGCCCAGTTCCTTAATTTCGGGGGCGGTTGCGGGCGCCAAATCCTGCAGATAATCAAGGCTCACCAGTTCGGCATCTTTTTTCTTTTTGTCAATTAAATAACCGGAACCGGCTAAGACTAACGCCAACAGAATAAAAACCAGATTCGGCATCCCCGGAATAATGCCCAGTGCGCCGACGACCCCTGCGGTAATGATTAACGCTTTGGGGTTTTCAAACAGCTGCGTCGTGACCTGTTGCCCGATGTTTTCACCGCTGCTGCCCACTTTGGTGACCACCAGCGCCGATGCAGTTGACAATAATAACGAAGGGATCTGCGCAACCAAGCCGTCGCCGATAGACAACAGCACATAAATCTCGCCGGCTTCGGCGAAACTCAAACCGTGCTGGGCCATGCCAATAGCCAAGCCACCGATGATATTGACAAATAAAATAATAATCCCGGCAATCGCATCGCCCCGGACAAACTTGCTCGCACCGTCCATGGAGCCGTAAAAATCCGCTTCGGTGGCCACTTCGGCGCGGCGCTCGCGGGCTTGGTCTTGGGTCAACAAACCGGCATTCAAATCGGCATCAATAGCCATTTGCTTACCCGGCATCGCATCCAGCGTAAACCTCGCGCCCACTTCGGCAATCCGCCCCGCGCCTTTAGTAACAACCATGAAGTTAATAATGATCAAAATGGCAAAAACCACCAGACCGACGGCGAAGTTACCGCCGATAACAAATGCGCCGAAGGCCTCAATCACCTTACCGGCCGCGTCGCCGCCCTTATGCCCCTCGATCAGGACAACCCGCGTCGAAGCGACATTCAGCGCCAACCGTAAAATGGTCGCCAGCAGGATAACAGTAGGGAATGAGGCAAATTCCAGCGGCTTAATGGTGTACACCACCACCAGCAGGATGATTAACGAGAAAGCGATATTAAAGGTAAAAAACAAGTCGAGCACGAATGCCGGCAACGGCAAAATCAACATCGCCAGCACCATAATAATCACTAAAGGGGCACCCAATTCGGCCTTGCCCAACAGCCCCAATGCGGCTTTTAATTTAGTAAAATCCATACCGTGTCAATCCCGTTTAAATTCATTAGGCACATCAATATCTTCCGGTGGGACTGGCGGTCGCCAGTCGCTTTTCTGGGCAGCTTTTAACTGATAAACATAAGCGAGTATTTGCGCCACCGCCAAATAAAGCCCCTGCGGTATTTCCCGGTCTATCTCAGTAGAATAGTACAAGGCGCGGGCCAATTGCGGCGAAGCCACCAGCGGCACGTCAGCCGCTATCGCTATATTACGGATTTGTGCGGCGATCAAATCGACACCTTTGGCGACCAGTTTCGGCGCACTATTGGAATTTTGGTCATAACGCAAGGCAACCGCATAATGACTGGGGTTAGTGACAATGACATCGGCGCTGGGCACGTCCGCCATCATTCGGCGTTGCGCCATATCCATTTGCGCCCGGCGTTGCCGACCCTTTACCTCCGGGCTACCTTCTGATTCTTTATGTTCGTCCTTGATTTCCTGCTTGGACATTTTCAATTTCTTGCTGTGATCCCACAGCTGATAAGGCACATCAATCATCGCAACCACAACCAACGAACTGCACAGTATTAAAATGCAAATGCTGATAATGGTAAGCGCATGATGCACCGCCTCATCGACCGGTTCGGCGTCCAAACTCAGCAACTCACCGATAAAAGTCTTGTATAAGCCGGTTGAGACGGCAAAAACCAAGCTGATTTTCAGTATGGCCTTGAATAGCTCAACCAGCCCCCGCACAGCAAAAATCCGGCCAAAGCCAGTGATCGGGTTCATTTTTGACGCCTTAAAGGCAATCGCCTCCCAGCTGAACACCCAGCCGCCCATCGAGATCGGCGCGACAATGGCGACAAAAACCATCAAGGCAAAAAAAGGCACCAGCAACATCAGGCCATCGCTCATAATCTGCTTAAAATGAAGCGCAGGACTCATGGGGTCAAAAATAACGGCACGGGTTAACTGGAACTGGGCGCGCATCAGGCCAATCAAACCCTCGCCGATTTTCTCCCCTTGTGTCAGCAGGAATGTTGCACTAGCCATCAGCATGGCAAAAGTATTCAGCTCCCGGGAACGGGCAATCTGGCCTTTCTTCTTAGCGTCCGCCAGACGCTTGCCGGTAGGCTCTTCGGTCTTGTCTTGATCGGAATCGTCAGCCATGTACTATAACCGCAAGAGTTGCCCGATGAAATCATAGCCATCGGTTAGTTGCCCAGAAAACTGGTCTAATACATCGGGCAGGGTTCTCCAAACCAACACCATGCCCAGCATCAAGGTCACCGGAAAACCCACGGCAAAAATCTGTAATTGCGGAGCCGACCTGGCTGCCACACCAAAAATGATATTAACCAACAACAAACTGGCAATAATAGGCATGGCCAACAGCAAGCCCCCCGCAAACATGCGGCTGCTCCAGGCCAAAATAGACCAGATAGCCGCCTTATCTATACCATCGAAACCAATCGGCAGGGTTTTAAAACTGTCCAGCAGCATTTGTATCAACACCAGATGCCCATCCAAACTGATGAAAATTAACGTGGTGGTGATGGTATAAAATTGCGCAATCACCGGCATTTGCTGGCCGCTTTGCGGATCGACCATCATTGAAAAGCCCAAGCCCATACTTAAAGCAACACCCTGCCCGGCAAAAACGACTGCAGCAAAAACCAGCTGCAAAATGAAGCCCGTGGTCAACCCGATCATAATTTGCGTCATCGCCACCATCAAGCCGCTGTAACTGAACATGTCAACAGCCGGCAAAGGCGGCAGCAACGGCATGACCACCAGCGTTATCACTACCGAAAAGATCAGCCTGACACGGGCCGGCACCGATTTAATACTGAACAACGGCATCGATATAAACATTGCGCTGATACGCATCAACGGCCACATGAATAAGGCCACTTGCCCGATAATTTGCTCTTCGGTAAGGTTCAACATTCAACCAATAAGCTGCGGAATATCCCTGACCAGACCCTGAAAGTAATCCAAGAACATTTGCATCATCGATGGCCCCATAATCATCAGTACCGCACCAATAGCAACTAGCTTGGGAATGAAAGTCAAGGTTGCCTCGTTAATTTGTGTCGCCGCCTGAAACATCGCAACAATCAGGCCGACAGCCAACGAAGGCAGCAACACCGGTGCAGTCAGTTTGATCGCGACAATCATCGCGTCTTGCCCAACCATATAAACAGTTTCTGGAACCATGATCCTATCCGCCCTCAACTTGTATAAAAACTGGCTGCCAACATTTCCATAATCAAAGACCAGCCATCGGCCAGTACAAACAGCATTATTTTAAAGGGCAGGGAGATAATCATCGGCGACAGCATCATCATACCCATCGACATCAGTACGCTGGCCACCACCAAATCAATGATCAAAAAAGGCAGGAAAATCAGAAAGCCTATCTGAAAGGCCGTTTTCAATTCGCTGGTCACAAAAGCCGGCAACAATAACGAAAAAGGCACATTGTCAGCCGACTCAATTTCTGCATTGCCGGAAATCCTGATAAATAATTCCAAATCGGATTCCCGGGTCTGTTTTAACATAAATTGCCGGAACGGCTCGGAAGCCTTTTCGATGGCCACAGCCACATCGATTTTCTCTTCCAGATAAGGCTGCACCGCTTCGGCATTCACCTTGTCAAACACCGGCATCATAATGAAAATGGTCAAAAATAAAGACAAGCCCAATAGCACCTGATTACTCGGCGCCTGCCCGGTACCTAAAGCCGTGCGCAGCAAACTGAGCACTATCATGATTCGGGTAAACGAGGTCATCGTCAACAACAACGCCGGCAACACCGTCAACAACGTCATTAACGCCAAAATCTGGATGGTGACCGTGTAAGTCTGCCCACCTTGTTTACCGGTCGTTACCGTCACCGCTTCAATCCCTGCCGCATAAGCGGATGCATCCACCCACACCACAGCTATGCCCGCCAACAACAGCCGACACCATAGAGGGTTAATCATCGCCCCGCCCCTTCATCACTTGCGCCAGTTTTTGCGCGAACCCGCCATTCAGCTGCAGCGGTATGGGTTCATCCTTATTCAAGCACTGGTCACCTTCGAGTACATGCAAAGCCTCTATACGCCCCGGCGTCACCCCCAAAACCAGCTGTTTTTTGCCGACCTGAAGCAAAACAACCCTTTCCCGCATCCCCAGCGACAGACCGCCAATGACACGCATTTTTTCCGTACCGCCGACAGATATGCCGCTTAATTTACGCATTGCCCAGACACAGAAAAAAAAAACCGCCAAAACCAACAACAAGCCACCACCCCATTGCAACATATCGCCGGAAGAAACCGTTCTGGCCGCCTGTTTTGGCGCATCGGCATTCGGCAGCACAGCAAAACAGACGGGAAACCAAGCGGACAACAAGCCGACGGCAATTATTTTCCTAAACATCAGGCTAATCGTTTAACCCGTTCCGACGGACTGATGACATCAGTTAAGCGGATACCAAATTTGTCATTGATCACCACCACCTCACCATGGGCAATTAACGTGCCGTTAACCAACACATCCAGCGGCTCACCGGCAAAACGCTCCAGCTCAACAACCGAGCCTTGGTTAAGCTGCAAAAGATTCCTGATATTAATCTGCGTCCGGCCAATTTCCATTGAAATGGTGACGGGGACATCCAAAATAACATCAAGATTAACCTCGTCGCCCACACCCGACTGAACGCCCCCATCATCGAACTGCTCATTAAATTCCTGGAATGTCGCCGCCTCAAAATCATCACCCATCCCTGCATCCCCCGATGTATCTGAATATTCACTCATTTTATTTCCCAACTCAACATTGTTATCATCAAACCCTGTCCGGCGTTAATTTTTCACTTTATCAATAATCTGTATCGCGTAATTGCCATCCGATATGCCAACCTTACCCTCAAACACCGGAATGCCCTCCGCTTTAAGGAGCACTTTTTCCGGCATCTCAATAGGTATAACATCACCTTTCCTTAACTGCATCACCTCCCTTATGGTCATGCTTTTTTCCACCAGAAGGCTGTTTATGCTCACTTCAGCCCTCAGCACTTCATTCCGCAACGCCTCCTCCCAACCGCTAATAACTTCACCGCTATCGCTGCTGATGGCATCCAATAACTCCCTGATCGGTTCCAGCATCGCATAGGGCATGGCAATATTGATATCGCCGGCGCCACCTTCCAGTTCCACATGAATAGTGGAAATAACGATCATTTCTCCAGGGCCGATAATGTTAGCGAAACGTGGGTTGATCTCTGAGCCCACATATTCAAAATCAAGATCCATAACCGGCTTCCAGGCCTCCTTCAAATCCTTGAAAATCATATCGACAATGATACGGACTACCCGCATTTCGGTCGGTGTAAACTCCCTGCCCTCAGTCTGATTGTAAAATTGACCGGCACCGCCAAAAAAGTTTTCCACCACCGTGAAAACCAAACGCGGATCAATAACAATCAACGCCTTACCGCGCAACGGCTTAAAGCGGACAATCGTTAAATTTGTCGGCACCAACAGCCCTTGTATATATTCGGAAAATTTTTGTATCTGAATGCCCGATATAAAAATTTCTGCCGAACGGCGCAAAAAATTAAATAACGAAATGCGGATAAATCGGGCGAAACGCTCATTGACCATTTCCAAGGTCGGCATACGGCCACGGACAACCCTTTCCTGGCTGGCAAAGTCATACTCCCTGACCACGCCTTTTTCATGGAATTCTTCGGCGTCGCCCTCGGAATAAAACTCAGATTCCTCTTCAGTTTCAATATCGCCATCGCTGACACCGCTTAGCAGCGCATCAATTTCTGCTTGTGAAAGTAAGTCACTCATGTCATTGCATTATAAATGAAGTAAAAAATATCTCGTTAACCTTACCCTTTCCGGCCATTTTCATTAAAATGGCCGACGTATCATCTAACATAGCTTTACGTAACATTTCCTTCCCTTCACGCGTATTTAACGTGCTACTGTTCTGAGCACCGATCAGCATCAACAAATTATTCCGTATCATAGGCTCATTTTTCTTTAAAATATCAATGGTATCGGCACCTTCAACTAACATGGATATCATAATCCGTCCGTTTTTGGCTGTCGATCCTTTCGGGAAGGCAACCACAATAGGCGTACCCAAATCAAAATAAAACTTTTCGGCAGACACCGTCGCCTCAGTCCCGCTAACCTTTTCTTCTTTAGCCACAAAATCTTTCATCAAAAAAAAAGTAGCGCCACTGCTCACTGCCAACAAAAGCACAATCCCAACGATGATGATAATAGGTTTTTTAAGGGATTTTTTTTCCCCGTCTTCTTGTCCAAGCTCAGCCATATTGCAAACCCTTTAGTTTTTAAGCATTAAAATAAGCAATTTAAAGACCATAAAAAATAATACAAATATAAACAACAAGTTGAATATTGACTAAAAATCGCCTACTGTTACGAATCACTGCCGCTTACTGAAATCAGTACAGTCAAATCATACAAGAAAAAAGATCATTTTAAAAAGTAACGGCTCCCCTACCGGCTAAGCGTCGATGCCAACCTAAAAAATGCCGTAACTACTCAGAGATTGTTGAAAATAACTAAATAGAACACGGATGGCACGGGTTAAACGGATAATCACGGATTATAAAAGCACAGCCTGTTTTAAAAAATCCGTGTAAATCCGTCTAATCTGTGTGTTCCGTGTTCTATTTCTTTTTTCGCTGAGTAGTTACAAAATACCATTTATTTTTACCCTGAAGAGAATGGAAGGCATTGAAAATATACCTGTTAACATCTCATTAATTGCGGGCACATTAGAGATTTAAATCGACTAAACGCAAAAGGGCAATAAGGTGATTAAAAGCCCTTCCTGCCTTTATCACCAACCCCGCCGTTCAGGGCGGGGATGTAAGCGGCTCAATTTCGTATTTCTCATCGTGTTAAATCATTCCATCATGTTAAAATCGACTCTTGCTACCAGAGGACGCTATCGGCTCCCTCAATGACGGCAACTTAACGTTTTAAAAGGCTTCAAAATCACAACTCGCGAAAACCAAGCAAACTGTGTGAAGCCTAAATAACCGTTTTAAAAAGTAAAATAACCGTCGGGCAGACGGGGCTAGTCTGTGAAGTGAACGGTGCAATAATGCCGTCAGCAGCAGAAACCAGTGGGCAGTAGCGATACATACTCACTCCTGAGCACTAAGGAATCCCCTTGCTTTAGCTGGGGGAGGATGTCAAAGCAGTTACATATTATTAATGGAAAACCACAAAAAAGCCCATTATGGGCTTTTTTATAAAAACGGTTTGTAACTTACCCAACCACGGATCAGCGCAAGTTAAACGGATTGATTTTATATGCTTTTAATGGCCATTTTGGTTTAAGTATACTGTAAGCGATTTTTTACAATCAACGTTAGTTATAACCACCTAAACGTTGCAAATTAGACCTATTTCTTGCTTAACATAAGCCGAAAAATGCGGCCACTCAAAGCATATCTCTGACGCCGCCATCGGCAAGAGAAGTTGCCGGCTGTCAATTTAACTCATCAAGTAATGCTTGGGCTGATTTTTTCTGCGCATCAGTGCCTTTTTCAAGCACTTCCCTGGCAATATCTTTGGCCGCTGCCGCATCCCCCATATCAACATAGGCTTTTGCCAAATCCAACTTAGTCTCCAATTCATCCATATCGGTAAGGTCAGAAACGCCAAAGTCATCATGCTGCCCAGTTGCTGCGGGCATATCAAAATTAAAGTCAAAGTCAAAGTCGTCATCCAAACCATCACTCAAATCTATTTCCCCGCCCGCAGAGAAATCAACACCCTCAAGCTCTTGATCGCCAACATCTAAAACATCAAAATCAAACTCATTGATTCCTTTTGTTTCTGCATCCCCAGAACTAAACTCGTATGATTCAAATTCCAGCCCTTGGTCGCCGCCTTTCGATAAGCTATCCGATGTTGCACCATCATCCAACCCCGACCCTTTAATTTCTGCATCTATTGAAAATGAACTGAAATCAATATCGTCTACCGATGCCGCCGATAACTTATCTTCGTCCGTACTGGTCGCTATAACACCTTGATCCGATTCATCCAACTCCATTGAAAATGACCTTGACCCGACAGCTTCCGCATGATTCCCCGGCACATTGGCGGGGCGGGTTGAGGAGGCTATCACCCCCTGATCCATCCCCTCCATTTCTAGTGAAAATGAACTTAGATCAAAATTATCTACTTGCGCATCCACGCCAGGCGACTTACTCGGTTTTGGCGCCGCTGCAATCACACCGCTATCCAGTGGGTTTGGCTGGCCTGATTCTTTTGACAGCAAGCTCGATTCAAAATCAATCGATTCTATTCCAGCTGCATCTAAAGGCAGGTCTGTTTTAATACCGGGATTCGTGCCCTCATCAGTCTCAGACAGCTCCACTGAAAACGAACTTAAATCAAAATCAATAGCCTGATTATTTCGCTGATCGTCAATTGCTTCATGTTCAGGAACCGACGGCGCCAAATCAAAATCTAAATCATATTCCCCCGACCCGGCTGCATCCTGCTCAAAACCCTCACCGCTTAACCCAGCGAAAGAAGCCTCTCCCTCAGCGGCACTTTCTTTGCTGAACGCATCCTCGTCACCAGAAGTGCTGTCAACATCATTTTCAGCGCTGATGCCTTCATCCACTGAAAACAAATCATCCCCCGAAGAAAACAAAACTGAATCAGGACAAATTTCACGCCCCATTTCGGCCGCTTTTTCCCAAAACCCAAAATCATCCACCTTGCCGGCGGCCGCCAATTCATTGGCATAAGCCTGAAAAGCGTCCTTATCTTCATTGGCGTAAAAAACCTCCAACAACTTCAATTTACATTCATCGCGATCCGGCTGGTCTTTAATCGCCTGCCGTATCAGTTCTTCGGCTTGCTGGTAACGGCCATAGGCAAGGTACACATCAGCTTCGGATATCGGGTCGATTTCGCCTTGGTCGGTATCGAATGAATCGAAATCACTCGGGGTAAACTCACTCAAAAAGGAACTTTCGCCAACTATACCGGGCTCATTAACCGGGCTCTCTTCAGCAATAACCGGCGCAGAAAATTGGCTATTATCTTCGGCTGTTTTAGTCAAAAGGGAGGAGGCAAACATGCTCTCGGTGTTGGTTTCCTCATCAACCTTGCGTTTACGCCACCAAAGCCAACCAAACAACATCAAAGCCAGCCCGCCAACACCACCCAGCATCAGATAATAGGCATCGATTGGACTGTCCGCCTCCGGTTGGGCCGCTGGCGCTGGCTGAACTGGCTGAACTGGCTGAACTGGCTGAACCGGCTGAACCGGAGGCTCCACTGTAGCAACGGCCTGTTCCGATAAGGGGTCTGGCTGCTCTTCAACCTGGACGGCGGCAACCTCGTCTGCTGCTGCCTGCTCCTGTTCGACAGGGGGGCTTGCCTGCGTCTGGCCTTGCAAAGCAGCAAGCTGCTGATCCTTTAACGCAATCAACTCCTGCATCATTGCCAGCTGTTTTTCCATCTCCACTAACTTGCTTTGCGCCTCACTCTCTGAGAGCGCCGTCGCAGCCACATCTGTTTCAGCCCCTGAGGCGGCACTAGGGGCAAGTTTATCCTTATCTTTAGCCGCCCCCGCATCAACCGATGCCACAACGGCACGCTCAGCAACCGTTGCATCAACTGGCGCCACCAGCTTTAATTGCTTATCGCCCGGCTTTTCCTTACGCGCAATAGCCGAACGATTTTTCCAGGCTTGTGAATGCCGCTTGAACTCGGCCGATGCCTGGCTTCGGGACAATTTCACTATTGCAGCACGGTCAGGAATTTTCAACATTTTCCCAGCCGTTAATGCGTAAACATTTTCTTGGTAGAAAGCATCGGGATTGGCTTCATAAATCGCCAGCATCATTTGTTCCACAGACACATTACTGCCGATTCTTGCCCGCTCAGCGACTCGCCACAGGGTATCCTGCGGCAATGTTGGGCCATATTTGCCCTCACTTTGTTGATGACGAGATGCTTGGTGTCGTGGTGCAACAGCCGATGGCTGCGCATAACTCGGTGTTGGGGCTGCAACCGATGGCGTTACATGGCTGTATTCTGATGGCGGGTCAACTAATACTGTAAACTCACGATACAGATTGCCTTTAGGCCAACTGACTTCAAGCAAAAAATCCAGAAAAGGTTCTTTCAGCGCTTCTCTCGATGTGATTTTAATGACTGCCGCAGTACTGGATTGAGCAATGGTTTCAAATTTGATTTTCGACAGGAAATAACTCCATGACACGCCCGCCTCTTCAAATTTTTCAGGTGCGGCCAAACTGACTTTAATATCAGAGACGCTTTCACCCGACAATGTTAACGAAATCTCGGCATCCAGATTTTGATTCAGCGCCGAATGCAATCGAATCTCGCCTATCCCTAATGCATGCCCACCTGTTGGCGCCAGCAACGACATAACCACTAAGGTTTTAGTCAACAAACGCACTTTGCTCTTCTTTACAATAGTTACCACAGTTTTTTACCGCGTCCAGTCAAATATGTACCCAAGCTTAGCCTAGATGTAATTTTTTACCAGCACTTCTGCTATTTGCACACTGTTCAATGCCGCCCCTTTCCGCACATTATCACCCACCACCCACAAGTCGATTCCCAAGGGGTGCGAAATGTCTTCACGGATACGCCCGACAAACACCTCATCATGGCCTGAGGACTCGGTCACCGCTGTCGGATAAGCCCCATCTTTACGCTCATCCATGACGGTCACACCGGGCGCTTTTGCCAACAAAGCCCGGACTGCCTCCGCATCGATTTTGTCACGGGTTTCAATATGCACAGCCTCGGAATGCCCGTAAAAAACCGGCACCCGCACGGCGGTGGCATTGACCATAATACGCCCATCACCCATAATTTTTTGCGTTTCCCACACCATTTTCATTTCTTCCTTGGTGTAACCGTTATCCATAAAGACATCAATCTGCGGCAACACATTAAACGCAATCTGCTTGGGATAAACCTTGCTGATCATGGGCTGCATATTCAGCAGGCTGGTGGTCTGCTTAACCAGTTCTTCTATGGCTTCTTTGCCGGTACCGGAAACCGCCTGATAAGTGCAGACATTGATCCGGGTAATACCAACCGCATCATAAATCGGCTTTAGCGCCACCAACATTTGAATCGTCGAACAATTGGGGTTGGCGATAATGCCACGGTTTTTATAATCGGCGATTCGCTCAGGATTGACCTCCGGCACCACCAGCGGAATATCATCGTCATAACGGAACTGCGAGGTGTTATCGATAACAATACAACCTGCAGCGGCCGCTTTCGGCGCATATTCTGCTGAAACCGATGCACCCGGCGAAAACAAACCGATTTGCGCCTTTGAAAAATCAAACGTGGCCAAATCCTGTACCGCTAAGGATCCGCCTTTAAAAGGGATTCTTTTTCCAACTGAATTGCTGCTGGCCAAGGCATAAACCTCGCCGACAGGAAAGTTGCGTTCCTCCAAAATCGACAGCATGGCCTCACCGACCGCACCGGTAGCGCCCACTACAGCAACATTATATAGCTTACCCATTTAAAACCGCCCTCCTGCATCACTAAAAATGCGAGCTGTATCACCCTCAGCCGCTAACCCGGCAATTTTTATTGTCATTAACTTTGCAACCTTTTCATGTTGAATATTGATCATGGCCGTTTTTATCAATTAGCCCAAAACAGCAAACACTTTTTGGGTAATGTCATCGACACTGCCGACACCGGCGATTGAACTGAATTTAGCCTGCTGCCCCGGCGCCGAATAATAGCCGACCAACGGTTTGGTCTGCTCATGATAAACACTGAGCCGTTTGCGCACGGTTTCTTCTTTATCGTCGTCGCGCTGGATCAACGGCTCGCTGGTCACATCATCAACGCCTTCGGCTTTAGGCGGATTATATTCAACGTGATAAGTACGGCCGGAGGGTAAATGCACGCGCCGACCGGCCATGCGCTTAACAATTTCCTCATCCTCAACCACGATTTCAATCACCGTATCGATGCTGACCCCCATTTCATTAAGACCTTCAGCTTGGGCAATGGTACGGGGGAAACCATCGAGCAAATAACCGTTAACGCAATCGGCTTGGGCAATGCGCTCTTTAATCAGCCCCAAAATAATATCATCGGAAACCAAGCCCCCAGCATCCATCACTTTTTTCGCGGCAATACCCAACGGTGTCCCTTCCCGCACCGCAGCCCGCAACATATCACCCGTTGAAATTTGCGGGATAGCGTATTTTTCAGTAATAAATTGAGCCTGAGTCCCTTTACCGGAACCGGGACTCCCCAACAGAATGATGCGCATAACTAACTCCAGTGTGTCGCTAAGACAGATTTAGGTTATAAATAGCACGCGTACAGGTGATACCCAACAAAAGCGTGACCGATTATTTTATAACACATCAAATTTTATCTCTTGTAAAAATACGTTTATTTCCCTATTCTTACCGAGTTTTTTACATTTAGGAGAATAATAATGCGTGTTGAAGATTTAATGACTTCAAAAGTATTTACAGTCGAGCAACACGATTTAATTGATCGTGTCTTTTTCTTAATTCATTACGAAAGAATTCGTCACTTACCCGTCGTTGAAAAAGGCAAAGTTATTGGCATAGTATCCGACCGGGATCTGTACAAAGCCCTTGGCCCGAAAAGCAATTCCAACGCCATTGAGGCTGCAACCGGCACCGGCACCACAGAGCTTCATGTAGTCCCAAAAAAAGTGCAGCACATCATGCACCGGGGCGTCATCACCGTTAACCCCGACACTTATGCGTCAGAAGCGGCGGCAAAAATGGCCGAAAATAAAATCGGCGCCTTGCCTGTAGTCGACAAGGACAACAAACTGGTCGGCATCCTGTCATCTACTGACATACTGCGGGTTTTTTCAAAAATCGAAAAGGCCAGCGAGAAAAGAGAGGAACGTATTGCCGCCGGTATCAGCCACAAATAATTAACGATACCGTTTGTGTCACCACAAAAGCCCCGGTTTAACGGGGCTTTTTCATTTTCAGCCAACACCCCGCCATGACCGACAACCTTACTGCCGAATACATCAAATCCGCCACACAAAGCTGGTTACAAACCGTCATCATCGACTATGGCATCTGCCCATTCGCAAAACGCGAACAAGAACGCGGCAGCATTTATTTCAGCGTCAACCACGACACCGACATTGAGCCATGCCTGCTAAATTTAATCGCCGAATGTGACCGCCTCGACACCGAGCCAGACATTGAAACTACCTTGTTGATTTACGCCAAAGCCTTTGCCGATTTCGACGATTATCTGGATTTTGTTGAAATTGCCGAAACGCTGTTATCCGAGCAAGGCTATGAGGGCATTTACCAATTGGCCAGTTTCCATCCCGACTATTGCTTTCAAGGTGCCGACCTGGACGATGCGGCGAACTACACCAACCGCTCGCCTTATCCCATGCTGCACCTGCTGCGGGAAGCCAGCATCGAACAGGCCGTCGCCAGCCACCCCGACCCCGAGGGCATCCCGCCGCACAATATTGAATTGACCCGAAAACTTGGATTGGCAAAAATGCAAACCTTATTGGCCGCCTGCTATCCGGCCACTTCATGACACCACCGGCCTCTTACCTAAAGCCCTCCAATTCCTTGGCGCGCGCCTCAGTAGCCATCATAAAACAGTCATTCGCATTAACGCGGGCCAGACTCCCACCGTCAGGGTCATAATAAAAATCGCAATTAGCATCCCTGAACTTGAGCCATAGGCGCTGGGCCTTTTGCAGCTGCTGCTTGCGCTCAGAAGAAAGCCCTGACATGAGTTCTTGATAGACCTTGTTCAAACGCACATCCTGCCGCTGGTACTCCGTCCCCATACAGTCAATCATAGCCATAGTGACGCCACCTGCCTGCTCCATGCACGCTGAAAACGCCGCACCAATATCCTGCTCCGCTGCAAAAACCGGCTGAGCCACTGCCAACATCAATCCAACAATTAGTACATGCCTCATCACTTATCGGCCAAATCGGCATCAACTTCTTCGCTTTTTTCACTGGCCGCTGCGTCCGTATCCACCAGCAATTGGGTTTCAACCGTCGACTTGAATGCGTTTACAGCGGCATCACTTTCAGCTGCAACATCATCCGCCACCGCATCAACAACTGGCTCAGCATCAGCGCCATCCTCGGCAAGCAGTTCCGGTTTTTTAGCCAACGAGTCTATAAATTCGGCAAACCAAGCCTGCCCCTTCACACCGGCAAGATCGGGATCATTAAGAATATCGTCGGCAACCGGTAAAATGCCTTTGCTGTCAGCCAATTCCAACGCATTCAGACAAGCCTCCTTGTCACCGCGCAAGGCATAAATGCAAGCCATATTGTAAGCGGCCGAACCCGACTGAATGGCATTGGCTTTTTCAAAATACCTGTGAGCCTGCACATACAACGCATCATGGGGCCCTGCCCGTTTAACCCGCGCCAATTCCATATAAGCCACACCGCCATCAATAGCAGCCCCAAGATAAGACGGTTGGGCAAGCAAACAAAAAGTAAATTTCTCAATCGCATCCTGATAAAGCGCCTCCGCCTGTTCACCCGATTTGTTTTTTGCCTGATGCAGCAACGCAAAGCCCCAATTATATAAAGCCTCTGCGATCAACAACTCCCCTGCGACAATCTCAGCATAATCCTGGTAAACCCTTTTGAATAATTGGTCAGCCTTGCTGCCCTCGCTATTACGGGCCGCCATGGTTTGTTTAACAGCAGCCTTCAACTTAGATTTCTTTGTTATTGAATCAAAAAACGACATGGTTTATCTCTCCCAATTTAGTGGTTTATAATCGTGTGCATAAATAGTCATTCAAAAGTTTCTTAACAAACAAGTTGGGAGTAAAACAGCTTTAGCTGTTTTACCGCCAATAGCTAAAGCTATTGGACTCCAATTGTAAATGTTAAAAGAAATAGACTTACCTGCTTAGCATAACAGCTGTACAGACAACGGTACTATGCAAAAATACAATCGTAACAGCCCTGTAAAAAATGAAACTTCGTGCCCCCTGTGCTCTTCGTGGTGAAAATTTGATGCGATCTGTCACTAATGGGAAGTTACCAAAAACAACTATCACCGCCCCACAATAAAGGAAAAATAATGGACGCACCAAACGCTTGTGACATCACCAAGGAAAAAGTGAACCTGGAAACATCAACGATTGCCTGGAGCCAATTACAACGTTTTTTTGCCGCAGGTGCGGCGGTATTTGTCGCTGCAGAGCTGGATTTAGTCGACGTGGCTTATCAGTTTTCCATCGACAACAAAGATCAGGTTGCATTATGGATGCGCGACAATCAGCTGGCACTGGTATCCGATCAGCAGGCCAGTAAGTGGTTTGAGACTGACGCCGAGGTGTGGGCAGTTGTAGTCAAGCCCTGGATATTAGTGCAGCCATGTTGACTGTGGGAGCGCCGCCCACTCTAAAAGCGTTACGGATACAGCGCCACACACCTTAATCCCAAATCTTCCTGTAAACCGAACATCAGGTTCATATTTTGTACCGCCTGCCCTGCCGCGCCTTTAACCAGATTATCAATCACCGACAACACCACAACCGTGTCGCCGCCCTGCGGCTGATGAACCGAAATCTGGCAATTATTACTGCCGCGCACATTGCGCGTATCCGGGTGCGAGCCTTGCGGCAACACATCGACAAAAGTCTCCTCCGCGTAGCGTTGCTCATACAAAGCCTGCACTGCGTCCAGCCGGCCTTCTGCCCGGCCATATAAAGTCGCATGTATGCCGCGAATCATCGGCGTCAAATGCGGCACAAAGGTCAAGCCGACTGATGTGCCTGCCACTCGCTCAAGCCCTTGACGAATTTCCGGCAAATGCCGATGGCCAGCCACCGCATAAGCTTTAAAACTCTCGCCGGTTTCGCTCATTAACGTCGCCAATTCCGCCTTGCGCCCGGCGCCGCTAACACCCGATTTCACATCGGCAATCAGATGATGAACATCAATCAACTGATGTTCCAGCAACGGCAAAAAACCCAACTGCACCGCCGTCGGATAGCAACCGGGACAAGCGATTAAGTTACTTTGCTGAATAGCCGCACGGTTCAATTCCGGCAAACCGTAAACCGCCTCGGCAATTAAATCCGGGCAGGCGTGTTCCATGCCGTACCACTTACCCCATTCGGCCGCATCTTTTAGCCTGAAATCGGCAGACAGGTCAATCACCTTGACACCGCGCGCCAACAATTGCTCAGCCATCAGCATCGCCGTACCGTTTGGCGTCGCAAAAAACACCACGTCGCATTCCGCCAAGGTTTCAACCTCGGGCACCGTAAATACCGCGTTGATGTAACCGCGCAAACTAGGATAAAGCGCATCCACCCGCAACCCGGCATCCGAGCGCGATGTGACCACCGCGACCTCAACTTCCGCATGTAACGCCAAAATCCGCAACAACTCAACCCCGGTATAGCCGGTTCCGCCCACAATACCCACACGAATCATTTTTTTATTCCTCCCATCTATAAAATAACGCAGACAGCCAATGTATGCTCAATGTGCGCCATGCTGCGGCGCCGCCGATTTACTCATATCGGATCTACGCAACATATAACGCTCGGCAACATCGCCGGCAATGCGGCTGCCCTCGCTATCAAGTTGAATGAGCATATCCTCGCCGACAAAATATTGCCGTACCGTTGAACTATTACGCGGCGTTAGCACAATCACATCGTTTTTATCGCCCCAAGTAAACCTGCCTTTTTCCACAATTTCCCGCTCTGACCGGCCGACGAATTGGGTAATCAACAGGTAACTGTTATTTTTATTCAACGCAAGCGTGGTTTTAACGCCTTTGCAATCGGAGCAGGGCAAAAAACCACGGTAAATGCCCGGCCAATCAAGGCTGTTTTGGGCGTGATGCATATCCTTAGCGCCTGTTTCATTTTCGGCAAAAACAGGGGAATGGGCTAAAAACATTGATGTAAAAAGCAAAAAAGCCTGGATCCGTTTAAATTTCGGTTTAAGTGTCCGCATATTTTTCCTCAACACAACGACAGTAATAATGAAGCGGCAATCTTAGGCGATTTGCCGCGAAGAATACACCCCAAACAATTTTCGCAGGCGGCCTGCATAAACCTGCATACCCGTCCGATAATTTTTTTTACCTGCCACTAATGGAACGCCACCTCAAACCGCCAGCTCCTTAACCCGCTTTTTAAGCGTCTTTAAATCATCTCCAGCAGGCGAACGCTGGTAGCGCAAGCCAACAAAAAGCCGGGTAATCTCATCCACACGCCCGCCAAGTTCCGGTTTTTGCGCATGAATCCGTACGGCAAAATCATGGGCACCTTCGCCCACCCTAATGGCCACGCCCGCTTTGGCCATTTTTTGGCAAAACTGCCGATACACCACCACGGCCGGATCGTCTTGTTGGCTCCGAGACCTTAACAGCCAGGCCGCCAATAACAGCGTCACTATCCCGATGGCCGCCAACATCCACAGCAGACGCTCAAGCAAACTGCCGATACCGAGAGCCGATAACAGCAAAGTCTGATGCCCACTGCCAAAATTGACAATCCGGCGCTGCCACTGATAATCGACATTATTCCAAAATTGCCTAAGCTGATTTAAGCCCCTGCCCTGAAAATCCCCATCAATGACAATCAAACGGGTGCCGCCGGTCGCAATCTGCTGTTGCAGATTAATATCCTGCTCAATCCGCTCCGGCGCAATCGCGGCGGTCGGGTCAACCCTGACCCAGCCCCGACCTTGCAACCATACTTCCGTCCAGGCGTGGGCATTAGCTTGCCTGATTTCCAAAAACTGCCCGACCGCATTGAGTTCGCCGCCTTGATAACCGCTCACCACCCGCGCCGGAATATCCGCCACCCGCATTAGGTAAACAAACGCCGTTGCGTAATGGCTGCAAAAACCGCTCCTAACATCAAACAAAAAAGTCTCAATCGGATTGTTTTCCATCAATGGCGGCTGCAAGCTGTAACTGAACGGCTGCTGGCGAAAATGGCCCAGCACTTGCTGAATGAACAGCGCAGGCTTACCCTCAAAACCCTGCAACTGCTTAACCAGTGCGACGATACGCGGGGAAGGCGTCCCCGGCAGCTGGCGGTTTTCAAGGGATTCGGCAGGAGTAATGTCACCGGTATTGTATTGCGGATAAGAGACCAGCGCATATTCCGCCGCCTCACCCGCTTTCGTCCGACTGGTCAGTTGATAATCGCTTTGACGCTGCAGCGAAGCATCAAACTGGGCGGCCATGTCCAGCGCATACACCCAAGAATGCCTTTGCGGTTCCTGTAACAACGCATAATGATAAGCCGTGCCGAAAAAACTCAGCTGTGCCTGACTTGCCGCTGTCTTGTTTTTCGCCATCGTCCAAACCGTGCCATCGGTATAAGAAAAAACCGGGCCGCGCCAGTACAGCTGATTTTTCGGCGGTGGCTTGCCGTTAAACTTGACCCTAAACGCCAATTCCGGCGACAACGCCAACTGACTGATCGACCCCGGTTCCAGCATATCGCCTAAACCGGACAGCGCCTTATTCTTATCGCTCATCGGCAGCATCCACGCCGGCGCCTGCACCCTTGGGAACAACACAAAAACAATCGCCGCCATCGGTAGCGCCTGCAACATAATCAGCGCCGCCGTGCGCAGCGCCGTTTTGTTTTGCGGCAACTCGCTATTAATCGCCACCAATGTCGCCAGCAACACGCAGCACACCAGCAAACTGTAAGCCGCCATCGCCATCGTTTGCTGATAAAGAAACTGTGAAGCGGCGACGATAAAGACCAAATAGCCGACCAAATACACATCGCGTTTCTTATGTATTTCCAGTAATTTAAGCCCCAAAGCCGTGACAAAAATCGCCGTCCCGGCATCCCTGCCCCAAACGCCAGTATGCAAACTGAACAACAAACCGATACCGCCGAGCGTCAGCACAAAAATGACCTTAGCATCCGGCAATACACGCGGCCACCAAATCCCAAACAAGCGCCAGCCCAATGAAGAAAAAAACAACACCGATAACGGCCAAGGGATATGGCCGACATGCGGCAACGTAATCAGCCCGACCGCAGCCAATAACAACAATAAAACCCGAGGATTAAGCGCGTTAGCCATCATTTTTAAATTCCCCTTCCTCCCCAAACCCCAACTTTCGCCGCCATACATCCATTAGCTGTAACCGGGGATTAATTGGATGACCCGCGCCCCGCATGCCCCTCCCCACCGTCGGTTAGTGTACGCGAAGATATTGGCTTACAGCTAACACCTAAATTATTTTATCTGAAAACAAAAAAAGGGGGGATTGGCAAGCAATCCCCCCTTTGCATTAAGCCTTTAAGAAATAGCCTTAGAAGCTAAGGTATATCTCTTTCAGTGATTTGAATTTTTCAACGGTCTCAGCCATTAAAGCTTTTGATGCTTCAACATCACCTTTTTTCAAGGCCGCACGAGAGTCTTTAAGAAGAGCGTTTGCCCTTTCTTTTTCTCTATTAACAGTAGCGCTTTCAATTCGATTTAGTGCTTGCTTAGCATCTTTCATTAGATCAAAAATTGCGGCTTCATCAGCACCACCATTTAATCCTGCTAAAGCCGCTTCAGCTGCTGCAATCGATTCGTCAAATGCGGCAAGAACACCTTCTTGTGATTGGTTTTCTATTTTTCCTGTTGCTGGTTTTGCCATCGCGGCAGGAGCCGCAGCAAGCAACGCAGTACTGACAAATGAAGCGATTACTAATTTTTTCAATAAAGCCATTAGACTTTTTCCTCTTGGAAGTGGTGGATGTTGATACCCCGATGCTCAAATTTTTAATGCTTGACGCTAAAAACTGAAACACCGAGTATGTGCATTGACATCCTCCCCCAGCTAAAGCAAGGGGATTCCTGATTGCTCAGGAGTGAGTATGTATCGCTACTGCCCACTGGTTTCTGCTGCTGACGGCATTACTGCACCGTTCACTTCACAGACTAGCCCCGTCAGCCCGACGGTT
>JAUXXQ010000132.1 GCA_030684815.1 Methylobacter sp. | reverse complement strand
CGCCATCGTACGATTCCCGGTTTAAAAAACGGTTCACGCTATCATGCGAAATACCCATAACTTCCCCCAAGTGGCGGCAGCTCACATAGTGTGGTTCGCTCAATAAAAAACCGGTGTACATCGGCAAATTGCAATGTGCTGCAGGGCAAACGCATTAAAATATTCAGCCAAACAAAACCTTAGCACGGAAACCATCATTCAATGCACACCTAAGGCGCTTTCTGTTGACACTCAGTGTTGGCTCTTGCTTTTGAAAAAGATTTAAACAGATATGTCGTAGCGTCGTCATGATAGCTGGCGCATTGCCCTTGCGAATTCGGCTTTTATCTTCACGAAACGTCACATCCAAACACCAATGTAATCGATTTTCTATACCCCAATGTCCCCGAACAGCGGTGGCAAAAACGTGAGCATCGGCTTTGAAAGAATTAATAAAATAACGTTGTTCCCTAACCAACTTATCATTTTGCAAGTATTCCCGCTCCACCATGCCTATACTGCGCAGACCTTTCCACAACTCAGTCTTGGGCAAGGTGCATAATTCTTCAGTGATCCAATACCGGCGTGTTTCCAAGCGCCCATGTCCCTTATCGATTTCTTCATGGTAGCTACATTCAACGCCTTTAAAATCGGCCTCTCGCGCTGTTTTAAAAAAATCCTCAGTGGCTTCATGCAAGGCACCTTGATTACCTTTAAGCCCCAATGAATAATCGCCGCCTTGGTCAATGATTTGCTCGGCAACATCCCGTTGACAGCCCATGGCATCAATAGTGACGATGCAACCTTTCAATTCCAATAAGGCCAATAGCTTGGGAATGGCGGTGATTTCGTTAGATTTTTCATCGGTGACTTCTTGTCCAAAAACCAAACGGTTCGCGCAACCCCAAGCACTCACCATGTGTAGGGACTTTTTATTATTTTTGCGGTCATGGGAACCGCGCGCTGTTTTTCCATCCACAGCCACTATCTCAAGGCCTAGATCATCTTTCATCGCATTAACCCAGCTAATAAAACACCGTTGAAATTCTTGCGGTGGAAGCCGTGAAATAACATAAGCAATACAGTCATGCGAGGGTACGCCGTTTTCTAAAGGCACAAAACGCCGCAACCATTCAAGCTTATTTTCACCAAATTCTGCGATAGCTTCCCAGCCATCGGCAAGGCTTAGCGTCGCACTGATCGCTAAAAATATAATATCGGGCAATTGATGTAACGTCTTACGCTCAATTCGTGGGTCTTTCAGCGTTGAAAAATGGTCTAATAAATTGCAGCTCATTGGGGTAATCCTCAAAATCCCAATTGATAGTGATTAGCCACCTGTTTTTAAAGTGCTTTTAATGCGGTTGCCCTGTTACTTCCAGCCGCCCTCCAATGCCTTGTAAATAGTGATAGTCACCATTCGTTGTCGTTTGGTGACATTAATTAATTCAGGTTCTGTCGCAAAGTTTAGCTAAAGCCAGGAAATTCCTATCCTGGAGGCAAGACTATCCTGCTAATGCCATGAACTGCTGATAGGCGGGAATATTTTCATCGGACAACTGCCCCTTTCGGATCATATGCGCCGTTTCAATTCCGGCGATCGTTGCTTTGGCCGAATAGAAAGCGTTGAAACCCATCATCGGTTTCGTTATTTTTTTGATGAACCGGTGATCCTGTTCGACTATGTTGTTCAGGTATTTGACCTGGACAATTTCAACAAAACTGATTATTCCGGCAAGCATCAGCAGGACGTTAATAGTCTCCAAGCCAACGAAATTTGCGCCACTTTTGTCCATAACCACTTTCGTTGGGAAACCGTTGTTATTTATGGCTTGCTTAAAAAACAAAGTCGCTGCGGCTTCATCGCGTTTTTCGGACAACATGAAATCAACGGTGTCGCCCTGTTTATCAACGGCACGATAGAGATAAACCCATTCGCCTTTGACCTTGATGTACGTCTCGTCCATTCTCCATGAGGTGGCTACAGCCCGTTTATTTTTCTTGGCGGCTAAGGCTATCAACGGCGAATACTTGATAACCCAACGGTTTAGCGTAGCATGATCAACAGTATAGTGGACCCCGAAATACAGACAGTACGATAAGATGGTGTCCATCATAAAAGGTAGACGGAAATGAGTGAAAAAAAGCGTACGATAATGAGCGGCAGCCAAAAAGCAAAAGTGGCGTTGGCGGCAGTGAAAGGTAACAA
>JAUXXQ010000131.1 GCA_030684815.1 Methylobacter sp. | reverse complement strand
TCACCCTGACCAAGCAGGCCATGGCAGACATCGAGGCACGCTTGCTACGCAATCCTTTATTGCCTAACTGGGACATCCTCATTCGACCCGCCTAAAGATAGGCCATGGCTGGTATTTTTTATTTCGGAATTAGCCTAAGTACCCGTTGCTGAATGCCAGCCGTTTAGCCACCTTGTGCAGTCGGTTGATGGGTCTTGATCGCCAGTTTGAAGAACTGGCATTCTTGCTCGGCCGAAAAATGCGTTTTTGAAGTTAATGCGACAGAACCTCCCTGAATGTGATGGAAAAATCGAACTCAGAATTTTGGATGCAAGTGAAACTTATCCTCGTTGGGATATTGTCGATAGCTGCGCTTCTTCTTCTTTACTACTCACGTTCAATTGTGATTGTGTCGCTGATTGGAATCGGGATTGGAGTACTAATTGCGCCAATCCTTTCGTTTGCAAGACGCAAGTTTAAGATACCCAGAGCCCTGAGCGCTCTACTTTGTTTTGTCGTGATTGCTATTATTATTGGTGGTGCAAGCTTCGGGATTTGGTATTTGGTCTCGGACCAAGTAGAGAGTCTTTCCAAGCGCGCACCAGAAATTTCAGCGAATCTAAACAGTCGGCTTTTGTCACTTTTCATGAGATACCCCTGGCTTCAGGCCCAGCTTGAAGCTCTGAATGTCGGAGCCACTGCACAAGGTCTTGTCTCACATTTTTTTGAGGGCCTACAAACCAGCTTCACCGCAATAGGCGGACTTCTATTTGCTTTGATCATAAGTCTGTACACAGCCGTTTCCTTGAATGATTATTTCGCGGCGGTTGTTCGTGCCTTTCCTCAAAATCGTCAAATGAAAGCGGCCTCTGTCCTCAGTCTATGCGCCACAATACTGAGACTCTGGTTTCGCGCACAGATGATCGACATGCTCATCTTGGGGTTCATGACAGGCATTGGTTTATGGATTACTGGGGTCGATTATTGGGCCGTATGGGGACTTCTCACAGCAATATTTGGGATCATTCCGTACCTTGGAACCCTGATCGTTGTCGGTTGCGCATCAATTATTACGTTGGCATCTGAGCCGTCACTTGTGCTTTGGGTTATCGCCGTTTTTGTTGTGGTCCAACAGATCGAAGGCAACATCATTCTTCCGATGCTGATGAAAGGCCAGGTTGAGCTTCCTGAAGTGCCGCTTTTGATCTTCATTTTGCTTATGGGATCGTGGCTTGGAATTATGGGAGTTTTCCTTGCTCCTCCATTCTTTGCTACCATGAGAGTTCTCTATGTGGAGCTTTATCTTCCCCGAGTTGGCGATGAGACCCGATGAAATGCGCTCATTGCTTTTGATTGCGTGAGCAAGTATTTCTTGTGTGATAAGCTCAACTGTATTTCACATAGAGCCGTTTTTATTTAAGGTGATTACCCGTTTTACCGTACCCAAATCTGCAGTTGGCAGCTATTACTTCCAGCCGCCCCCCAATGCCTTGTAAATAGTGATAGTCACCATTCGTTGTCGTTTGGTGACATTAATTAATTCAAGATTAGATTGCAATGCACTTTGCCAGGACTTTTCTCCGAAACAGTTTTTCAAGTTCCAAAATACCAAACATGCCAACACCGATGGCGATAATTTCCATGCCATGCACTAAATCCACCGGGCGGCTGTCAAAGAACGCTTCCATAAACGACGCATAGGTAAACACCAGTTGCAGGATGATGACCGCAGTGACGCCAATCAGTACCGCCGGTGAATTGAACAGGCGTTTGAAACTAAAGGATGAAACACGCAGATAGCGCACGCTGAACAGGTAAAAGACCTCCATCGTCACCAGCGTATTGACGGCATAGGTGCGCGCTTCCTCCAGCGTGGAGCCCTGATACAGGCTCCATTTGAAAATACCGAATATACCGGCTGCGAACAATGCGGATACCAATAGTATGCGCCAAGCCAGAAACCCTGAAAGGATAGGCTCGTTCGCAGGTCGCGGCGGATGTGTCATGCTGTCCGCTTCGCCGGGTTCGAATGCGAGCGTCATGGCCAAGGCTATCGAACTCACCATATTGACCCAAAGGATCTGTAAGGGCGTGATCGGCAAGGTATAGCCCAACAGGATGGCAACGATGATACTGATGGATTCGCCGCCGTTGAGCGGTAGCATAAACGCCACGGCCTTTTTCAGGTTCTCATAAACCGCGCGACCTTCTTTTACGGCATGGACGATGGTGGCGAAGTTGTCATCGGTAATCACCATCACCGAAGCTTCCTTGGCGGCTTCGGTGCCTTTATGGCCCATGGCGATACCGATGTCGGCGCGTCTTAGTGCAGGCGCATCATTCACGCCATCGCCGGTCATCGCCACACAAACGCCGTCCGTTTGCAGCAGGCTGACCAGGCGCAGTTTATGTTCCGGGCTGACCCGCGCGTAAACATCCGTCTCCTGAACCCGGCCACGTAATTCATCATCATTCATCTGCTCCATATCGTGACCGGTGATAACTTCCGCCGAATTGACCAGATTCAACTGGGCGGCGATGCTGCAAGCTGTCAGCGCATGATCGCCGGTGATCATCTTGACCCGAATACCGGCGCTTTGGCATTCCTTGATCGCCGCAATAGCCTCGGTGCGTGGTGGATCAATCAAGCCAAACAGCCCGAGCAACACCAGACCATTATTCAAGTCTTCGAAATTCAGCTCCTGGCTGTGACTGGGCGCGGGTTTACAGGCCGCCGCCAATACCCGTTGCCCTTGCCGGGCCAGCAATTCGATCTGCTGTTGCCAGTAATGGCTGTTGAGTGCCTGGTCGCCAGACGCGCTACGCTGCTGCGCACACATTTCCAGTAAACGTTCCGGCGCACCCTTAACAAAAATAAGCGCCTCACCCGCATGGCTGTGGTGCATCGTTGCCATGAACCTGTGTTCGGAATCGAACGGAATCAGGTCGGTACGGGGGTAATTTCTGCCTTCCTCGTCCGCATTCAGTCCAGCCTTCATGGCGGCAATTAGCAATGCCGCCTCCATCGGATCGCCGTGAATGCGCCATTCTTCCTCCCCTTGCTCAAGCGCTGCATCATTACAGAACAGGCCTGCACGCAGCGCTTGTTGTGGTATGGAGGTCGGCTCGACCGCTACCCCCAAGCCATCGTGCAGAAAATCGCCATGCGGATCGTAGCCTGTACCCGTTACCTCAAGTACTTGGTCGGCCGTCACCAGCGACCGTACCGTCATCTCATTGCGCGTCAAGGTGCCGGTTTTATCAGTGCAAATCACGCTGACCGCGCCCAATGTTTCCACCGCCGGCAAGCGCCTGATAATCGCCTTGCGGGTCGCCAGACGCTGCACGCCGATAGCCAGAGTCACCGAAAGAATGGCCGGTAATCCTTCAGGGATGGCGGAGACAGCTATGCCCACGACAATCATGAACATGTCCATCGCGCTGAAATCACGCACCAACACGCCAAACGTAAACATGAATATCGACAGCAGCAACACCGCAGCGGTAACCCAGCGGGCAAAGACCGCCATTTGCCGCAACAGCGGTGTCGTCAGTGTTTGTACTTGCGACACCAGCGTGCTGATGTGTCCGATTTCGGTTTGAGCGCCGGTCGCCACCACAAGTCCTGATGCCTGACCCGTGGTGACCAGCGTTCCGGAGTAGGCCATGCCAAGCCGGTCGCTCAATACGGCATCGCTGGCAACCGCTTCGGCGCTTTTTTCCACCGGCACTGATTCACCGGTCAGCACCGCCTCTTGAATTTGCAGGTTTTTGACTTTTAGCAGCCTCATATCCGCAGGCACTTTATCGCCCGGTTGCAGCAGCACGATATCGCCGGGCACCAGTTCTTCAGCGGGTACGGTTATACGCCGTCCATCACGTTGCACCATGGCCTGTGCAGACAGCATCTGCCGTATTGCCCGCAGTGCGTGTTCGGCTTTACCTTCCTGAATAAAGCCGAACACGGCATTCAGCAGTACCACCGCCAAAATCACCCCGGTATCCGTCCAGTGTCCCAGTATCGCAGTAATGCTCGCGGTGCCGATTAACACATAGAGCAGTAGATTATGAAATTGCACGATGAAACGCATAAACACCGATCGTGGCTTGCTTTCCGGCAAACGGTTCGAACCGTACAAAGCGCATCGGCGCACGATCTCGCCATCCGTCAGGCCTTGGTTTTCATCGACGGCAAGGGTGCTGAGCACAGCTTCTGTGGATAATGCATGCCAGTTTTGGTCAGCTTTTTGGGGGCTGATTGTTTCAGCAGGCACAGGGGCGCTATCGTCCGGTACGGATCCATCTTTTTCCTGTCCTTGCTGTTTCAGCCATGCCTGCCATACAGACAGCAATAAAAGAGCGGATAATAAAATGCCGGGAACCAAGTACAGTATCGGATTTTTACTTAAAAAATCATCCATTCACTACAGCCTAAAAAGTATCAAATTGAGATTAAAACAGGTTCATGCTCTATATCGCGGAATCCTCAAGACCTTGATCAAAGGTAAGCCGCAAAAAATAAACTACAAACTGATGCAGATGAAAGTCAGGGCAATTCAGGTAAAGAGAAAAAGGGTCGCGCTCAGCGAGCTGATGATAAGTGCAATCCGAATCCAGACGGCGATTTTAGATGATTCCGCCAGTGCCAACCTCCGTTCCTGAACGGAGGTGACTGCGCGTCGCGCAACAATATGCGCCTTGCGCATAAGATGCCCCATTAAGCCAATGGCTACGCCTAAGCTGCTCCAGAAAATGATAATTTCCGCCGTTCTCTTAGATAGATGGAAGGCCCACTCAAGGAAATGTCCGGTTATTGATTCAAAAATCTCGAACAGTATATGCAGCGCTATGAGGCCATGTCCGAGCAGCGATAGCAGGGTATCGCCAAACAGGAACAAAGTTGGGATACCCAGCACGAGGCCAACTGTGATGCCACCCACAAAGTGATACAGGGCGCTGGCGTAAGCAATCAACTCTGTTCTAAGCCGTTCAATTTTTTTCATGAAATTTTCCTCGCCATCACTCGGTAGGCGAAGCACCTGCTTTTAGCATTGACTTGGCTAACGGTCATGGCGTTTTGCCGTTGGGTTCTTTACCGGGGCAGGTTCCGCGCTTCGCTGGATTTGGGGAAATCGGAACCCACGCTGATCATGAAACTGGTGACTTCTTCAAAATTCAATTCCGATTTCACCACCTTGGATTCATGGATGATCACCGTGAAGCCGTTGGTGGGATTCGGCGAGGTGGGAATGTAGAGCACATAGCGGTCGCCCTCCCGGTTGGTCACGTAGGCCGGCACCCACACACCCTCCTTGGGGTATTCCACGTAGACCACTTCCCGCACCCGATTCACGCCTTGGCCGCGGAACATATCGATCACCTTCTTGCTGACCCGGTAGACGCCGCTCAGGAACGGCACCCGCTCGATGAGCAGATCGAACAGGGAAATGATCAGGGACTGCCGGTGTTTGCCCAGCTCGCGGCCGATATACACCAGCAGTGCGTACACGGCAATGAACACTGCGGCGGTAATCCAATAGTGCCCCATCCATTCCCTGATATCGAAAACGGACTGCAGCACAAAAGTGACCAGCCAGACGAAGACCTGCACGACGATATAGATGGGCAGGACCGCGAATGCTCCCACCAGGAAGTGATTGAGCGAGATTTTGACGGATTTTAATAGTTCGGACATCGATAAGCTCCAATGGTTTTTCTTAGTTAGGATTCCAGGTATCGCATCAAGTACGATACCTTAAGAGCAAGCATCGGCAAATAAATTTCACGGTTCCGGTTACGAAATAAATAATCATCGCTCAGCAGGGTACCCATAACTATTTGTCGCGGCCGATGGGACGGTATGGAATAGCCAGTTCATGACTTGAACAGTCAAATTGTTCGCCGAAAACCGGACAGTCAACTGGGTGACAGGTTGCCTTAACTATTGAAATTGGATAGTGGCCCCGATGGTCAGGTATTGGCCGTTCCCTACCTTTACAAAGTGTAAACATCGGTCTGCATTCTATTATATTGAAGCATACCTGATTAAGATGTTACTCATTTACGAAGGAATCCTTACCGTCCCCCAAGCTGAACGCCACCAATACCAATGCGACGAGGTTTCTTCAAAGGTTGTGGTGGGTGATTGGTCTTATTTTTGATGGTTACAATTAAAGCAGGCGCTGACAGTTGAAACCACTTTCTCAAATATTTCCTTTTTCTTTTTTGCGATAGCGAATTCCTGCATTTCTTGTCCTATGCACAGATCGGCCTGCATCAACATTTCTTGTTCACCAACCTTGATTAATACGATCCTGCCCAACTCCCCATATTTTTTATGCTCGAACACATAACAAAGCCCTCTATGGTCATATCCTCTTGATGCGGTAACATCAAGGGGTAAATCATCAGGACGCAACTGCTTTAATCCGGGACGTATTTGCTGTCCCTCTGCAATCCATCTTAATTTATCCTCTAGCAATCTTGCGTTTTCCAGTTGCTCAAGCTCTTTTTTTATCTTCTTGGGATTGGGTGTGTGATTTATTATGTGTGGGCTATGTTGTTTGCCTTGCTTCATTTCTTGCGTTCGTCTGTCCATCACCTCGCCTAGCAGGTCGGCAATAAGTTTGGCATCCTGAAATAACCGCTGCTTTTCATTATAGGCAAAATGTATGCCTAGCCCCTTACTGAGCATGACTTCAAATTCTCCGGTAACAAGAAAATTGCCATCCATAATGATGTTGCTCACACTCAGGTGCTTGTACCGCAAAAGTGTTTCGCAACAGGCGTGGACGAGCGGTTTCATTTTTTCATCGATTTCTGGGTACATATCTTCCGCAATAGACTCATTCAAAACAAAGTTGATGCCATTGCTTAATTCAAAGCGGAATAAAAAAATAGATACATCATTCCCGGCTAAATTTTTCAAATTTACCTCATCTTTTAGGACAAAATACCCATGATCCTACAGTTGCAAACTATAAATCAATTGGATAAGTCAAAAATAGTGAAAAGTACTGACCGGTTGTATGCAGTGATGACACGCTTTGTCTGCAGTATTACGGGTTCTGATTCGACGTGAATGCGCAGTAATTCATAAGGCCGCTGCCACTGATCGACGCCATTGTGAAAATCTGCCTGACGGTGCAAGCGAATGTAGCGCGTGACCCGTACAGAATTAACTCATGGGGCTGAGAAATAAGGACTTTCAAATAGCACAAGAACGGGATAGAAGTCAGTAAAATCAAAACTAATCAAATGGATATGTAACGGGTGAATTATGAAAGATGAGTTAAAACTATCTAATAGCTTCAAAAAATAGTCTTAATTGAATTTGACGTAGATAGACTGGTATTGGCCGTCAGCGCCCCGCCAACTTTTGATAAAAAAGTTAGTGGAGTTGATTTTTCGTTCAACGTTCGGTATCGACCCTTTTGCGACATTCGGCTATGATTTTACGTTTCTCTATACCGGTCATTGGAAAAGTTACTATCAACCCATCAGAGACACTCAAGGATTTTTAATTATGGCGGCTGAGCACTGTAAGCTGTCTTTGAACGTCCAGCATCAGTAGCATGTTTTTTGTTAAGCGTCTGTCCTGGGTGAGGCTCATGGCGCGGGCTGATCAAGTTGCCAGCACTTCTGATAGTTTGGCCCGTCTGACTTCGGCTGGGCTTCGGGCGGAAAGATCTGAATCGTGAGCGGTATCGGGAAGTCTGCACCAATGATTGCCGCTTCGCCGGGTTTCAAGTTTGGAAGGAACGAGGAAGCAGAACGGTCAATTTCGCCACATGCACGTTCGACAACCTCTCGGTCACGGTCATTCGTCAGCCGGTGAACAACGAGCGTTCCCATCTGGCTCAACACTCCTTCTGTGATGTCGCGTGGCCGCTGTGTGGTCAGGCAAATATTCAAACCAAACTTCCGGCCTTCTTTGGCGATCAACTCAAACGCATCAAGCCTCGCCACTGCGTCCTCGCCGCCGATTTGTCTTCCAAGAAAATTGTGCGCCTCATCGACAACTACAACGACAGGCGAGGCTGAAAACGCCCCGGCTCGTGCCATGTTCAATAGATGTCTGCCGATGACGTTCGCGACGATCTCTCGTGCCTTGAACTCATATGCGACGCCACTTAGGCAAATTCGTAGCAGCCTCTTGTCGTTGGCGACAAAGTCGCCGATTGCAGCCGTCAGTGCGGGTTCAGGTGAATTGAAAACGCAAGCAAACGACGGGGAAGTCTGAACCGCACTGATTCGAGACATGAGGGACAAGCAGTAGGAAACCTCGCCCGAATCACCGCCCCATTTTGTGGTGTCCTTCGAGCCTCTCACCGCCCCGAAGCCGTCTGGATATACGCACTCTTGCTCGATTTGTGCGATGAGCTTGTCCACGTCGAACTCCTGCCGTGGATCATCGAGTTTGGCAGCTACTCCCGCTTGCTGTTCCGCCACAATCACCGCGGCCTTCGATTGGTCAATTTTCTTGATGATTCCGTTTGTTGCTACACCCGGCACCAGCTTGGCTAAACGCAGGCTGCGCATGGCAGCACGCATTTTTGGCCCTTGCACCTTTCCGGCGGGTTCGAAAAGAGCGATGAAGTCCGACTCGACAAAGCAAGTTGGAGGCAGTGAACGCGCTTGCGAAGCGGCGGCCGGGTTGACTGGACTGCCGAGATGGAAGTGAGTCACGAATGGCCCGGAGAAGTCTCTATACTCGCCGGTCGCGTCTAGGAGGATGATCTTGCTTTTGTGTTTCAGACATTCCTCGATGATGCGTGTAGTCGTCCAACTCTTGCCGCCTCCGGTTGTCCCAAGAATCGCGCAGTGTCGCCCGAATAACTTTTCGGGCCGAATCGAGACGGGACTTTCGAGAGCAACATCAATGGAACCCAACTTCAGAAGGACCTTGCTCTCTGGACTTCCTTCAGGCTCCATCAAGCTCGGTAGATCGGCAACAAAGTTGTGCGGTGCCGCATAAACCCGGTCGCCAAGTCGCGGATAGGATTCGACGCCAGCAGTGACACGGAGTGAATCCATCGCGACGGAACCAAGAAGTTGGATCGTTCCCACTGCGTCAAGGTCCATAATCTTCGAGTGCGAAGTATCGACTGAGCGCCGTTCTGATTCTGGAAGATGGATTTCAACGACCCGACCAAGCAATAGATTGATCTGACCTTCGATCAAAACAAACTCGCCAACCTCGCCCTTGCCGTAACGTCCACCTAGGAAATGCGCACCACTAGGTGATCCTCCGTCATTCAAATTGAAGCGGACCGCTTGAGCGGAGACCGAGGACAAAACCCCAATGAACAGTTCGGGACGGAGAAGGCCGCGAGGGAACGCTTCCTCGATTTTGGATGACCTGCTCATTTGCTGTCTGCCAGTAGTTTAATGTCCCGAGTCAGGCGCTGAGCGGGTGTCAGGGACTTCAAATCAGGGATCATTTCCGCGAAATCGCCGAAGTTGGCGTTAATCAGCCACACATCCTCACCTTGCTTGGCTAAGCTGAATAGAGTTTCCCAATATTTGTTCTTTTCACTGGGTCGGGCGGTGAGGTCATCGGCTGATGGGTTGACGATAATTAAGCGCAGGTGCGGATTTGTCCTTACAGCGGCGAGGATCGGTTCGGACAAGTGGTCGTCGTTGAACCCGAAACCCGTAACAATGAGACAGGTGTTTGGTTCACGGAGTACCGAGAAATACTGCGATACCAATTCTAGGTGGGGTTGAACGTAGGATTGCTGATACTTCCCCTTTGCCGGATAAATCAAGCAGGCAGAATCTGGAGTCGGTTTCGGCTCCACTTCGATTTCATTATCAGACTTCCGGGACCAGTTGACCGACCCATGAAGTTTATAGATGTGAAAGACGCCTTCCAGCGGTGTTCCAACTTCATCGCCGGTGGTTGGCCTGCGGACGATGTCATAGAGGAAGAAACGGGGATCAAACTGTCGCGGCTGCGTGAACGAAAACCCATCAAGAACTACCAAACCTTGCCGTCCCGCCGCAGTTTCAAAACACAGGTCGTAGTTGGTCGTGAACAGTTTCAGGCGAGAGTCACGGACACGACGGCGAGAAAGCCGGTGAAGGAAGGTGCGGTGGGCGGCAAGTTGGTATGCATCCGCTGGGTCGATGAACTCGGAGCACTTTTCCAGAATCACCTTTTTCGACTCCGTGATGAAGGTGGTCACGTCTGGGCTGGTTTTCACCTGGAGATAAGCTTCGCAACGGGACAAGAGAGCTTCTATGTTCTCTTTCTCTGCGGCGATAACGTATCCAATCTCGGCGATGACCTTCGTGGCTGCCTGCGAAACTGTCCGTGTGACTGCTCCCGTCCCAGGGTTGGCATTCACGCAATAATCCCATAGTGTCCACATCGAGGGACCTTTGGTAACCGGGCCTAGGGATGTTCCGCTGCCAGCAAGCACAACGACGTGCTGCATTTGCAGGGAGGAAAGCAGGAAGTTCTTCAATTCTTCCTTGGCTGCTTTGGCGGCCGCCATTATTTTCTGTTTATCGTCTGGGTCGGTGCCTGCCGGAACATACGGCTTCAGTTCCTTCCATGTCTCCGAGTCAGGTCCGAAAAACATTGGCTTACCAACTGTTGATGCTGCAACAGGCGCGGCTGGTGGTGGCGAAGTTGGTACTGTTGTCTTGCTCATATGTTTGTCTTAGTTTGCGTTCAATTCCCACTCAACAGCATCGGATTGAATGAATTGTTAGGTCTTGGCACCGCTTTGTTGATTAACATAAGACATCTTTCCTAAATAGTTATATGGGCTGGAATAAGACCTACCCGCCAAGCGTAGTGCATTGTAGCGTTTGCAGTAATTCGGGATGTTTGAAGCACCAGTTCTCGCTATCGATTGAGATGGCTTTATTTCAGCTTACATGCGTACAGGATTGCATTTAGGAAAGATGTCTATAGAACGAAAATCTTCAATGCATTTTTGAAGTTTCGTACAAAGATACCATTTATTGAGTGATACTAACTCAGTTTACCGGAATAAGCCAAACTGCAGTCATAACTCTTTGGCAGTAATTGGCAATTGCCGAGCATTATTCATCACCATAAAGCCGCCAGTCGCGACAGACAGCTAATGGCCGTTGTGACCCAGTGATAATGTTAAATTGTTCGCCGAATACCGGACAGTCGACTGGGTCAAAGGTTGCCTTAACTATTGAAATTGGATAGCGACCCCGATGGTCGGGTAGTGGCCGAACTCGCTCTGTCAGAATTGAAGGAGCAAAAATCGACCCGTTGCTGTCGATCACCTCGTCTCATTGAACGATAGCTATTTGGACTCAAGCAGACACCGGTTATCACGCATTTTAGATGATATACAGAAAGGGAAAAGCCCTGTATATTATAGTTTTATAGAGGGGGCTCAGGTTTCGTGGTAGATATATACACCATGAACAAGGACCGCTGCATGGTAAAGATGAATGAATTCGATGTACCAAGGATCTTTATATTTCCGTTTAGATGTGCAAATCGTGCTGACGGTAAATTCTCATGAATGAAGGAAATCCGTCAGAAGAAAGTCACCGCGCCCGCTCAAATTTCGTTCGGGGGCTTGTGCAGCGTTCCAGCGGCACCGTTGTCGCATCCGCAGTATTCGCCAGGAAGCCTCCAAAGAGTATTGTTCAGTTTTGGGACGATCTTGGTCGACTACCTGCAGATGTGGGCGAGTGTATCGAAACATGGAGGAAGGCAGAGGAGCAAGGCGTTGAGAGACTCCTTTTCGACAGGCACCAAGCAAGAGAATTTATAAGTCAAAGACTGGGCCCACGCTACAAACAGGCATACGACAAGTGCTATCACCCGGCAATGCAGTCAGACTACTTTCGACTCTGCTATATCTTCGTGGAGGGTGGCTGCTACATAGATGCTGATGATGTGTACAATGGGACCCAAATCCAACACCTCTTCAGCGATGGTCGGTTAAAAATTCAACCTCTGTGTTATGACATGGCGACGAATATGATGGTACCACCATCGCTCTTTACTAAGCCAGGTGAAAACGCAACGAGTTGGATCTTCTACTTTAACAACAATCCGCTAATTGCTTGCAGCGGGCACCCTCTGATAGATCGCGCACTTGCTCAAGCCACCCTATCCCTTGAGAAAGATGTGACGAATGGCTTGCCAGAAATCCAATCGACGACTGGCCCAGGGAATCTTACCAAATCGATATTTGACGCTGTAACTGAGAGCGGCGAGATGAAACAGACCCTTCTTGTGCTGCACGATTGGGAAAACATTGCCAAAAACAGATGGGATCTCAGCTATAGGAACGACCCAAGGAATTGGAGGCTTTCTAACTGCCAAGGCTATCAAGAATGATATGCCAAGAACATGTAGAGGGAGATGAATGAATCTCGCCTCTCCCTGGAACGCACCTTCAAAGTTCTTATTTCGCATCGCAATGAAATGCCGGAGGTTGCTACCGAAGAAAAGATCTCAAGCATTCGGACTCTTGACTACAAAGGAGCGCCCGATGATAGAGCGCATTTACGTCATCAATCTGGACCGCCAACCAGCTCGTTGGGCCAATATGGAACAGGAGCTAAGACACGCGCTGGATTGGTCTGGAATTGAACTTTGGAATCTTACTGAGCGGTATTCCGCAGTCGATGCTAATAACTTCATGCAAGAACCGCTAAATGATGCCGGCATCGATCCAATTTATACGCTTGGAGATCAGCTCTTCGTCGAGCCCCAACCGCTGGCTCTCCCCACCCGGTTAGAACTCAATTCTCCGATCCAAATGAGTCAACCTGAGATTGCGGTCGCTCGCTCACACATAGACATCTGGCGACAGGTCGCGGCGGGAAATCAAGAGTACGTACTCGTCCTTGAGGACGATGTATGGTTTCGATCCGGCTTTGCCCCACATCTGGATCAGGCGTGGGGCGAAATAGAGACCGAAGGCGACAGGAAAAGCAATTTTGACATTCTCTATTTATCCTACGAAGAAGTGAAGCACGGCGCCCCGAAGACCTTCCTATCAAGTAATGTGTTCCGCCCTGTACGCGGACTCTGGCATCTGTCCGGATACGTTATATCACGCGAGGGCGCTGAGAAGCTCCTTCGACTCCTCCCTTGTCGAGGCCCCGTAGATCTATGGATAAATCACCAGTTCGGAATTCTGGATGTACGTGCGACAAGGCGATCTATCATCAGTCAGCGGCGCGATCTTAGCTCTACTAACTCATATTCAATACTTCCCGCACTCACGAAAATAGGCGCTATCACCAGTGAGAGTGCATCTTTGTTTCACGTTCATCCAAGTGAGCGGCCTGTGTTTGCATTTGGGTTGGAAGACTCTGGCCTTTCATCACTTGCAATGGCACTGTCCATGCTCGGGTACAGATGCTGCAGTGATCTTCAAGCGCTCCCATGCCCTGAACACGAGATGCTACTTGCGGGAAAAGCTGATCGGGTTTTTGACGCATATGTGAACATCAGGTCTTTGGCGGGGGAAGCCAGGGCTCTCAGAAAGCTCTACCCTCAGGCTAAATTCATTATCACTACTAACAAGACTGGAATTACAGATAAAAGGGATTTGAAAATTTTAGATGATCTTAATGGTGCTGATATTGCTGTTCTTCATTTAGAGGCATCCAATAAATGGCAGGTCGTCTGCGAACATCTCAGATGTGTACCGCCCGCTTGCTCCTTTCCTGAGTTAACTGACCTTGGACAAAGACAGTTCCTCAGTAGAACCACTGAAGCGGATGCAGTCCTTAGTTGTAAGGTGCCTAAACGTGATAAGTCGCCATGGATTGTTGAGCCACGTCAGTGGTGGCAAGGAATTAATTCCATCCCGATAGAAGTGAAATCATTGATAGCTGCAACACCCGTTAGAATCAGTGACTGTTTAAAATTTCTCGACACAAAACGTTGGCTTCTGCGAGATGATACTTTCACGGACAACCTGGCGTTGTTTCGTCCCTCAAACGTTGAGCTTCATTCTGGGCTCGGGGTTGCGCTCAATATCAGAAGGGAATCCCTAGGTGTTCGAGAATATAGCGCTGCATCGTTAACCAGTCGCGACCGATACCTATACGGAAGATTTGAGGCAACCATTAAGGTGTCGAACGTACCCGGTGTGGTTACCGGTTTTTTTCTCCATCGCGATTCACCAAGGCAGGAAATTGATATCGAGATTGCGGGAAATCGAACAGATCGTCTCTTAGTCAATGTCTTTTACAATCCTGGTGAAGAGGGCGCGAAGTTTGACTATGGATATAGAGGTGCAGCAAGCTACATAGATCTTGGTTTTGACGCATCAGAATCTGACCATCTCTTCGCGATAGAATGGTGGCCGAACGAGATTCGCTGGTTGGTTGACAATCGTCTAGTTCATCGGCGCGCTAACTGGGATCCCACGCCGATTCCCCACCTTCCAATGGCCCTCCATGTAAATACTTGGCCATCTCGTTCCAAAGAACTTGCTGGTCGGCTAACTAGCCAACGACTCCCATCAACCACATTTGTAAGGTCGGTTGCTCTGGAAGCGAATCGACATCAGGGCTCACTACCATGAATATTCTTTCCTATAAACCCGACCATGACGGTGCGATCGCCTACCTGAAAGATGCTCATTTACTGCTTTCTATTGAGGCAGAGAAGAGCTCGAATTACCGATACTCGCCTATATCCATTCCTGACATGTTCAACGTTCTTGGCGAACTTGACGAATTGCCCGACGTTATTTGTACTGGCGGTTGGTGGCCACGCGAAGCGCAATTACTCGGGTCGCATGCTCATGCCGGGTACCGTGGCGTGACAAAGAGCGACGTCATCGTAGACGAGCGGCGCCTATTAGGGGTTCTAAGCCCTAACCGCCGAAAATTCTGTCAATCGGTCAAAACTAACAGAATTTCATGGGCTCAGGCATGAGTGTTAAATTTTAACATATGTTTTGCTAGAAAAATATACAAATTGCTCATGTCTTATAATGTGTATGTGTTTATCAGATTGATAGTCCCTTAACGACCGTTATTTGATATGAAAAATTATTAAGCCAAATATCAACATCTTATGAAGATGTTATTGCCGTCGGAATTTTCGGAGGTTAGGGCTTACACCCCCTGTTTTGGGCATCCCAGCCTGTCCGGCGTCAACTATCCTGGCCGGGTGACGACAATTACCTTGGCCGGTTTTAGTGAAAATTTTTGATTATTGTTTTAAGTTCTGTTTTTTTCGATAACTGTCTCCTTCTAATTCAATAATGGTTGCATGATGAATAATGCGATCGATAGCCGCAACGGTCATCATGGTGTCAGGAAAGATCTGATCGGGGTTTGAAGTCCAATGGTACGATTATGTGAAGCTCAACATAATCGTACCATTGGACTTCAAACCCCTTAATATTTCCTCCCCTGCCACCTGAGTCCGCGCCATAGCACCCGTTTATTTAACATAATCTAATTCCTTGACCAAAAGTGCCAATTTATATCATTTCATTTTTCAATTGTGCAACTACCGCCGCTGAAATACGATAACCAACCCGATTAAGCTCAGCAATTAAGGCCTCAGCATCGGCAATCAAGGCTTTTCGTTGCCCGGCAAACAACAATGCGGCGGTGCCAACTATAACTAATTGCTTGCGTAACGCCTGTTTACGCGCTAAAGCATCATCCAAAATTAACAGGATGTCATCATCAGTTTGTAAGGCATATTCAATGCTGGATTGCTCGCCTAACCCCAGGCTTCTTGATAGAGGATGCTTAAAAATTGGATTAGCGACACACTGCAACCAACCCGAAGCCAAAGCTTGTTTGATCAAAATCGAATCAGCGGATTGACCATGCAAACATTCATCCGCAACCGCTTGAGTAATCAATATTTCAGCAAAAAGAGCGGGCAACAAATGTAGCTGGTTGATTTTAGCCAGCGCGATTAACGGGCCGGCATCTGCTATTACGACAGCCATGAATCAAGTACGTCCAGTTCCTTAGGCGTTTGTTGATCAGGCACCACCAAATCAATATCTAATTGGGTTAAGTGATCGATAAATTCAGACAGGCTTAAGCCGCTGATTTGCGCAGCCGCCCCTAATGAAAGGACTCTATCTTTAAATAAACTGGCTGCCAAAGCGGGTTTTAATTGCTCGCCCAATTCACCGAGTGAGCTTTTTAAATTTAACAGCAAAGCATTGGGCTGATTGCCTTTTAAGATCAATACCGGCTCTAGCTCGGCATGTCTAAGCGCTTCTGAGGGATTACGTTTTAAATTTCTGACATTGGTTGCATACATTATTAATCCCCACCGTTAAAGAATTAAAGTGTAGTCCACGCTAAGGGTGAACACAATGTTTTTTTGGGGGATGAATTCGGTGTTTTAGTAGGGATTCGACTCATTTAACGTAGTTCGCTGTGATGATAGCTGTTGGCTGTTAATCAGTAAACCCAATCAACTGATAGCCTTTTTTCGTCTTAGCCTGTTGCAACTTTTTTCCAGCTACCCACGCTTCTTCCTCGCTATCAAACCAATCTTTGCGTACCGTTCCGGGTGAGCCTTTTCTGCCCCACTCTTTTACCAGTGACCAATCACCGAATATACCTGGGGTAACGTACATTTGATAGAATCGGTGCATATTCTTGTCTGGGTCGTGATGTTCGAGATAAATGCAGTTCATCGCTCACCTCACGGTTTGAGCACCTAAAATCCGGTAAACACTGGCTTTGGATAAGCCATAGTTGGCACACAGCTCTCTAATTAATACACCGTCACTACGTTCCAGCTTCATTTGCTGTACCTGCTCATCGGTCAGCTTGGCCTTAGCGCCAAACTTTACGCCTTTTTCCAGTGCTTTGGTAATGCCATCAACCTGTCGCTCTTTTCTGAGTTCTGTTTCAAATTCAGCAATAGCGCCGAGCATGTTAAACATCAGCTTACCCGTCGGTGTCGACGTATCAATTTGCTGATCGATGACCACCAGGTCAATATTCCGCTGTTGCAAGTCATACGTTATTTGCGACAAATCCATCACTGACCTGGCTAATCTATCCAAACGAGTAATGACCAACTGATCACCTTCGCGCAAATAGCTGAGGCATTCTTTTAACGCCGTCCTGCCATTCGTTGTTGTCGCCGATTTTTTCTCACTAAAGATTTTATCGCAGTGATTTAGTTTGCTTAATTGCACGTCTAACGACTGGCCTGTTGAACTGACTCTGGCGTAACCGACTTGACTCATTTTGGAATGTACCTGACATTCGACAAACCCTCAAAGTCATTATCTTGCGTCCAGAGTACAGCGGCATACTTTTGAGCTGTTGCGAAGATAATGCTATCCGCCAAGGGTAGTTTATGTACAACGCCAAATTTGGCGGCGTTTATTGCGATCTCTGAATCGAGTGGTATCACTTTGCCTTGATTCATGTGAGCGGTAACAATCAAAGCCGCTTCTTCTCCACGCTGTCGCAGTACATTCTTGAAGACTTCTGTGATGGTGATGCTCGGCACCAATAAGTCTGATAGTTTTTCTATGGGTTCAGCAAACACTGCAGAGTTGTTGTCATTTGCGAAATACGACAACCAAGCCGACGAATCAACAACATTCATAATCGATCCTCTTCTCTATCAATGGTGGTATCAATATCGGTAAGGAATCCCCGCATCTCCGTCATGGGTTTGAGAGGGATGACCTCAATTCGCCCCTGATATGAAATGACCTGGACTTTTTGCCCTGACACAATTCCCATAGATTCCCGAATGTCTTTGGGAATTACAATCTGATATTTTGGAGAAACAGTTACGGTAGTCATCATATTTACCTATCGAAAAAGTATTGGTTTTACGTTACAAGCATCGATAATAAATGTCAACATAAATAGTGAATCCATTTGTTATTGTAATCTGATAGTATGATAGATAGTTACAGTAGTCATTATATTAGCCATCGAAATAATGTTGGTTTTACGGTACAAACATCGATTAACGATATCAACGACAAAAAATGTCTTATTTATACAAGAGTTTATAATAACGCATTTCAAGACATAAAAAAAGACACTCTCAGCCCGCATTCCACCGTAGGCCAAAAAGCATCTCTAGTTGTGTGTACAATGCAATGTATAACGCTGAAGGATTCAGCTAGTCCGGGTAGGCAGGTGTTCGCCGGCGTGGTGCACCACGATCTTGGCGCGCTCCTCATCCCAATGAAAGTGCAGTCGCAGTGTATAACGCGGATCGTAGATCCGACCGAGCTTGATGTGTCTGGATATGTCGACACGCTGGCCTTCGTATTGCCGGAAGTAGTCCTGTTCGTGCATACCCTTGGTGATATCGGACATGCCGCCAGCGTAAGAGGCAGGAATCAGTGCTAGCATGTCTTCTACGTCCTTGAGTGACTTGCTGTGGTTGACGTACATGGGGTAGAAACCATCAACTAACACATGGAGAACCTTGCCAAAAGCTATCAGATCAGCGTAGGTGGAACGACTCATGGAGCGCTCGCACCCTGGCGTGAAAAGGACATTGCTCCCGTATTGCATTGCAAACTCCATAGCCACGTCCTTTACGGAGCGTGGTTGGGAAAAGCTCGACTGCTCAAGGGAAGGGCGCTCAATGCACATCACTCGGCTGATTTGCACCATCTCGTCGAAGATTTCACGCGAGAACCTACGCGAGCCGATCTGCACCGCCGAAACGTCCCTATTGCGGGACACAGCGATTGCTCGACGTAGGTCTGAACCGATACGACGATGCTCGGTACGTATCACCTGGATTGCATTTTCCACCATAGTTGCCATCTTGTCGGCATTGGGAATCTCGGCCAATTCAGCCAACAACCGGATAGCCACTGGATTCTGGGGACCGATTACACCGCAGTGGGTCCAGTTTTGCACCGTGTTGTTAAGCACCTCATAGCGCTTGGACTTGAGATAGCGGTTCAATCCGACGGCGGTTTTGAACTTCTGCATGCCGGCATCCACAAATTCCTGCCACTTTTCCGCAATGCGCAAAGTCTGGGACAGGTCGTGGTTGTTCTGTAAGAACATATCAAAGAGGTCGCGCTGTGTGGCTACGCGTTCAACGCTGCTGACCAGCATAACCAGTTCATGGCCGACTTCCAGTTCCTTGGCAGTGCAGACGACCAATTCATCGCCTTGCAGACGCATCATTTGGTGGTTCTCAACCCAACGGTTCGACTCGGACTGCCCCTCCAAGTGAACCACCACAACATTGCGTGTGGGACCAAGTGCAATCTCATCATCGCGCTGTACTGTTGGGGGGTCGATCATGAGTACATTGAGCCAGTCATTGAAGCCGCGATTGACTTCGAGTTGAGCAACGCGCATCTGGCGCGGATATTCGCCATCGATGTCGAGCAGCGTAAACAAGGTTTGGTTGCTACTTAATGCTTCGTCGTCGACGAGCTCATCCTTCAAGTATCCCTGGATTGGCCATTCGAGTGACCACATGCGCTGCTTGTCGCCATCGGGAGCGCTGGGCAACGCATTCTCTTTCCACCAGAGATCGACCAGCTTGCAAACCCGTTCCTGCTCGAAAGGGTGGCACAGTACTAACTTACGCTTGGCATCTAAACCCAGCCAATGGATACGTGAGGGATACAGCACTCCAACATAGACAGCTAGATCGATCTGATCTGGTGGTACAGTCGTTGAACCGTCCATTTGGGAGACCATGATGTTCTCGACGGCCTTTGGTCCTAGACGCGTTTCGATATAGTTCTGTAGAATTTCGGCGTCACGTCGGCCGCCTATCAGGACTCCTACCCGCTGGTTGCTGTTCAAAGCCTGGCGGCACAGCTCCAGGATAGCTTCGCCCCTCCCTGGCTTGGCTTCAGCTAGGTCCTTCATCATGTTTCGCATCATGATCAGAATCTGGGTGTGCAATTCCTGGATGTCGCCGCGTCGTCCTTTCAGGTGAGACGCGATTTCCAGCCACGATTCAATCATGCGAATCGGGTACAGATCTCCGCGTATGTGACGCAAGGTTCCTTGCTCATGCACGGGCAAGGGGACATTGAGGCAGCGTAGTGCCCTATCGATTTTCATTAATGCAGAAAGCTCTCTTGAGAGCCCGCCGGCTTCCTCCATCTTGCACTTCAAGTTCCAGACCATGAAGCCCAGTTTTTTGACAAAGGCATCCATAACGGGATCACGCGCGGCAACCACCTCGATGACAGGAGCGTTGCTTAGCGATTCGCCCGAAGAGTGGCGCAAGGCTACCATGTCTCCAATACGGGTGTTCCATGTGTGCATCGACAACGGCTCGTTAAACACCTGGCCGGTGTAGCCTAGAGCCACGATGGGTACGTCAGGAAAGAAATCCGGCAGAACCTTGATGATACTCAGTGAATTCTCATCACAACCCAAGGGTGTTACCTGTACCACAATGGCAAAAGGCTGGCTCATTTCAGAGAGTAGTTCAAGGGTCTCCAAAAGGTCCCCGTGACCGCTAACAAGCAGGGTACGCTGGAATTCCGATATAGCTAAAGGCCGGCTGGTATCTACCATTTTCGGTCGCATCACAGCCGAGGTGCTGAAGTCGCGCAGCATGCGCTGCGGTCGTCCGAAAATGATTAGGTCGTTCCGGTGAGCAATACTTACTTGATTGAGCCAAACCGATCGCATCAGACCGCTAGCCGCATCCAAGCGCAGGCGGTGCAAGTAGAAGGCAAGACGAGGCAAGGTTGGCTCACGGCCAATGGGTAGCTTTAGGTGAATCGACTGGCCATAGCGCAACAGTCGCCCTACGGCGGCGAGAGCTACCGCCTCTTCCTTCTTTGGCGTAGTCAAGCCTTCCGCAAGCCAAACCTCGTCGCAGCTATGTAGCAACTCCGAAGCCGTGATAGCTGGCCACGACTGTTCAACCAGACCACGCCAGCCTTTGGGGATTGGCGTGGTTGCGGGGATATTAGGTTTCACGGCTGTGCGTCCTTGGCAACAGCTTGATTGACATGCTCACTGATCGCACGCTCGATTGACGGAATGAAGCTATAAGTGATCTTGCCTGCTCGGTCGGCTGACTTAGATTTCTCCTTGGTATTGACCCGTATGACCCGTAAAGCTGCCCACCAACGCACCACTGCATCCGATTGCTCAGGGGCGATTAGAAAATCGGGATATTCGTCGCTCATTAGTTCTATTGCACTCTGTAGATCTTCCTTGGAAAAATAGCTAAGGACATCGAATTCTTTTAGCTTGCCTGCCAAAGGCAAGGACCAGTCCATGCTGTTCATGCCCGTCTTCCTGATGAATTTATCGAAGTCCTTAGGTGACAGCTCGGCAAAGTGGGGAAATACCTTGGAGAAGTCATTAAAGCTTGTGGCAGACGCTTTCTTCTTTCGTACCTCGATGAACTTCATCAGCGCAATATACCAACCTTCGGTGGCATTACGGAGCATCTCGCCTTGCTCGAAGGTCACTGACATACCCTGCTGCTCCAACAGGCTTTCGCAGGCATGGCGCGTCCAATGGTTCAGTTCCACCTGACTTCCAATCTCATTGGGTACCGTTGTGAGCCAATAGTGGGCATGCCAGCTCCACATGGCGCGTGCGCCAAGCAGAAAGACCAGTCTCAAAGGATGCTTGAGCTGCGTTGCGCACGAAGCCTTTTCGTTGGCAATACTGATTAGGTCCATGATTCGGTCGATCGATGAACAGTCCTCGAGAGAAATCAGCATTACCGCTGGATTTGTAGAAGCCCATGATCCGATGGCCGTATTGATCATTTCCGAGAAGCGTTTGAGATCGATCGTCTCCGCATCATTGATGATGCGTGTCTCGTACTTGAACATTTGGGTACCTGACTGGAACTCGTTGATAGCGTTGAAACCATCTTGCATTGCCTGAAGAGTCATGCCCAAAGCAGGTGTGCCCATGATCAACGAGACCGAATACTTTGGAGCCCCCTCGGGTGGTTTGGCTGCCAAGATTATCCGCTCATCCTGTAAGGACAGCGGGGATGGAATATGGTTAGGTTCCGGGCACGTGGCGTGGCAGGTCAATACATCCTCGGCGTGATTCTTGAGGTCATTAATCGCTACTTGAAGCTTATGCTGAATGTCATCCATTGAGCCGATGAGCTGCAATATGGACTGGTTCCGCAAGGCATATTGGCGTTTGGCCTTATCGTCCACGCGAAGAACACCTAGGCCCACAAGCTCAAGCAACAGACTTTCAAAGCCCGACTCACTCATTTGCTCGAACTCTTCGGGCACCCAGGTTCGTGCCACCTCAAGAGCTTTACTTACGGTGAACTTGCCGATGCATTTGTCGTAGGCAGCAATTAAGCCATAGATCGCGATCGTATAGCGCTTATCTAGGTTGAGCGTCATATCGAAACGCTCGCCCGAAAGCCGGCGCACATCCGAGTTGTTCTCGATATTTTCGATGTCGGTTTGTCGAATCAATCGCAAGCCACTTTGGCGGGCGCGGTCGCGCCCTAGCTGTTCAACCAACTCGCTGCAAAATATGTGAAGCAAGCTGGGGTGCCTATTTGTAAACGCCATGATGCGGTCCACCAACTCAGACTCCTCGAAGCTATAACCCAATTTAGTTAACGGTTGTAGGATGAGGCTACGTGCATCCTGTGATGAGAGGATACCCACTTCCAATGGACTGCCCAACTGCTCTAGGGGAACATTGGGATAAGTGCGGAAGCGATTGACGTTGTTGAGACCAGCGAAAACAACACGGAAGCGATGATGAGGATCGTTGACCAAAGCCTTGAGTGAACGCACCAACTCGAAGTTGGTTCCAGCGTCCTTGTTGAGGACGGAGTCGATTTCATCAAGGCAAAAGAGGACTCGTGTGCTACCTGGACGCAAAAACTCCGAACGCAACCGGTTTTCTGGATCTATTTTGGAGTTGCTGCTGCTGTTGTCCAGAATATTGTCATCAACTAGCTTGACTACGAGTTGTTCGAAAAGACGATTCTTGACGTTGATTCGACGCTCAACTACATGTTGGAAGATGCCATCCATGGGTATGTAATAGGCGTGGTTGTTGAGCGGATCGCGCTTTTTGAACTCCTGAACCGCAGCATTTAGCAGCGTTGTCTTACCCAACTGACGGCCACCGTAGACTAGGGCGGCGCCGCGTGGTTCGACGAGTGATGCGATATCACTCTCTCGGCCAAACCGCATCTCGGGCGGAGCCGGAAGACGAGCATCGCCTTTCGTGTAAGGGTTGTAGAAAGTCCAGGTAGCGCTGACCCGTAGGAAAGCCTCAAGCATCATCTGCTGGTGGCGAGCGGTAGCCACGTACGACAGGGTAACGGGGTCGAGCAAGAAAATGGTGCACTTGCGCTCTCGGCAGGAGGCCGCGAAGGCTTTACGCTGTTCGAGACTCAGGGGTTGCCCTACCATAAGAATCGCGCGGTCTGGCTGGCCGTGTCGCTCAATCAGGTCGATGAGGCCCGCTTGGTTCCAATCCCCTTGCACGAAGATTATATTCAGAGGCTGTAACGACCCCACATCCCCTTCGAACAATGGAAAGCCCTTGGGCAAGGAGGGACGCGTGATGCGCACTTTAAGACGCCGGAAGTCACCCGTAGGGGTGTACTCACAGTTGCTAAGTACATCGGGCTTGCCGATCTTTTGGACTACATCAATGCCTAAGAACTGTAGCACCGACACAATACCTTCATATATGGACTTCTCCAGCGAGGCTTTCTTGTTCTTGCCTTTGATACGCCATGCGAGCAAGGCCGCGATAGTGCTCTTGAATTCCGCTTTATGCTCCGCATAGTCCAGCCCACTGGGCTGCTCTTGAATGACCCGTTCCCCTGCTTCGCGGGGGTTAGGGTGTTCCTTCAACAGGGTGTAGAGACTGTTTTCAGCATTCAGAAAGTCCGAAAGCTCGGTGTTTTCGAGCGACGAAGTCTCCACTAGACGGGCGTTACGCTCGCTGTGTTCCTTTAACTGATTGATTAGCTCACGCACCAACGAAAGATTGCGCTTCTCCAGAGATTGACGGGCACGTACGTCCCAGCCTTCTGGTACTGCGGTGGGACCGACCTTCGTGCGGATTGTTTAGTAGCTCCCGACTGAGCTCATCTTCGAGTTGTGCGGCACTGTAGATTAACAGTTTTTCCATGGATCGAACGCGAAGCTGAACTTCGTCGTCGATGTCGGAAACATCAACGTAGGGTTTACGTTCGGAAAGTTTTTCAAGCCACTCGTTTACTTGGTCAATGTTGGCGAGATGGTCGCCTTCGCTGATGATGTCAACCGACATCGCTTGCAACGAAAGGTTACGAAACTGCTCGATAGCTTTTTTGAATTCGGCGCGCACACCAGCAATATCGTTGATGACGCTGTCGATTTCGGTGTCGCGTGGGGCACCACTGATTTCCTCAAGCTGTCGCAGGAGAAGAAAGCGCACCCAATGGGCTTGGTTGCGACGAGCCAAATCTAGCATGTCGGACAGCCAGTTGGGTGTAGTAAGTCGCATGGCGAACCATTCTAGGCGCAGGTCGACGCCCACATCGCCCACATCCAGACGCGCTAGGATCACTGGCAAGTGGAAGGTCGCATCTGTCTGGTCAAAGCGACATGTGTTGTGGGAAACAGTGTTAATTTTGGCCTGCAGTTTGAATAGTAGTTTGAGAAGGATAGCACTGCCAGCGCGATGCTCTAGATCAGTGTGTTTCGGGTGACTTTCTAGGTTATGGATGGAACGCTTCAGTAGTGTGTGAAACTTCTGTAGGAAATCCTGTACATCCTTGGGTCGCATGTCGGCAGGTATCACCTCTAATAGCCAAGCCTGGGCGATCGAAACCAGGCCGTCCATCTGCTGACAGAAGATGGTGTAGGCCTGACTATCGATATGGTCGACGACATCATCGGCGCGGATCTCCAGCACCAGTTCGTCGAGCAGGCGGCGTGACTCAGCATGCACAGAGTACGTGTCGCGGAAGCGCCGCACTGCGGCAGCGTCACCCTTCTCTCCAGCCTTGATGGAGGCAATAGCCTCGGCAATAATCGGATGCTTTATGCAGTTTCGCAAAGCCAAGCGCAAAACATGCCAACGGTTTGTGCGCTGCTGGTTTAGCTCGACCCAGGTATTGACCTGATCCTGGAGCTTAGCAGCCGCCAGGTGGACCTCCTGTGCCTGTTCATTACGGAGAATGTCTAGATCGAGCCGCCCACCCTTCAATGTGAACTCTGCTGTGTGCATAATAAGACGACTCAGGTGATCTTCAAAGTGGTCGGCCGCAAGCTTGAGTAAAATCGGAGCTTGAGTCTCCCCCCCTGTAAACAGCGCTGGCTGAAAGGTGGCGCACACCAGCAAGTAAGGCACGAGCTTGCCCGTAGGCTTACGCCCTAGCTGGTCTTCTAGGTCCTTATGGTTGAGCAGGTTCAGATCGCGCTGGGTAAAACTCAGTGCATCTCGATCCTTGGGCCACAGGTTCATTCCATAGAAGGCCGAACGTAGCAGCGACGCATCCAGAACGCGATCCGAGAGTAGGGTCGACTCGTTCGCGTCGTGCAGTATTTGATAAGCTACGTTAATGTGGCCTGCCTCGATCCAATGCATTGCCACGGCCTCTGCAATATAACTCGGTACCTGGGAGTAATGGTCGTAGGCAATCCGAAACGCGCTTTGAGCTTCCTCTTTTGACTCAGCCCAGTGCATGTGGTGTAAAGCTTCATCTACGCAATAATTAGGAGCTTCTAGAGATTCTTCAGTCTGGCTCTCGGGTTCGACGACTTGGATTGGCCGTTGTGTATATATCTCTATGGTTGGAACCGTAGAGACAATATCCACTACTACAGGTGCACTCCGTAGGGATACTTCTGAGCCTGTTGGCTCTCTGTCTTCAAATACCTGCAAAGGCTCTTGTTTTATACAAGCAATATCAACATCTGTCGCCTCACGCGAAACGACAGTTTCTTCCTCTTGGTCAGTTTCAATAACTGAGAGATCTGGAGCTGGGTCAATAGGGTCAGTGTATGTTGCTGGACGTGCTGCTTGCGGAATTGATTCTAAGGATTCATCAAATGTAAACAGGACGGCACGTAAGTTCTGAAAAGCTTGAGGGCTAAAACCCTCGACCTCAATGTCTACTTCTCTCAGCAAAGACTCATCTTCCATAAGGTCATCTAGGGTCGTGCCTTCTGGAACCAAGTAGTGTGCCGCCTCCACACGGATTGTCTCGAGCTCCTGTTGAGCGCTGCTGATTTCGTTTTTCTTATGGGTTTCCTTGGCCTTGAGAGGCGCCCGAGCAGTGAACTTAGCCTGAGTCAGCTGAACCCTAATATTTTCGATCTCCTTTATAGCTGCAGTAATTAGCGATTGTTTTAACTCGAATTGCTCCAGAAACTCCGGTAGTTGCTGACGCTCTCTTAGGTTTACCTCGAACCAGGCGCGGGGGCGACCATCCTCCAGAGCTGCAACCACATTGATTTTCCAAGCCGCGCGCAACACGGGTACCAAATCGCGCTGGTCGCTATTTTCAAAATCCAAGGCTTTGATCATGCTGAGTACGGAATCGCAATAGCGATTGATCAGAGCGAATACCTCCTCGGGTACGAGAAGATCATAGAGTTCTGTTAATCGCTGGAGATGCAGATCCAGGAGCTCCTGGATCTGTTGAGCCTGCTTCGGACCAATATTTTTGTCATTCAGAGCCTCCTGGCTTAGAGAACCAATCAATCTGTAGAGTTGCTGTAATGAATCAGGTACTAGTGCCCCCTCCGATAATAACGTAACCTGTCTTGGTAAATCGGATGTGAGGGCCGTTCGGGCAGAAACAGCATCCGGTTTGCCAACGATCTTGACGAGTTCCACCCTCGATGCAAGATCTTCTTTGTTATCTGTGTCATCTTCAATAATAGGTGAGGTTCTAGACTCGTCCTTGGGCACTCGGTGCGGCAACTCATCCGTAGGTTTGAAAGGAACTTCCTGAGCAACCGACTCCAATGTAGCGACACTCACCGCTACCGAGGGGAAGCCCAGGAAGGTTCGGTAGTAAGCAAAAACGCTAGGCTCAATGGCTGCTACATCCTCCAGAGCCGATTTCCCGAAGAAAGTGAAGCCGCAGAAGATAACTTCAGCAAGAAATTCCTTCTGTTTATCATTGAGATTGTCCCAGTTTGCAAGATCATTTCGTGCGTGAAGCCAGGTTTCGATGGCGCACTTGCACATAACTTCGAACGCTCGATCGACAGTCGTGTTAGCCCGGTTCGCCAGCTTCTGGATCTTGACCTGGACTCTAGGGAACATCTTGTCGCACTTTTGCGCGAGCAGGTCGTTTAGCTTGGTATTCAGGTCGTCCTCATCCAGTTTGCCTACTTCAATAAGATCCTCTTCATTGCGTAAATGCCAACCTTCGTCATAACGGGTCATTGCATGTGCCTCGGGGCTAATGAACTTGTCACCTGTGAGCATAATCGGCATCCCCATATTGCGGTAGTGCAACAAGCACACAATAAAGTGCAGTAAACGCTTTTGACGTAAGACTGTATTATCTATGTTCTTCTTATCATTACGTTGACTTCTGGGAAGACCGAAGTGCTTTTGAAATACCTGAGGAGAAGACTCACCGTTGACATCAATGTACCAGCAATCGGGCATGCCTTTGGTATTACTGGAAATTCTCTCGAGGTCAATTTTTTGCATTGTTATCACTATCCAAATTCCTTGAATCTTGCAGGACTTTATCTTGATGGAGAATACCGTCATCAAAATGCAACGCATCTTGCGAACCATTCGAGAGTATTTGATATTTGACGTATTTGACTGGCATCATTATTTTGATATTTAAGCCTTTTGCTCATGTATTGACGCCTTATTATTATTTTTGAAGGCTTTTGGTCAATCGCTAGTGTATTTTCAGAAGACGACTGCACTACTACCGATAATAATCGAAGAAGTCACAGATTTAGTTTTTACCGAGTAGTTTCAAACCGTCGGTCCGTAACTCTCCTTGAGCCATTTGCGCTGCTCTATAAGCCTTGATATTCGTAACCTGTAGCGCTATGTAAAAATATCTTACCCCAAATTCTAACGGTAGAATCAGGGTTTGAGAGGGTTGTTTTTGATAAACTTTGCATTTTGGTAAATTTCCACACAATAATTAAATGTAATATTTACAATAACTTAGAATAAAAGTATAATTTGCGAAAAATAAATTATCTTACAAATCAACGCTATATTTCACAGCGCAAATGGCTCTCCTTTTGGTTTTGTCGCAAAGTTTACCCGTCTGCGTTAGAATCCGCCAATTTCAGCAAAATAGAATAACCAAGATGATCAGTTTTAAAGGCGCCCAATTTCCAAAAGAAGTCATTCTATTCGCGGTATTTTTTTATGTCCGGTACG
>JAUXXQ010000130.1 GCA_030684815.1 Methylobacter sp. | reverse complement strand
CGCAAAATCCATAATCCCCGGATTCTATTTCTTTAAGGGCTTCATCAATTTTCTTGATTAAACGCCGTTCACGGTCACGGGTCCTTAATTCCAGACTGAATTCCGATTCCTGAGACGCCCGGTCATTAGGGTCAGGAAAATTAGAGGCATCATCCTGCATGTGATGCACAGTGCGGTCCACCTCATGCATTAATTCACCTTTCCAGTTTTTAAGAATGGTTTCAAAATGCTGTAATTGGGCACTATTCATATATTCTTCGCCTTCCTTTTCTTGGTAAGGCTTAAAACTGAAAGGTGATGCGCCAGTTTTAGAACTATCGGTCATCCATTAACTCCTAAGACAAGATTAAATAAAACCGCGCATTTTTAGCAGAATAGCAAACGGATAGCAAGGTTTATTGCTATGATTCCCCGCTTTTGTGATGGGCGTGAAAATTATGGACTTACGACTGGCAAAGCGAACCCAACAAATAGCCCCCTTTTATGTGATGGCGCTGCTGCAGCGCGCCAAACAACTGGAAGCACAGGGCAAAGATGTCATTCACATGGAAATCGGCGAGCCTGATTTTCCTACACCGCAAGCCATTATTGATGCCGGTATCCGGCATCTTAAAACCGGTGCGATAAACTATACCGCAGCCGCAGGATTGCCCGAACTGCGTGAAAAAATAGCCGACTTTTATCGGCAGCGTTACGCGGTGACAGTCGATGCCGCACGTATTTTTGTCACACCGGGCGCCTCAGGCGCATTTTTGTTGGCCTTAGGCAGCAGCCTTAATCCGGGCGAAGAACTGCTGATGGCCGACCCCTGCTATCCCTGCAACAGCAACTTTATTAGGCTGTTTGACGGCAACGCCCGCACCATTCCGGTAGACGCAACATCCGGCTATCAGCTGACCGCCGCACAGATCAAACAGCATTGGACAGCCAACACCCAGGGCGCGTTGATTGCCTCGCCGTCAAATCCGACCGGCACCCTGATTGCCCCGGATCAACTAGAACAGGCCATCCATACAGTGAATGACTTAGGCGGCTGCTTTTATTCCGATGAAATTTATCACGGCCTGGTTTACGGCGGGAAGGCCTCGACGGCACTGGCATTTAGCGATGACGTGTTTGTCATCAACAGCTTTTCCAAATATTTCGGCATGACCGGCTGGCGCATCGGCTGGTTAATTGTGCCGGAAGCATTTACCGATGCCACCGAAAAACTGGCGCAAAATATATTCATCTCCACCACCACGCATTCGCAATATGCCGCTTTAGCCGCATTTGAGCCGCAAACGCTGATTGAGCTTGAACAACGGCGCGCTGAATTTGCGGCACGGCGTGATTTTCTTTATGGCGGCTTAGTGCGGCTGGGCTTTGACATCCCGATCAAGCCGGACGGCGCATTTTATATTTATGCCGATTGCTCAAAATTTACCGATGACAGCTACCAATTCGCCCTGGATTTACTGGAAGCTGAAGGCGTGGCGATAACGCCGGGGAAAGATTTCGGCGTCAATGAAGCCCATCATTACCTGCGCTTTGCCTATACCACGTCTATCGACAGAATGGCACTTGCCCTGCAACGCTTAGAACGGTTCATTGCCACTGCTTAGGCAATGTCTGGGGAAGCCGTCCCAACCTACCGGACTAAACAGACATGGCCAGTTGTTTTTAAGGATATTGCAGCGGCGCAAACACCCGCGAGTTGCGGGCGTTTGAACGACAGGTTGATGTTACGTCCGTTCAACCTGTGACACATCCCTGACCGCGCCTTTGGCGGCTGAAGTGGTCATGGCGGCATAAGCCCGCAACGCAGCGGAAACGGTTCTGTCGCGATTGAGCGGCTTCCAGGCAGATGCACCTTTGGCATCCATGGCCTCACGGCGGCTTTGTAAGGTTTCCGCAGATACGGCCAAATGAATGGTCCGGTTGGGAATGTCAATTTCAATGCTGTCGCCTTCCTCTACCAAGCCAATCGCGCCGCCTTCAGCCGCTTCGGGGGACGCGTGGCCGATGGAAAGCCCGGAGGTGCCGCCTGAAAAACGCCCGTCAGTTAATAACGCACAGGCTTTCCCCAAGCCTTTTGACTTCAGATAGCTGGTTGGATAGAGCATTTCTTGCATACCCGGCCCGCCTTTAGGGCCTTCATAACGGATTACCACAATATCGCCCGCAACGATTTTGTCATTCAAAATACCGAGAACAGCATCATCCTGGCTTTCAAAGATGCGCGCACGGCCGGTAAATTTCAGTGCGCTGTCATCGACACCGGCGGTTTTAACGATACAACCCTCTAATGCAATGTTGCCGTACAACACCGCCAAGCCGCCATCTTGCGAATACGCATGGGCTTTGTCGCGGATACAGCCTTCGCTACGATCATCATCCAAGGTCGGATAGCGCATGGCTTGCGAGAAAGCCACAATAGTGGCAATGCCACCCGGCGCGGCCCGGTAGAAGGTTTTTACTGCATCATCTTGAGTGCGCTGTATATCCCACTGATCAAGCGCCGCGGCCATACTGTCGGTATGTACGGTGGGCACGTCGCGATTGATCAGGCCGGCGCGGTCCAGTTCGCCCAAAATAGCCATGACACCGCCGGCACGATGTACGTCTTCCATGTGATATTTTTGCGTGGCAGGCGCCACTTTGGATAAGCAAGGTACCCGGCGGGAAATCACATCAATATCCGCCATCGTGAAATTGACACCGGCTTCGTGCGCGGCGGCCAACAGGTGCAACACGGTATTGGTAGAACCGCCCATCGCCACATCCAAACTGACGGCATTTTCAAAGGCTGCAAATGAGGCAATGCTACGCGGCAAGGCCGAGGCGTCGTCTTGTTCATAATAGCGTTTCGCCAGCTCGACGATTTGACGGCCTGCACGTAAAAATAACTGCTCCCTGTCCGCATGAGTGGCAAGCAGTGAGCCATTGCCCGGTAACGACAAACCCAAAGCTTCGGTCAAGCAGTTCATCGAATTGGCGGTAAACATGCCCGAACAGGAGCCGCAGGTAGGGCAGGCGGAGCGCTCAATGGCCGTGACTTGCTCATCGCTAACCGTGTCATCGGCCGCTTCCACCATCGCATCGACCAAATCCAGGGCGCGGGTTTGACCCTGCCAATTGACTTTGCCCGCTTCCATTGGGCCGCCGGAAACGAAAATCACCGGAATGTTCAAGCGCAAGGCCGCCATTAACATGCCCGGGGTGATTTTGTCGCAATTGGAAATACACACCAGCGCATCGGCACAGTGGGCGTTCACCATGTATTCCACGCTGTCGGCAATCAGGTCGCGGCTGGGCAGCGAATACAGCATACCGCTATGGCCCATGGCGATGCCGTCATCGACGGCGATAGTGTTAAATTCTTTCGCCACGCCGCCGGCTTTTTCAATTTCGCGCGCCACTAATTGACCCATGTCTTTTAAATGCACATGGCCGGGTACGAATTGCGTAAACGAGTTGGCTATCGCGATGATGGGTTTATCGAAATCGCCATCTTTCATGCCGGTGGCGCGCCAAAGGGCTCTTGCGCCAGCCATGTTACGGCCTTGGGTAGTGGTACGGGAACGATATTGCGGCATGGGAAACCTCGTAAAAATGAAAGCGGAAAATCCTGCGATTCTACTCTAATCGTCTAGCTTGCTCCAGAGAGATTCAGGCGCTTGGTCTGATATTACGGACATTCCACCTATCGGCTTGATTGTCTTAGGAGCCGCATAACTACTCAGCGAAAAAGGAAATAGAACTCGGCAATTGCTCCTGCATCGCCTAAAGCGCTAATTTTGGTGCTCTACCTCCTGCATAACGCCATGGATGGCGTGTAGTAGAGCAACGCAGGAGCAGTTGCCGAGGGGCAAATATCCGTCCCTGCAGTCGACAGATAATCACTGATTAAAAGCACAACGGATTTTTAAAAAATCAGCTTCCCATTTAAAGCGGGACAAGCATGCCGAAGTAGACCTTATAGGTTTTTACTGGAGCCGCTCCCGACGGCTCCAGCACTTCCGCCATCCATGGCAGTCGTAAAACTTGGAAGGTCTGTCCCGCGTTAAGTTGATAGCCAAAAAAATCTGTGTAAACCCGTTCTATCTGTGCCCCCTAAAGCGTCTACTGTTGGTATCGGTAGTCCTTTTTAGCATAGGGGCGAGTAATTACGGAACGGCTTTTTCAAAGGGTTAAAAACTCAAAACCCACCACACTCCGTGCTTCTTTACTGAATTCCACGCCAATTAAATGAACCGTCTGGTTTAAGTGTTGATATTTTTGCGCGTAGTTTTTATCGACAAGTTGTTGCAGTGCTTTACCATTGGGCATTAATTCCACGACTTTAAATTCAAATAAATAGATTTGCCCATTAAATTTCACCGTCATATCAATACGCCCGAAATTGGTCACATCTTCCAAAATAATGTCCAAGCCTAGCGCGGCAAAATAGGAATAAAAAATACTGGCGTAATAACCTTCATATTGCGCAATCGGGTTATTCCTATACCAATCATTGGGAATG
>JAUXXQ010000125.1 GCA_030684815.1 Methylobacter sp. | reverse complement strand
ACCAGCTGCGCCATTATCTGGTTTATTTACCCGATGAAGAAAAACTGACCCAATTTGATCGGCCTGCATTTGACCTTGAACATGGCAAACATTGGCAAATCGAACAATATCATCGTGCCATCAAGCAGCTTTGCAATATTGAGAATTTTCAAGTGCGCGGGAAGCAGGCCACTAAGAACCATTTGTTTGCCGCGATCTTTGGTTTCGTTCAATTACAAAAACTGACGGCCATTCGGGCTATCAAGGACTGCTATGAAGTACGACGTGAATTGTTCAAAAACGTGGTCAGGTCTTTCATTTCCGAATTTGTTATCGACAAGGAAAATTTGCAACCACTTTTTTCACCAGTCGTCAATGCGTAACTTCTAGAAACGACAAACTCTTTGCAATACTCTTTTTGCAGGCGCACTCATGCACATGTTATCCATTCATAATCAACGTATCCGATGAAAAAACTAATCGCTGTGGTGACCACAATTTTCCTATCGGGCTGTAGTGTATTTGGCATACGCAGCGCTGAGGAACCAAGCTATGACGTGCATAAGGATTACGGGCATATTCAAATCAGGCACTATCCAGCTCTGGTTGTAGCGCAAACTGAGGTCAATGCAGATTATAAAGACAGCAGTAACCAGGGCTTTCAACGCCTTGCGGGATATATTTTCGGCAACAATAAAAAACAACAAAAAATAGACATGACCGCCCCTGTTATCCAGCAGCAAACAACAGAAACTATTGCCATGACCGCTCCCGTTATCCAGCAAAAATCAGGGACTGTCTGGTTGATGGCTTTTGTACTGCCACAAGGTTATTCAGTAGCTACTGCCCCCATACCAATTGATGCCGCTGTATTGCTTAAAGACATTCCAGAAAAAAAAGTGGCGGTTATTAAATATACTGGCAGCTTATCTGAACAGGCCATTGACGACAAAGCTGAAGAATTAAGCACATGGTTAAGCAAGCACAACTACAAGGCTGTTTCCGCACCGCGTTCTGCCGCTTACGACCCACCGTGGACACTGCCGTTTCTGCGTCGCAATGAAGTACATATTGATATTGATTTTTAAACACACATGAAAATTTATCAGCTTTATCGGCAGCAAACGCTCACTATGACAATTCAGGACGCATGGTCATTTTTTTCATCGCCCTATCATTTGAACGACATTACCCCTGATTTTTTTCATGTCACCATCACTTCTAAAGTCCCCGAAAAAATTTATGCAGGACTCATGATCAGCTATCAAATGAAAGCCGTATTCGGCATACCGATGAATTGGCTATCAGAAGTAAGCCATTGCGATGAGCCAAAACGTTTTGTGTATGAACAACGTATTGGCCCATTCAAATTCTGGAGTCACGAGGTGTGTTTGACTGAACAGCAAAACGGTATTTTGTTGGAAGATATTATGTTTTATGCTATGCCTTCAGGCTGGTTAGGACAACTTGTAAACCGAGTTTTAATCGCAGATAAACTTGAGCGTATTTTCGATACACGCCACGCCTATCTACAAAGCAAATTCGGCATGACTGTTTAACTTCGGTGAATTTAATCCATAAATACAACACCCAGCAAATTATCGAGGTAAGTTGTACGCTAACACTAAAACTCAATGCGGCCGTATTTTTAACACCAGGATGTTTAAATGACAGTACCTACACACAAAGTCACTTGTTTTCATGATGGTGAATGCCCAATCTGCAGCATTGAAATCAATGCGATGAAAAAACTTGATCAAGCCGGTCATGTTAAGTGGGTCGATATTGGCCAAGACAAAACTGCTTTGGCGGCGGCGGGCTTAACCTATAAACAGGCGATGGAACGCATGTATGTCATTGATGCTAATCAGCAGCTGCAATCCGGTGTACTCGGTTTCTTACAGGTTTGGAAACAACTGCCGTATTACCGGCGCATTGTGCCAATTATAGAGCATGTACCGGGCTTACTGCCGGTTATGGAGTTTTGCTACCGTATTTTTGCACGCTATCGTTTGCCGCTTACCGGCAAAGCTCAGCTAAAAGAACAGTAAGCATGAATCAAATAAACCCTAATAAACTGTTGCACTCAAAATGGACAGCCGTTGAACCGAAGCGAAAGGAACGTCACTTTATGGTCACCCAATTGATTCGAGCCGACAATGGAGACATTATTGCTTGCGAGTTGGAAGCCGTGATTAACCATCGTATTTATCAACTCAATTGGCAGGCGCTTAAGGATTCAAGTTGTTGGTTGATGGGGTGGCGATAATGCTTATAAAGTCCATGTTCAAAAAAAACAAAATTAATGGAAAATCACCTATTACGAATACACGTGGTTTTGTCGCAAAGTTTACCCGTCTGCGTTAGAATCCGCCAATTTCAGCAAAATAGAATAACCAAGATGATCAGTTTTAAAGGCGCCCAATTTCCAAAAGAAGTCATTCTATTCGCGGTATTTTTTTATGTCCGGTACG
>JAUXXQ010000107.1 GCA_030684815.1 Methylobacter sp. | reverse complement strand
CCTTTCTTCATGACACACTAGGGCGGTTTCGCGATAGCAAACCGCCACACACGCGCAATACCGAAAATAATCGGGCATAAAAAACCCCCGCTTGGAACATCCAAACGAGGGTCAATTGTTATCACCACGAGTGTGGCGGATTGCCTACATCACCACGAATATGGCGGATTGCCTCACGGCGAATCCGCCTTACGCGGGTTTCTTCACTACTACGGCTTCTGCTGACTACTCCTAAACTCTCATTTAGGAGTTCTCCCCGGGTAAGGTACTAAAACTTTCCGCCCGTGCCGCCAAGCTCTACCTGATGCGTCTTTCGGTAACGGTTGGATTTCGTGTTTCCTAGCACACTCATCGCCCGCACCCGGCCTCACTGCTTGTTCGTGTTCCTACGGTCGTGCTTTTGCTACGCGCTTCTTTCAGGCTGACCTCGCGGTTTCCCCCTTGCGTTTCGCTACGGTTGTCGTTACTACTTCCGGTTATCTCCTTTCAGATAACAAGTTTTAGCCCATGCCGGGCACACTAGGCATTCCCAAGCCGGAGCTTGGGAACGAGACAATCGGGCATAAAAAACCCCCGCTTGGAACATCCAAACGAGGGTCAATTTACATCACCACGGGTGTGGCGGATTGCCTAGCGGCGAATCCGCCTTACGCGGGTTTACGCGGGTTCCTTTTAAACAGACAGGCATAAAAAACCCCCGCTCGAAAGTTCCGAACGAGGGTCAATTTACATCACCACGAGTGTGGCGGATTGCCTACATCACCACGAATATGGCGGATTGCCTCACGGCGAATCCGCCTTACGCGGGTTACGCGGGTTGTTCGAAAATAATCGACAATCATAAACAGGCAGGCATAAAAACCCCCCGCTTGGAACATCCAAACGAGGGTCAATTGTCATCACCACGAGTGTGGCGGATTGCCTAGCGGCGAATCCGCCTTACGCGGGTTGCCTCACGGCGAATCCGCCTTACGCGGGTTACGCGGGTTGCCTCACGGCGAATCCGCCTTACGCGGGTTTGCGCCAAATTA
>JAUXXQ010000113.1 GCA_030684815.1 Methylobacter sp. | reverse complement strand
GGAAAATGTCCAGCAAGTCACGATCAAGCCTTTCATTCAAAGCACGATAGCGCCTGGAACGCTGATTTATACCGATGAATAGGCTATTTACGACCGTTTGGAACAATGGGGTTATTCACGAAAAAGCGTTTGTCATGGCGTCGGCGAATATGCCCGCGATGAGGATGGTGATGGTTTTTATGAAGTTCATGTCAACACGATGGAAGGTTTTTGGTCGCTGCTGCGTTCCTGGCTACGCCCTCATCGCGGCATTTCTCAAACTTATTTGCCACTTTATTTGGGATTTTTTGAGTTTGTGCATAACGCAAAAAAACGCGGCAAAGCTTTATTAAGTTCGCTGCTGGAGTTGATTATAAGCTAGCTCCCTGGAATCCAGTAAGAGCCAAAAGAAAACACCAAACACACTTCAAGTTGAAATGGCTAATGGCGAAGCAAAGGATGTTGCATTGGCCAAGAAGGTGATACGTCCAGACGTGATGAACGCGGTCACCATGCACTATTTTTACGATGTTGAAACGACTACGCCGATTGACATTAACACCCGTGTCGCTGCATTGAGTGAACAGATTGCAAAAGTACATGCTGGCGATATGTCCACACCTGAAACCATGCTGATGAGCCAAGCTTTTACGCTCGATGCGTTATTTGGCCATTTGGCGCGTAAGGCACGGAATCAAGACCAGCTAAAACATTATGAAACCTTTTTACGCCTGGCGCTCAGGGCGCAGAATCAATGCCGAATGACGCTGGAAACCCTGAGCAATATCAAGAATCCGCCGGTTATCTTTGCCAAGCAAGCCAACATCAACACTGGCCAGCAGCAAATCAATAACGGTTCAGTCTCGCATACGGCAGAAACACAAAATCAGTCAAACGAACTTTTAACGGAGATACCCAATGCGACACTGGATAACAGAGGAACGAGCGAAGCAATCAGCGTTAATTCAAACCTGGAAGCCGTGGGCTAAGTCGACCGGCGCCAAAACTCCAGAGGGCAAAGCAGCATCAAGCCGAAACGCCTATAAGGGCGGCAATCGTTCGCTGGCGCGGGAAATGGCGGCGGTACTGAAAGAACAGCGGGAGTGCTTGAGGTTAATCCAGTAGTCAGAATCCGCGCAATTCGTGAGCGCCATAAACCAACAGCAGCACGGCTTGCAGGGAGAACGTGAGCAAGTTGTGAGCGCATAACCGCGCAATTTTCGCGCAAGGTAATTTGTTGTTTTATTGCAACGGAAAGTATACAAAATTTAGCCGACAAACCTAGCGGCAGCGCAGCTTGCGCGGGGGTTAGTAAACATTGAAAGTGTACAAAATGCGCAGTCAGTTGTTATCAAAACCGAACTCGGAGTTCGCTTTTAGCCATGCTCAAATCTTCCCTTGGAGGAGAGATTTCACCCATGCGCGCAGGTCTTTTTTTACTGGTTAAATCGCAACTCGGAGTTGCGATTTGGCATATCAAATCCTGCCTCGGAGGCAAGATTTCACCCAATAGCGCACTGATACAATTGCATCAAAACGGAACTCTGATTTCCGTTTTAGTTACTGAATCCAGATGCGGACTGAATGGAAACCGTAACGGAGAATATCCGCTAAGGCAATCGCATTAAAAATTTCTTCCAAATCATTGGCTTATTTTTTCACTTCTCCCAGCGCCCCCTCCCAGAACGACTTTTAGTAAGTAATCTTCATCCCAACCCGCTTTGAGGCGCTTGTTTTTGACCCCAACCCTTGCGGTTTTTTCTGATTTGAGTAAATTCAGGGCGATATGTCGGATAACCGCCATGTTAGCGGCACTGTTACCTACCCTTGTGCGTTGGGAGTCTTCATCAAAGGCATAGTCCAGCACCCAATGCAGGTTATTTTCAATGCCCCAGTGCGCTCGGACAACCTGTCCTAACCGTTTCGGATCGGAGGCATCCATGCTACTAATAAAGTAACGGGTCTCTTCTGTCGTTTTGTCCTTGCCTTCGCGTTTGGCGGTCACCGCCACAATGCTCTTGAGCCCAGGCCATTGCGGGTGCAGTTCCAGTAGCCAGCCGATGGCGGAAGTGGCACGCACCGTGCGGGTTTCGATCCGTCCGTGTCCGCCATCGTAACTTTCGTATCCTAAAGCAGGGCAGGTGTTTTCAGTCTCAAAGAACAATTTTACATCTTTGTGCAGGTTGCCTTGGTTACCCTTCAGGCTGAGCATATAGTCCGCCTCTTGGCCGATGATTTGTTGCGCCACCTTGGTCTGGCAACCCATTGCATCGATCGTCACCACGGCTCCCGTTATATCCAATTGCATCAACAGTTTAGGGATTGCCGTAATCTCATTAGACTTATCATCCACCTTGTCAATCACCGCGAATACGTTGCAGAACGTATCATGCGAAAGAATGCCATGTTTCAGCCCCAATACCTTGGTAAACCAGGCTTCCTTGGACTTGCCGAACATTTCTATCGACACCCAATCGTTGGCTCCACAAATTACCGCGCAAAGAGTTATGAAGAAAATGTCATTCAGCTTGTGCAGCTTCTTACGATTGAT
>JAUXXQ010000108.1 GCA_030684815.1 Methylobacter sp. | reverse complement strand
CTGGATTTGGACGTTCACAGACATTACATCGGCAAATGCCAAATGCCTACTTCGCTAGGTATGGACTTTTCACCCTGAAAGAAGCCCATGCTATGGCGTGTCAATCCCGATGAGGAAATTCTCGACTGGAAAGCCGTGTGCAGGAGAACTGCACGCACGGTTTGGAGGGAGGGGAGGTAAAACTTCCCTACCCCTATCCAGTCTTAACCGTGAAATTATTGGACTACCTCCAGTTCAAAACAACAGCTGGGTAGCACTTTTAGGCTTTAAGCCACCGCTTCCCGTGCGGGTTAGCGAACTACCGATACCCAAATTGCAATAATCCTGGCTAATCATATCCGTGTCAAATTGCGCGCCGCCGAGATTAGCGATAATGCCGCTCAAATTTAATTGCGGTGCGGTCACATTGACAGTGCCGCTGACACCGGTCTCCGAGGCCGCTTGAATGAGGTTAAAACCGAATTCGGACGGTTGCCAAATGACCGGCGAGCCGCCCAAAAGCAAGCTGTTGCCGCTGGGAATCAGCGCTTTTAAATTGAGCAAGATGTCCCCGCCGGAACCGCTGACCGCATTAGCCTGGATGAGGCCGGTATCCATGACTAATATATCCGCTGTGGTGAAAATATCGCCGCCGTTGCCCTCTACACCTCTGACGGTGGTGGTAAAACCTGCGTTTTGCAGATAGATCGACTCGCCGCCATTGACGGTGACACTGCCACCATCGCCGGTGTTGGCCGTAGTGTTAATGTCTGCTGAAACCATGTTTAATTGCCGGGAAAAATTAACGGCAATTTCACCGGCTGCAATATTGCCAATCGAACGGCTGATAATACGGCTATCGGTCATCGCGATATTCGCTGCAGTGATGTTGATAAAGCCAGGATTGATTAAGGCGGCATCGGCAGCCGATACTGTTGCGCGGTTCTCAATACTGATCAAGCCGCTACCGGCCAAATACAGGCTATCGTTGACGGTGATGATGATATTGCCGGTCTGGCCTCTGCTGTCTTCGTTCGCCCGCGAGATTATGCCGGTGGCTACCCGAGAGTTGACGGTATCGTCGATGCTTAACGTATCGGCGGTGACCGAAATACGGCCGGCACCGCCTTGTGCAAACGTCGAACTTGAAATGTTGCCGCCATTGAGGATATTCAGCGTTCCGGCCTTGACCGTCACATTGCCCGCTTGGCCGCTGCTGCCCTTTTCGGCGCGGGACACGATGCCATTGACCTTTGATGTGCCCTGATTGTCGATAATGGCAACATCAGCCACAACGTTCACATTACCGGCATTGCCTCCAGCAAAAGTGGAGCTGCTAATCACCCCGCTGTTGCGGATGTCGAGCGCCCCGGTCTTGATAGCAATATTGCCCGCTTTACCGACACCTCGCGTTTCCGATGAAATCAAGCTGTGATCGACAGTCAACGAAGATGAATGAATATCGATGCCGTTCTCCGAGGTGACGTCTGTTGTTTCATTATTGAAGGCGCCAACTCCGCTGCTGTTGGTGAGCGAGACAGCACCACCCCATAAACCAATACGGCTGGCACTGCCGCCACTGGTGTCGATGGCACTGTTATTAAGGCTAATGCGCCCGGAATTAGTGGGTGTGGGTGTAACGTCAGGCAATGGCAATGCGCCATTGGCGGATTTGTCCAAACTGACCGAGCCTGCACCCTGTAGCGCCACCAAACGCATTTCGCCAGTCGGCGTGGTAATGATGGCATTGTTTTCAATCATAATATCGCCTGCCACCATGTCCAGCGTTTGCCCGGCGCCTGCGCCTATCCGTGCGCCATTGACTTGAATCAAGCCATTGTTGGCGCTGGAACTATCCAAAAAACCGAAAGCAGCCGGCGCTTCGCTGCTGAGCGTACTGACCGAATTGCTGCCCGCATAAAATACGCCGCCATGAGCCGGAAAATCGATTTTATCCGCCGTGCTGACATGAAAATCGCCGGGTATATTAACTTGGGCATTTTCCCCAAAGATGATGCCATTGGGATTGATGAAGTAAAAAGCTGCGTTGGCGATACTTGAGGTGAGGGCACCTTCGATGCGCGTCACCTCGGTGCCGGTGACGCGGGAAATGACATTTTGTAATGCACCGCTGCCGGTGAAATCGACTATTTGATCAGCCGCAATATTGAATTCGACAAAGCTATGGAACAAGTTGCCGCCGACAGTGCTGCCCAGTTCCTGCGGAATGTTGATGTAATCGCCGTCCAGCCTCTCGATGGCGCCCATTGTGCCATCGGTGATAATGCCGCCGCTGATGTCCGCCCAAGCCGCGCCCTGAAACGCAAAACCCATTAGTAAGATATGGCGTAACATGCGCCGCCAAAATAACCTTTGCATTCTGCCGCTCATGTTATTGCCCCCGTTAATTTTAAAGTGTGTATTTAAGGCGATTTGTTGCAAATAATCCACCCAATCAAAACGGCAACTGCTCGCCGCTTTTCGGCTTTAAGCCGCCGTGACCTATCCGGGTCAAAGAACTGCTGTTATCCGACCCGCAATAATCCTGGCCAATACTGCGGCTGCCGAACTGCGCACCGCCCAAGTTGGCGATGATGCCGCTCAAATTCAGTTGCGGCGCAGTCACGCTGACTGTGCCGCTAAGACCTGCCTGCGATGCCGCCTGAACCACATTAAATCCCGGCGCAAGCGGTTGCCAGGCTATAGCTGAACCGCCCAACAACAATGTATTACCGCTGGGGATCAGTGCGTCTAAGCCCAGTTCGATGTTACCGCCGGAACCGCCGACCGCATTCGCCTGGATCAGGCCGCTATCCATCACCAGTATGCCCGCCTTAGTAAAAATATCGCCGCCGTTGCTGTTTGCCCCGCTGACGGTAGTCCTGAAACCGGAGTTTTGCAGGTAAATCAATTCGCCGCCATTAATGGCAATAGCGCCGCCGTCGCCAGTATTGGCGGTGGTGCTGATAAACGAGGGCGCCATGGTCAGTTGATGGGAAAAATTGACGGTGATGTTACCGGCAGCCACATTGCCGCTAGCGTTACTGGTAATTTCACTGTCCTTCATGACAATATCCGTTGCACTGACAACGATACTGCCTGGACGGATTAATGCGGCGTTAAGCGCCGCATCCGCCTCATTCTCGATACTGATACGCCCCTCGGACAACAACAGCCAATCGCTTACCGAAACAATGACATCGCCTGTCCTGCCGCTTGAATCTCGGCCTTCCGAACCCGAGCTGATAGAGCTGCCGCCGGAAACAACGGCCTGTTCGGCCTGGACATTTACGCTACCGGCCTTGCCTTGGGCCAACGTCGAGCTAAGAATTTTTCCGCCATTCACAACACCCAGCGTTCTGGCGCTGACCGCCACATTTCCCGCGTGGCCGGTGCTGCCTGCCGCCGCCCCCGAGGCAATACCGGCCCCCCCCGATTGACCGTCGATCGTCAAAGCACCGGCACTGACGATGACACTGCCCGCATCGCCTTCAGCCCCAGTGGAACTGGAAATAAACCCGTTATTAAGGATGTCCAGCGTTTCGGCTTGGATAGCCACGTTACCGGCATTGCCCTGAGCCAGCGTATCGCTCGAAATCAGCCCGTTATTGAGCAATGTCAGTTGTCCGGCCTGCACTGTCACATGACCTGCATGGCCGCTGCTGCCGGCATTGGCTGCGGATGCGATACCGGCCGAATCCCGTTCCCGACCGTCGACAGTTAAGGTATTGGCCGTGATGGCAACACTACCGGCATTGCCTTGGCTAAAGGTTGAACTGGAAATGGCGCCGCCATTGAAAATATCCAGTATCCCTGCATTGACCGTCAAGTTACCGGCATGGCCGCCACTGCCCGATTCGGCTTGAGAGAAAACCCCTGTTGGTGATGGTAAAAACGTTTGGCCATCGATAGTCAGCGCCCCAGCATTCACCGAAACGCTACCGGCATTGCCTTGGGCAAAAGTAGAACTTGCGATAACGCCGCCATTCACAATATCCAGTGCGCCTGCCTGGATAGACACATTTCCGGCATGGCCGCCCGTGCTGTCCGCTTCCGCCTGCGACAAAACACCTGTCGCCCATAATGAAAACCCTTGGTTATCAACAGTCATCTTATCTGCGCTAACCGCCACGCTACCGGCATTGCCGTGGGCGAACGTGGAGCTCGCAATCTCCCCGCCATTAACAACATTCAATGTGCCCGCCTGGATGCTTACGCTTCCGGCAGAACCGACGCTGCCTTGTTCTGCCTGCGATAAGATACCGGTCACCCACGATGAAAAACCGAAATTATCGATGTTCAGGGTATCCGCACTCACAGCGATACTGCCAGCATTGCCTTGAGCCAAGGTTGAACTCAAAATTTTTCCGCCATTAACAATATCCAATGCCCCTGCCCTGATTACCACATTGCCTGCTTGGCCGGTACTGCCTGCAGCCGCCCCCGAGGCAATACCGGCAAGCCCTGCCTGACCGTCAATCCTCAATGCACCGGCACTGACCATGACACTGCCCGCGTCGCCTTGATCCGCAGTGGAGCTGGAAATAAGCCCATTATTGAGGATGTCCAGCGTTTCGGCTTGGATAACCACGTTACCGGCATTACCCAAAGCCAGGGTATCGCTCGAAATCAGCCCGTTATTGCGCAAAGCCAGTTGTCTGGCCTGCACCGTCACGTTACCGGCATGGCCGCTGCTGCCGACATTAGCTGCGGATGCGATACCGGCGGCACCTTCGTGCAAGCCGTCGATGGTTAAGGTGTCGGCGCTAATGACAATGCTACCGGCATTGCCTTGGGCGAGCGTGGAACCAGAAATAAAGCCATTGCTCAGGATATTCAGGGTATCGGCTGTAATAATGACATGACCGGCCTGGCCTTGGGCAAGCGTGGAACTTGAAATGGCGCCATTACTTAGAATATTGATAAGCCCAGCCTGAAGGGTGATATTACCGGCATTGCCCTGAGCTAGCGTGTCACTTGAAATGAGCCCGTTATTGAGAATATCCAGCGTTCCGGCCTGAATAGCCACGTTACCTGCATGGCCGCCGCTATCCGTACCTGCTGCCGAGGTAATGCCTGCCCATTCGCCTAGTTGGCCATCGATTAACAAACTGTCAGTTACAACCCCAATATTACCGGCATTGCCTTGGGTAAAGGTGGAGCTTGATATGCTGCCGCCGTTGACAATGCCCAGCATTTTGGCATTAACCGTCAGGTTCCCTGCATGGCCGCTGCTGCCCAATTCCGCCTGCGTGACAATACCCGTCACGCCAGAAGAAAAACCTAAGCTATTAATGCTTAAAGTATCGGCTACAACGGCAATGTTACCTGCGTTACCACGGCCAAAAGTGGAGCTTGAAATTATGCCGCCATTGACAATGGCCAGTTCACCAACATTGATATTTACATGACCAACGTGTCCGCTACTGTCGGCCGAAGATAAGGAGCCGATACCGGCTAATGACTGGCCTTGGCCGTCGATGCTCAAGCGGCTTGCCGTTACTGCGACATGACCGGCATCGCCTTGGGCGGCAGTGCCGCTGCCAACAGTTCCGCCGTTAACAACCGTTAAATCGCCGGTGGCTGCCAGCGTCACATTGCCCGCATTGCCGATGGCGGAAGCCGAGGAAGTGACGGCACTGCCGTCTATCGTCAACACACGGCTGCGAATGTCAATGCCTTGTACCGAGGCGGCATCTGTTGTGCCGGTATTGCCGGTTTCTATATAACTATCCTCGATTAAAGTCTGCCCGCCCCATAATCCGATGCGGCCACCCCCGTCCCCCGAAGTGTCGGCATTAGCGTCCGTTACGCTGATGCGCCCGGCATTGCTGGGCGAAGGCACCACATCCGGCAAGGGCAAGTTGCCATCGGTAGCAGTCAGCGCCACAGAGCTGATGCCTTGTGTGGCGACCAAACGGATTTCCCCTGCCGGTGCGCTAATAGTTGCACCGTTTTTGACGGCGATTTCCCCCGCCACCGCATCCAGCGTTTGCCCTGTTGCCACGGACAATTGCGCACCATTGACCTCAATCAAACCATTGTTGGCAGCCGAGGTGTCCAGAAAACCGAAAGCGGCGGGGGCTTCGCTGCTGAGTGTACTGGCTTGGCTGCTGTCGGCATAAAACACAGCACCATGGTCGGGAAAGCCGATTTTGTCCGCTGTGCTGACATGGAAACTGCCGGGCACATCAACTTGGGCATTCGCCCCAAACGTAATGCCGTTAGGGTTAATGAAGTAAAACGCGGCATTGGCGATGCTGGACTTAAGTGTGCCGTCAATGTCCGTTGCCCCCGTCCCGGTCACCCGGGAAATCACATTTTTCAGCGCATTGCTGCCGGTAAATTCAACCGTTTGGCCTGTTGCGACATTGAATTCGGTAAAACTGTGGAACAGGTTGTTGCCGACAGTCGTTCCCAGACTTTGCGGTATATTGAGGTTATCGCCAATTAAAGTTTGAGCGGCGCCCATGGAGCCATCGGTGACGATACCACCGCCAATGTCAGCCCAAGCCGCATTCAAAGGGGCAAAGGGGGCGACCAGCACATAACTTAAAATGCGTGGACAACATAAGGCTTTTGCTCTGTTGCTCATGTTAATTCCTTTGTTTTTTTTAAATGGTCTACAATAAAAGTGTAAGGGTGGTTTGTATTCAGCGGCACACATTCAAGGTGCTTTTCAAGGTCAATTTGGCTTTTTAACTTGGCTTTTTAACACAGTGTACGCACCAACACCCCGCATAAAAACAAATATAGTTTAAGGAGTTACCATGCGCCCGTTTATCATCCGTTTTATTATTTTATTACTGTTTTTCCCTTTACTCGCTTCGGCAGTAACCACCGAAACAATCCTTGGCGACTGGACTTTTTCCGGCGTCCGCAGGGATGGGGTCAGCCGTAGCGGCAACATCACTTTCAATAACAATAACACCCATAGTTTTAACATTAGCGATGCCGATGGCCAAGTAAACTCCAGCGGCAACGGCAGTTGGAATTTAAACGGTAATACCTTGACCGTCGATTTCAGCGGTGTCATCACGACTTGGGTTGGAACTGTTTCGGGCACTGATGATACCTTCACACTCGACACCAGCACCGGCTCCAATCATGGCAGTTTTACCTTCGCACGTTCCGGCTGTACCCCGCCGCAAGTCTTGGAAAACGGCATTTGTGTCACGCCGACACCCACGCCTAGCTGTACCCCACCGCAAGTCTTGGAAAACGGTGTTTGTGTCACGCCCATCGTTACGCCTAGCTGCCCAGGAAACCAAGTATTGCTCAATAATGCCTGCGTGTCACCCGCCGCACTGGTGGCTACCGGCAGTTTCTCAGAACCCAATAACTCTTTAGGTGAAGCAACCCCTATCTTGGTGAACGACCAACCGGTGTTCCAAATTTTGACCAGCCCGACCGATAAGGACTGGTTTGAGGTGTATACCGAAGCCGGTGAAAGGTACACCGTTGACATCCCAGCAGGCTCGGTCGGAAAATCGATTAACCCGGTACTGGAATTGTATGACGAGGCAAACAATTTGATCGGGAACACAGTCAATAGCGGCGGCCTTGGACAAGGCGAACAACTCCAGTTCACCGCATCCAACACCGGTTTATTCTGGATTCGGGTGACCCATCAAGCGTCATTGGCCAGGGCAACCAACGATGAGGAATTTAAAGGCGAAGCCATTGATTACAGCTACCAAATCCGCGTATTTTTAACCGATGCCCCACTGCAGCCCTTAACCAAAGGCCGGGCGTTGGACAACTGTAACCAAGGCGTTAACCGTGCGGATGTTTCAGCCCTGCTCAATGGCGCATTAACCCGCTCAACCTTGACTAATAAATTCGGCGAATTCGGTTTGCTGCTGAATCCGGGCGATTACGACTTGAACATTCTTGCCGCCAATTACCAACAGGCCAACCAAGCGGTCAGCGTAGGCCAGGAATCAATAGCCTTACCTGAAATCAAGCTGACACCCACGACAAACAACGCCTGCACCAGCGACAACATCGCCAGGGCACAACAAGCGCCGGTCGTCTATGACGACCAGACCGGACAGTTGATTGTCAAAGACATCATCCTTGACGGCAGCCAAGTTTATTACGTGGAACTGCAAAACATCGGCGATTTCCGTTTTCAATTGACGCGGATGCTGACTCTGCCCGGCGTTATCCACAGCAACCCACCGGCCTATAGTTCCAGCACTTCGCTAGCCGACTTACCGAAAGTGTTTGCCTTAGACCAAGACTGGAAAGTCCAAATGAAGCATATCGGCGACGGTGTGTTGCCCCTTCAAAACGCGGAGCCTTATTAAGCAGGTTACGCCGGATAAACGGGTTAAGCGTTTATCCGGCCTTCGTTGATAAAAACCGCCTAAGCCGGGGTTCATGCAAAATGAACCCCGGCTTTTTGTTGCCTGCTGGACTTTTAAAGCCCCTAAATTGCAGGGCTCGTTATACACAAGCTATAAGCGGCCTTCAGTCCGACGGCAGACCTTCCAGGTTTTAAGAACCTGGAAGGTCTAACTTGCAACGTTTTAAGCGGGCGGGATGTTGCAGCTTCCATTTATAACCAATTGCCGGCCAGAATAAAGGGCGACCAGTAAAACGGGTTTTCCAGCCCTTTTTGTTTAAGCAAGACGATTTGCGCGTGCCGTAGCGCCTGCACTTTGCTGGTTCCGGGTTTTGCCAGGGCTTGATAAAATTCCGCCATCAGCAATGAGGCGGCCTCGTCAGATACCGGCCATAAGCTGCCTAAGGCGCTGCGCACTTTGGCTTTGAGCGCAATGCCGCTCAAGCCCAAGGGTGCGCGGTCATCGCCTTCGGCCGTTTGGCAGGCGCTCAAGGTCAGTAATTCCACCGGTTGTTTGGCGAACTTGTCGGATCTTAGCAACTGCTCCAGTTCGTCCATGTTGATGACATTATCGTAAGCCATCAGAAAACTGGTGTCGGCGGTTTTGCCAAAGACGCCGTGGGAAGCGATATGCACCACCGAATAAGGTTTCTTTACGGCTTGCTGTTTGAACGCCTCAACGGTGAAGCCTTCGTTCATCAGCCGGGTGTTGGGCACTAGCCGTTGCAGGCTGTCGATTTCTTCAGCAACGCCGGGCAGGCTGAGCTGGGTTTTCAAGTTTTGGCGAAAGTTGGGGTCTTTCAGCAGGCGTTCGACATCGCGTTCCGCATCGACGTTCCGGGTATCGCCCGGTTCCTCCATATTTACCGGCAGCGCACGGCTGCGCGGCAGGTCGTCAATATCAACGCCGCGTCCGCTACCGCCGCGCACCATCGCTTGCAGGAAAATGCGCGGCAAATGTTCGACCACCGAACCGGGTTCGCTCATCCCGGCCAGCAACACGTTGATGCCGCGTTGCTGCAGCGGCGCGGGTTCTAACAGCGTCAGGCCGGGGGAAATCGCCACGGCATAGTTTTCGATCAAATAATGTTCGCCGTCATGCAAAGCGGCGGGCGGAATCAGACGTAGCGCGCCATCGGGCACCAGCACCAGGGTTTGTACCTGATGTTCGCGCAACCACGGTTCGATCGGGGCAATCAGCCAATGATGAAGCTGCTGGGCGATGGGTTTGGCATCGCTTTTGCCTTTACGCAGACTGCGCGCCAGTTGTTGCGCCAAATTTTGCAAGGTGACGGCAGACACGGGTTGGCTATATTGCCGTATCTCGCTGCCGCTGCTGACCAGTAATTCTAGCCGGTCAGGCAATAGAATCGGATAAATAACGGCGGTGGTCGGTTCCACGGCTTCCAGCAAGGCGTCTTTGCTGCTGTGTACGGCGCAACGGCCGCCCAAAAAGTCTTCCAGCTCGGATTGCTTGATCAGTTCCACGGTTTCCCGCGCACGGCGCAATAACAGGGTTTTATTGTCGCCGCTCTGTTGGCTGGCTTGCGCCAATAGCAGGTCGGCAAGTCCCAGATAGACCGGCTCCAGAAGTTCGCGGAATGAAGAGCGGCCATTATGGTATTCAACCGGAATATCCTGGCGAATGGCTTCGATGTGCCCGACCGCATTCTGGTAGGCGGTTATGGCTTCGGCTGTCTGCCGTTGCTGCTGATACAGGCGGCCTTGACGCCATTCCATTTCCAGCAGCAAGTCGCGGGCTTCGATGCTTTGGGCGGATTGTATGGCCTGCCGGTTTAGGCGCAAGGCTTCATCGTAACGCTGTTGGTCTTCATACAACTGGGCGAGCGCATCCAGGCTTTCCGCCAACAGCCGGGGCTGTTGTGTGCCAATCGTTTGACGAGCCTGCTCAAAACTGTCGTAGGCCAGTTTCAAACCGGGGGCATTTAAGCGCTTGGCTTGGGTTCCCAAATTCAACAGATAGCGGCTGCGTTCGAGCGGGTCGCTGATGGCACCAAGATGGTCATAAATGCGCAACAGCTCGGCAAGGCGTTGTTCGGGCGGCAACAAGGCCGCCTGGCCTAAATGGATGCCGATAATCAGCTGTTGGTTGTTACCGGTGAGCTTTAACGCATCGGCATATAAGCGGCGGGCATCATCGTTCCGTCCCCGGTTGCTGTGCAGCTCCGCCAGGGTCGCCGTCCAGCGCGCCCGGTCTTGCGTCTCGCCGACATTCAGGGCAATCGCCTGGCGCAGCAAGGCATCGGCCTGCTCATAGTGGCGCATTTGATAATGCGCCAAACCGAGCGTTCCCTTAACCTGCGCCTGTTGTTCCGGGGTCACGGCTAAGGTCTGCGCCGATTGCAAATCATCCAACGTCAAAAAATACTGGCCTTGGCGAAGGTGTGCTTTTCCTGCATCGAGCAGGGTATTAAAGTTATCCGCCGCGCCGAAAGCCATGCCGGAGATAACATAAAAACAAAGGATAAGTAAACGCCGGCTCATGATGAGTTCCTGTGTTTGAGATCAATAAAAACGCTTTAAAATACATCCCAACGCGCCTGAAAATGCAGGCCGTCATCTTGTAAATCGCCCCGTTGTTGCGGACTGGTTTTGTTCAGCGCATAGCCGTAATACAACTCGAAACTGACCGGTTTAAATTGCCATTCGACACCGGCGCCAATCGAATAAAGCGCGTCGGATTGTTCGCCGTGGTTCCAGGCCTGGCCGTAATCCATGAACGGAACCAGCGTCAGACGGTGTCTTGCGCCGGGGTCGCCGCCGCCAATCACTGGCAAACGAAATTCTGTCGACACGCTGTAACCCTGATCGCGCACCAGTTGGTTTTCGCGATAACCGCGCACGGTGTTCATGCCGCCAACAGCAATACGCTCCAATGGCAACAGCGGTTCGTCGCTGAATTGTGCGTTGCCGCGCACCACAAACTGGCTGCCGTTATCGAATAACCGCCAAACATATTGCGCCTGACCCAGCCAGACGAAAAACTCGCTATCGGGGTATTGTGTGTGCAAGCCAGCAAGGCTGGGCGAAACCGGCAGCTCCGGGGTCGCCCCCAGCGCGTTCATGCCAACGCTAAAAGTGGAACGCAAAGCCAGTGCATGATTATCCCAACGCTGGCTGAAATCCTGAAACAGCCGCCAGACCGTGGCCTGGTTGCGCCCGGTCGGCTCACCGGGCACAAAGGAAAACGGCTTGCCCAGTAGCGTGGTTTCGTTTTCGCGCACCGCCAGCATGACGCCAACATTGAAGCGCTGGCGCAAGGTGTTAATAAATGGATGGCTGATGCCGCCCTCAAGGCTATGCACTTGGCTTTTGATGTCGATCGCGCGGATCGGCTGCTCCAATACCATGGAGTCGCCTTCATCAAAGCGAAAGAAGGCCTGTGTGCCCCAATCGGTGACCGGTACACTGAAACCGCCTGCGTAGCGGGTCGAACCTTCACTGGTGATGAAGGTGAAATTAAGGCTGTCGCCCAATCCCGTGAGGTTGCGCAACACGCCGTTCACACCGAAGGCTTCCGCGCCTATCGAAGGCGGGCGCTGGTTGTCGCCGAACAATCTGAGCTGGTACGGTTTGGCGCGGGTGACATCCAGATCAAGGATACTGTGGCCGGGTGCGGTGCCGGGCAAAATGCGCCCGTTCATGCGGCTGATCAACGGGTCGGACAGCAGCAGTTGATAGTTGTCCTGCAGCTCGGTTAAGTTAAAAGGCGCGTCCGCTTCGCCCACTAAACGGTTGATAACGTAGCCCTCGCGCAAACGTTCCGTGCCTTTTACCCGTATTTCATCAAGACGGCCTTCGATGATTTTGATATGCAGCTCGCCGTCCTTGAACGCATCGGCCGGAATAATGGCGCCGGAATTGACATAACCGCGATCGATATAATGGCGGGTAAGCTGCTGCCGTAACGCTTCCAGCTCGGCAATGGAAACGTCGCGCCCTTCATAAGGGTGCAGCATTGCGCGTAAATCACGTTCGGGAAAAACACTGTTGCCGTCAATAAGGATATGCCTGACGAACAAAGTGCGGCGATTAAGGTTATCGCGGGCAACCTCAGGCACCGGCGGCAAAGTAAAGCCCTCGGCTGACGGGTTCATGGCGTCATTCGGCAGCGGCAGTGACCGCGCACTGGGCCGATCCATGGATTCCGCGCCACCAATGGCACAAGCCCATGGCGAAAAGCCCACAGAAAACAGCGCGGCCAGGGCAACGGGGGGCAGTTTTTTGATTACACACATGGGCACACCATTAATTAGGTTCGGTTTTGTCATTTGTAGCCACTCAAAAGCCTTTTAATACAGTAACTGCTCAGCGCTTGTTAAAAATAATGGATTAGAACGCGGATGGCACTGATACCCTCTGGGGCACAAGTAAAACGGATAATCACTGATTAAAAGCGCAGCCTATTTTAAAAAATTCGTGTAAATCCGTCTGATCTGTGCTTTCCGCGTCCTATTTCTTTTTTTCACTGAGCAGTTACTTAATATGCTTATTCCCTACCAAAGACACGAAGGACTTTACTTTCTTTACGCCCTTCGTTTCTAGCCAATAATTTAAAAAACCTTGCCACTCTGCTCAATATAGGCTCAGGATTACGGCTAATACTAGCAAATGCCACAAAAAAGGTTTAAATTCTTCGTCCCAAAAACTCAAAAATGACCGTCTTATTTTAGGTAAATAAGCGTAGGTTTTCGTAGAACGATTGTCTGCGCTGTTACCCTAATGAAGGTTCATCATAAAAACTTAGGTCTGCGATATGCCATTAAAATGTAAAAAAAATCTGTTTTTAATCAGCGCTGTCCTGTTGTTGGGCCAGATGACTGTTGTGCAGGCCGATGAATGCGGCACGTTGCGTTATTTGTCCAACAAAAGTAACGGTGTCGCCATTTCCGGCAATACCTGTAACAGCGTTGATGACATTGCCCTAGGCAGCGAGTTTAATCTAAGCCCCGGCGCACGCTTATGGTTTAAGGCAACAGACGCCGGACTGAACGCTACCCAAGGGATTTGTCAGAACCGTTCGGCCACGCCTATCCGCATCCGTGTTGACAGCGACCAGCTGCCCTGGATAAAACCTACTGATGTGGCCGATTGCAGCGCATGGGCCGCGAACAAAATGACTTGTGGAAGCGCACTCAGTTGCGTTATTGCAACAGCCGGTGCCGGTTCCACAGCGCCCGAAGAAAGGACGACCTCGGTCAGAATGCGCACAGTCCCCCTGTTCGGGGACAGCGATAAAACCGAACCGCCGCAAAACAACGAAGAAGACCTAAAACAAAGTATCCTTTCAGCTATGCAACCGGACGTTAACTTATGCCGGGCGATTAATCCCGCTAATCCGCCAGTGAAATTTACTTGGCAGGTAGACACTAGCCGCCAAGTGAATAAGCTCAATTCTACAACTGAAGGCCGATACCATGCCGACCAAGCCTTTATTGGTTGCCTGACAGCCATTATCAAAGATTTTTCCTATCCCCCATTGTCGCAAGCCATTTGGTTATCCAACCAATTTTAAAGTATGGCATCAACATCGCCGCCCATCAGTAACAGGCTATTGCTGGCCTTTATCAGCATCGCCGCATTCACCGGTATGGGTCTGGATTTTGTCTTCGGCAACAGCATCGATTATTGGATCCATGATTCCGCTGTCGTCAGCCAAGCGCGTACACAATGGAAATACGTGGCTGTAGTCGCGTTGGACGAAAACATACCGGTCAGCGTGTCGCGTGTGCAGGCCTTGCCGTTGATTGCACTGGCAACTGAACGCTTGGTGGCGGCGGGCGCTAAAGGTATTTTTCTGGATGCCAGGGTATCAAAAGAATTGGAAGGGCGAATGCCTTACGCCGTCTGCATTGAAGCGGATGGCGAGGTGCGCTGGTCTGAGCCGCAATGCGCCGTCACCTCGGCCAATCAGTGCCAAGTTTTGGGCAGTGGCGCAGGCAGGGCGCCCTTAATGATGGCCGAACCGGCTCTGGCGCACTTCAGCACCGCGCCCTTCCCCATCGAACAAAAAGAATTGCCGGACTTTTTGCTGTTCGATAACGACCCCGAGCTTATTTCCGGGCAAGCTGTTGAAGCATCAGACCGCTTGGCGACACGTAACAGCCCCATTGCCCGCTGGATTGACTTGAGCGACAACCATGCGGTGTTGAGGCTGGCAAAATCGGTACAGCCAGAACGCTTACAAGCCGCTTTGGCCGATACCGGCCAAAACGAAATGTGCGACAAAAACGTCCCCTGCCGACGCATCCGTTTAAGCCGCCCGCTTTATGCCGTACAAAACAACGCCGAACGCCTGTTCCTGCCCTTAAGCGTGTTGGCGGCTTGCAATCAGGAAACCGCCATCAACGCCGCCGCTGCGGCCAACAACAAAGCGGTCATCTTTCAGGTGACCGCGCCCACCGAAACCACCGACACGCTGATCACACCGATGACCACGGCGGTTATTGCCCCCAAACAGTTGACGCCGGGCGCGCAATACTTGGCCGATGCCGTGGAAACACTGTTAAACCAGGATTATCCGCGCCGAACCGGCAACACTCTCAACACAGTGCTGTTTATTGGCGTTGCCATCGCCAGTGTCATGGCAGGCGCTTATTTAAGCCAATCTATGCTGTGGCTGGTCGGCAGCCTGATTTTTAGCGGCATCATCGCAGTGTGTTTCATTAACCCTGAATTGCAGCTGTGGCCGGTGACAGCCGCCTTGTTGACGTTTGTCACCGGCAGCCTACAGACCACCGGCGCACGTTTGCTGATAGGCTTTCGGGAAGGGAAAATAGTCAAGCAATACTTGCCGCAACAAGTCCATAACCTGCTGCTTAAATTAAAAAACGATGAAAACTTTAAAAGCACCTCCAACCAGGTCATCGTGCTGATGAGCGACCTCGAAGGCTACACCACGATAACCGGCATCCTGAAGGAACCTAAAAACATCCTCAACCTGATGAACGATTACCTGAATGAAACCTCGTTAATGTTGCAGGATAAATATCAGGGCTGGCTCGAAGCTTATGTCGGGGACATGGTTTGTTATTATTGGCCTGTCCCTGAAAATGGACAGCAGCAGGTTTATCAAAACGCCTTGAACGCATCCTTAGAGTTGGCGGTTTTGCAGCAACAATTTTTTGCCTCGGTAGCGTCCCGCTATGCCGGCAAATTTGAGCCCCAAGTGTTGCACGACATCAGCAAAACCATCAATGCCGGCATCGGCTTGACCGCAGGCCTTGTGGTGATGGGTGACTTAGGCCCAAAACGCGGGGTCAGAAAATTCGGCATACTCGGCGACCCGTTAAACTTGGCGTCGAGAATAGAAGCCTTGACCCGCCTGTTCAACACCGAGATTATCGTCACCGGCGAACTGGCCGAAACCGCCAAAACATTGGACATTCCGACCAGGCGCTTAGGCCTGGTTTGCGTTAAAGGCCGGACTGCCCCGGCCATGTTATATGCTTTAGGCCATCATGGAGATGAGCGATTTAGCACTGAAAACATCACAGCCTGGGAAAATTGGCTGGCAGCGGTGGAGCAACAAGAAATAACATTGCCGCCTTGCCCGGCCATTTACCAGCAGGATCAGTTAACGCTAGAAAATTGGCTTGGACGGAAATTATTAACCGGGCAAGGCGTATGGCATTTGCAGGAAAAATAGCCCAAGCCATTATTAGCCCTTAACCACAAAAAAAGGACAACAGCGACATGGTTACAAAAGATAAAAAAGCCAGTTCGGATGACTGGATGGTTGCTTTGTTAAAAGCACCCATTTTTCAACGCTTACCCCCGATTAATTTACAAAAAGTTTTGCTCAAACTGGAAGCTGTTGAGTTTAAAAAAGATGAGATCATTATCGAACAAGGCCGTGAGGGCGATTATTATTACCTGATTAAAAACGGGCAATGCCTGTGTACGCGCAAAGCCTCGCCAACCGCAAAAAGCATTAAAATACGCGAATTGGTAGCCGGGGACACCTTTGGCGAAGATGCGCTGCTTTCCGGCGCGCCGAGAGATTTAACCATTACCGCGCTGACCGACATGTCCCTCTTGCGCCTGGACAAAGAACGCTTTATTTCGCTGATAAAACAGCCTTCCTTAATTTTTGTAAATTACAGCGAAATGCAGGAAGCGAGGAAGAAAGGCGCTATCTTGCTGGATGTGCGCACACCGGAAGATTATAAAAAACATCATATTAAAGGCAGTGTCAACGAACCTTTTTTCTCTTTAAGGATGCAGCTGCACACATTAAACCGGGACAAGCGGTTCATTGTGGTATGTGCGGACGGTAAAATCAGCGAAGCCGCAGCATTTTTGTTGCTCAACAATGGCATGGAAGCCAAGGTTTTAAAAGGCGGCATGGCAGGCATCACAGAAGCACAAGACAATGGGCGGCCAGATGGCGGCTCTAATCCGCTTAACACCGACGATAACACCCAAACAGAACCTGCCGTGCATGATATTTCCGACCCAACCCTTAAAACAGTTTTCTTTCAGCATTTTGAGCAATTACTGGACAATTGCTGTTTGCGCATTGACCTTGAGTTCGGCCTGCAATTAGGCAGGAAGCGCGAAAAAATGACTAAAGACCAATACCACAATTTGCGCGAATACCTGCGCTCAATACGCCATGACCTCGAACAAAATTACTTGGCTCTTGTTAAGGATAATTTCGATAACAGCCAGACACAGGATAATTCGCGCCAACCAGCTGATTTATCAGACATATCGCTGACCCATGATGATATTATGGAAGAAAACAATGCTATCGCGGCCATTATCCGCCAATGTGAGCATCTATTTTATGACGAATTGACCCAACTTAACCGGCAACTTGCCAGCCAACCGGGACAACAAACAATTGCTGGCAGCCAACACCCAATATTCCCGAATAAATTAGTTCACGCCTTGGCTGAAGTTGTTAAGCCACTAACACTCAGCACAGAAAACAAGATTGTTTTGTATAAAACATTTGAAACTAATGTTTTTAGCCAGCTGGGAATAATTTACCGTCATTTATTTTGACATCCTCCCCGCCCTAAAGGACGGGGATTCCTACAGCTAGCGATTGATGCCCCAATCGGAGAATGTTTTTGGCGGCGTTAATATCTCTATCATGCCTTGTCCCACAGTCAGGACACCCCCATTCTCTTATTCCAAG
>JAUXXQ010000101.1 GCA_030684815.1 Methylobacter sp. | reverse complement strand
CCGTCGGTTCCATGCGGCCTAAATCACGGCCAACCATATGCTTTCCCGAAGGCATTAACTGAAAAACGTCATCCACAAGCCCTGCCAATTCCTTGAGCTTATCCGCAGGATTCTGATCCTCCAACACCGTTTTGATAAATTCGAGCAGTACCGCCATTTGGGATTTTCTTTGCAGGCTACCTACGGTATACGCGGGCAGTTTGTTTTCGATGCGGGCCGTCTGCTCTGGGTGAAGGAGGAGGCAATGGTCAAACAACAGACTCAGGATCAGGCCACGGCTTGATCCTTCCTCATCCAATTGTTTGGCCTCACGCCCCCATCCTTCATAAAGCTTCCAGTCCTCAAAAAAAACCTCTACAAGCCATCTCAAGGTGTAGGCTTGAATCACATCTATTGTGCGCCACGTCATATCGGTGGCCACTAAATAGCGGTAATCACTTTCGCCTTCATACTTCAAGGCAACCACTAAGCGCTTTTTGCCATGCGCGGTGACTTTTAACCGTGCGCTACCCACTGTGGCTTTTACTTCCTCGCCACCCCGTACCCGCAAGGCCACTTTCACGCCGGGGTTGATGGTGGTGAAATAATCTTTCAAATTCTGTTTCTTGCCGCGATAGTCAATATTCTGGTTCTCGCGCAACTGGCTGATAACCTGGGCGCCATCAAATAGCTGTGACGCCTGGTCCATAAACTTCGCTTCACCGTACAGGGCATCCGCTAATATGGCATTGATTTTAATGGCACCATGGGCAGCCTTGAAGGCCTGCAGCAGCTGTAAGGCAAGCTGCGTTTTAGTCGGGTAACGGCTATCACGCTCAGGCTGGACAGGACGCTCTTTTTTCACCACGCCTGCTTTTTTCAAGCGTTTGTCTTCTTTTGCCCAGGCTGTCAACGCCGGATCAGGCTGGTAAAAAGCAAAGCCCACCGGCAAAGTCACTGACTGTGTGACCAGCAACAATAACACTACTGTCTGCCCGTTGACGTAGCCACCTGAAGCCTTGTGTTTTTGTTTATGTACACCATGAATCCGTTGGGTTCGCTTTGACCGCGCCCGGTCGGATTCATCAAGGACCAGCACGCCTTCAGTGACCCCGTACCGTTCCAAAACCAAGGTGACGCTCGCCAACAGTAAAGTGTCCCAGGCTATTTTGGCTTCGCGAAACATCCAGGACAGCGCCCCGATTTTATAACCGCCCAAACTCGCACGTTCGAATTTTGCCCAGCACACCGAATGGGTCAGCAGTATCCCAGTCAGACAAAATCCAAGCCAAATCTTTTGTAGCTGTGTCAGCTTGGCATTGGGTTTTAGCTGGCCCAAGGAGGTATCTAAATCACTGACAAATGTTTTTATAAAGTGTGCCGGTTCATGCATCAACATAGCGCTGAAATGAACGGAAGTTTACATTGGTTAGCTTATCCGTTTTTTAGTTATTTTTCTAAGCTTAAAAACTGGAACATCGAGATTAAGGTAAGAACGGATTGCTGAGCCAAAATTTTATCGGAACGCAGCAAGCCCATGGACAGAGAAATGATAGGCGCCATCAACGGCGCTAGTACCATGGCGCCGATAACGACAGACGGGCTGTTGAGAAATAAGCCTAAGGTCGCCAATAAGGAACTCAACACCATCAACAACAAGTAAGTGTTTGTCGTCTTAGCGTTGTTTTTTAAAATTAAAAATAAATCCTTAAAATCGGATTCCAGCGCATGTTGGAAAAATGGCAGTGTTTTGCTCAGATATTTAAGGCGCGCATTCTGCTGGGGCAAATATTCAACGCTAAAATTTTCCTTATCATCACTTTGCGGCTTGATTTCCCTAAATTTATTGCCAACATGGATGTTGAGTGCACCTTTCATGTTTTCTATAACCAACTCACGGGTTCTGACAATTTTGTTTTCTATCCAATAATCCGTATCATGCTGCGTAGTCAGGCGCACCGACGTACTGCGCACAAAACCCAACTGTTCCGTCAATTTCTTTTGGGTAGAGGGCACAAAGGGCAAGGACGATTGGATATAGCCTAGGATAGATTGCGGGGCAAACAGCATTAAGGAAATACGGCCATCCTTTAATGAAACCGAATCGTCAAAGAGTTTGGTGAATGCCGAGGTTTTGGCCATATCCAGCAAATAAAAGCCAACGATGGCGGTTTTTACCGATTTGCCTTTGGCTGTTTCAAGTTGTATTGGGATGGGTCTCAGGCTAAATGCATGTAGCAATCGCTGGATATTGGCTATGTTTTTTTTCCAAAAGCGTTGGTTATTGCCGGACTCGACCAATTCGGCAAAGGCCGTTTGCCCCATCAGGCCAATGTCTTGGCTGAGCAACTCCCCGTTACAGCGGATCAAATCCACAGCAACAGGCTCTGTCGTTAACGCCAAAACCAAGCAATCATTCAGTTTAACGGGTAGGTCAAAATGGTCAAAAAACACAGGTCGGCTATCATTGGGCAACGGTAAAAAACTTAAGGTTAGTTTCTTGTTGTAGGCTGCCGTAATGACACATTGCAACTCGGCTTGACTAACCCACACCAAGGCCTGATTTCGCTTTTCGTTAATATTTAGGGCATTAAGGTTCATCAATTTAATGGGGCGAATATCAACATTGTATTCGGCCATCAAAGGATGCTTGGTGATAAGGGATACCTGCTTGGCATCAAGGCTGTCGGAATGGATTAAATACAGGTTTTGTGATTGCATGGGCGTATACGAAAAATAAAAAAAAGGCGTAAACAGGAACAAACCCTGCCCCCAATTAAAAGCTTAAAACCAAGCATACCATGACCACGGCTATTCGATGGGCTGTGCTAAAATCGGTGGCATTGTGCTTAAAATGAGCCGTCTTTCAGTAAGAACATCGCCAGCGCAGACATCAGCACATCCGTTAAAGGGTAGTCCGCTTTTTTGTTTCGGGGATGCTTTCAAACTGGCCGCGTATGCGTTCCAATAAACTTGGCATTGAAAGGGTTTTTTGCAGCTTTAGGCTGCCCAACGGAGGGATGGCTGGACGTTTTTTAGGCATTTTTTTGCACAGTGACTAATGATGTAATGCTATGATTATAAATGTTTTTTAGATATAGCGGGAATTTCTGGCGATTAGCGGTCTTAGTTGGCTGTGAGTAATAACCAGCATTTGGCTGCCAAACGCTCTGTAGAAATCGCCATTGAAACGGATGAACAAACCGCAATGGAAACTATTAATTCGCAAACGGGAGAATAAAAATGGCATTTACCAATCAATTTAAATCGCTGGCGGCAGTTTTAAAACATTATCAAATTCATTATAAGGAAGCTGATTTTGAAATAATTAAAACCGCAACGCTCAATGAATCTGTGCGCCAAGACATTTTTTTTACTCTTAAAGAAGTCGCTTATGACGTTTCAGAAGCCGCCATTTGTGAGAATTTAATTTATCCCGTTTTAAAAGAAGCCTGGAAACTCTATGCCAATATTTTTGCAATTTGGAGCCATGCCGCGCTTGAATACGATGATGAACTAACAGGGATTCCAGATTATTTAATTTCTAAACGCTCCGATTTAGGGAAAATTATTTTTGACTCGCCTTTGCTCGCGGTCGTAGAAGCGAAAAAAGACAACTTTTCAGCAGGTTGGGCGCAATGTGCGTTAGAAATGGTTGCGATTCAAAAAATCAATAATGACGAACAATTGGGGGTTTATGGACTGGTTTCAAACGGTGAAATTTGGGAAATTGCAACGCTTAAAAATCAACAATTTGTTTTTTATAACAAGCGATTTGTGATTGAGGAGTTAGATACATTATTTAATGTATTAGTTTCTATTTTGGAGTCGTGCAAATTGCAGTTGATAAAATAAATAAAAATCGCCGATTTAGGAATGAAAATAAAACAACTTGAACAATTGCGCATGCAAAGACAGAGACTAAGCCTAATGCGTTATTTTTTGTACAAGTTACAGCGTTTTCAATTTAAATGAGTTACTAACCTATGTCGTCATTATCGCTGGAGTGCAGGCTTTGCCTGCTCTGGCAGGCAAAGCCTGCACTCCAGCCATGTTATTGTTTTGATGTTTTTTTAGTAATTAACCGAATTTGAAAACGCTGTAATAAATTTTCATTCCTAAAGCATTGTACCCTGCTTTAAGCACCTGCCCGCAGGCCGTTCAACAACAGATTTCGACCAAGGCCAATGATTAACAAAACTGTTTTTTATTTATTTTTCATCGTTTGCAGTCTTTACAATGCCACGCTGCTGGCCGCTGAAGCGGTTTCTTACACCAAAGACGTCAAACCGATTTTGGATTCCCGCTGCGTCGCTTGCCATGCCTGTTTCGATTCGCCGTGCCAGCTTAATCTCAGCGCATTTGAAGGATTGCAACGCGGTGCCAGCAAAAATCCGGTTTACGATCATCAACGCTTCCGTGCGGTGGAACCGAGCCGACTTTTTATTGATGAAACCAGCACAGCCGGCTGGCGCAATAAAGGTTTTTTCCCTGTATTGAATGAACAGGCGCAATCGCCGGAAGCGAATATCGAGAAGGCGCTGCTGGCAAAAACGCTGCTACTGAAACGCGAGAATCCGCTACCCGAGGGCAAATTGCCCAAAGCCATCGAGCTGGAATTGGAGCGTTCTTTACAGTGCCCCACGCCGGATGAATTTGCCAAACATCAACAAAATCACCCGCTGTGGGGAATGCCTTACGGCCTGCCCGCACTGAGCCAAACAGAAGAAACCACGCTGTTAAACTGGCTCAAACAGGGCGCGAACTCAGACGCGGCTAAACCGGCCTTATCGGCGCAAGCCGCTGCTGAAATTAACAAATGGGAGCGGTTTTTTAACGGCACATCGCTAAAGCAGCAACTCAGCGCGCGTTATTGGTACGAGCATTTGTACATCGGCGACCTGCATTTTAAAGGCCACCCGAACCATGAATTTTATAAGCTGGTGCGCTCTAAAACGCCGACAGGCCAGCCGCTTGATGAGCTTAAAAGCGTGCGCCCTTTTGATGCGCCCGGTGTTGCGCGGTTTTATTACCGGCTGCGCCCGCTCACCTCAACCATTGTCGACAAGAACCATTTTGTGTTTGAACTGAGCGACAACAAAATGCAGCGTTTTGAGGCGCTGTTTTTAAAACCCGATTACCGTATCACACAACTGCCGGGTTATGAGTCGCAAGCCGCCGCCAACCCGTTTAAAACCTTTAGCCAATTACCGGCGGCATCGCGCTACCAATTCCTGCTTGATGACGCGCAGTATTTCTTTTCCGGCTTCATTAAAGGCCCGGTCTGTCGCGGCCAGGCGTCATTGAATGTGATCCGCGACCAATTCTGGGTCGCCTTTGTCAAACCGCAAACCGCAGTTGATCGGCAATACACCGAGTTTCTCGCCAACCATAGCCGCTATCTGCAAATGCCCGCATCCGATGGTGAAAATATCGGCTTTCTCGAATGGCGCGAATATAACCCATGGCAACGGCATTATCTGCAACAAAAAGAAATATTCAACACCGCATTACAGCAGCCGGTTGACTTAAACCTGCTCTGGGATGGCGGCGGCGATAACGACAACGCCTTGCTGACAGTGTTCCGTCATTTCGACAGTGCCACGGTGGTCAAAGGTTGGCTGGGCAAACCGCCGTTGACCGCCTGGGTGGTCGATTATCCCTTATTTGAACGCATCCATTATCTGCTCGCCGCCGGTTTTAATGTCTCGGGTACCATCGGCCATCAGATCAGTACGCGGCTGTACATGGATTTTTTGCGCATGGAAGCGGAAAACAATTTCCTTAAATTCATCCCGCTCAACCAGCGCAAAGCCTTGCATGACAGCTGGTACGAAGGCATTGACCTAAAGATTTTCAACTTTTTTGAAACGCCGACCTTTAACACCGACAAAGAACCGGCTATCCCTTATCAAACTACGGCCTATAAAGATGAATTTTTTCAACGCCTGCAACAACGTTTAGGCCGCGCCGGCGGGCAGCCCGACTTAATCAACCGCTGTGCGCAAACAACGTGTAACGACGCCAGCCAGATTGATGTGCTAATGCGCCAATTGGCCGACTTGAAAGGCAAGGAAATTGGCATCTTGCCGGAGCTGTCGTTTTTGCGCATCAAAACCGCCAATCCGGCCAAAGACCGGGTCTATACCTTAGTGCGCAACCAAAAACTATTGAATGTCTCGTTTATTTTCGGCGAAAACTTAAGACGGGAACCGGAAAAAGACACGCTGACCGTGATACCGGGCTTTTTGGGCAGTTACCCCAATATGTTTTTCGGCGTCACCGAAGCCCAACTGCCGGCGTTTATTGAGCAACTCAAGCACAGCCAAAGCACAGCTGATTCGAACTTGTTTTACAGCACTTACGGCATCCGCCGCAGCAACCCGGAAATATGGGATTATTACGACTGGTTTAATCAAAAATACCAGCATGAACAGCCCGAAAGCTGGGGCTTATTTGATATGAATAGGTATGAGAACTTATAGACCGTAGCCGTTAGATAGCCAATAATAAACTTTCTTCTTAACAAAAAATCGGCCGACGGAGGCTATCTACCATGAATCTATATGATTTACGACGCCAACCGCGCCGGGCGACAGCGACCCGGCGCAGCGCCGACCGGCGCCAAATTCACTACCCCTTCGGCTCGGCGGAATGGATAGAAAATATCAAAAAATATTATCTGGCCTGGCCAAAAGCCAATCGACGCACCAATAGCCGACGCTCCGATGAAAGGCGCGCCCAGGAGCGGCGACTGCAACAGCTGTCCGAACAACGCCGTTCCGAAAAAAAATTCTCCATGATTTTACTGACGCAAGAAGAAAGGAAACTGATTGAGGACTTGTATTTGAGTGATTTGGATTAAACGCAAGTTGCGAATGATGCACCTTTCCAGGGCATGCCAAACATGACCGTCTGGACATCCCAAGCGACCCATGTGCCAGGGTTATCAAAATCAATAGCGTTGTTCGGATCCGCCAAAATGCCGATCAGCTGCCATGTACCCGTATCTAAGCCATCAACTATAATAGAAGAACCGAATAACGACTCGGTAACTGAACCACTCGAAAAATTCAAGCCCGCAGGTACATAAGGATCTGCGCCCGCCGTTAAAGAGGCTACGTCAGGATAAGCGTCCACAGTGACGCCGCTCGCCAAATTAGTTTTACTCAGCGAGTAAAACTGATTCTCTCCCCCAGGATTGTAAAAGAGCACATAAACATCGAGGAGTTTCTCACCTTGCTTTGCATCATAAGTTACCGTAAATGTTGCGGCATCATGTTTTAAGGGTTCGCAAGGTGTTATTTTAGTCGTTACCGGCAATGATTTGGCAACTTTCTCCCCCGCACTGCCTTTAGGAAAACTGGCTGCGACTTTTATCGATTCGGCCTGTACATTAGCTGTAAAGCCAAACATCACCAATAATGGAATCAGCGACAATGATTTATAATTAAACATAGTTTCCCCCTTAAAGTTACACAGATAGAGCTGACAACCGGCAACAACCTTATGTCCTGTCCATAAATATTAGGTATACAACACTTACAACTTACTTCACCGAGCTTAACATATCGAAACTAACCGTTAAAACTTTAGCTAATTTCGGAAAAAACGCATCCCTTAGGCTGATGTGCATAAACACCCACAAAAAAAAGCTAATCGTGCCTGACAAAAATAAGCTGCTCTGTGGCAAAACCCAGAGCTTTGGCGCGCTCAAGCAAGGCCTGCAAATCAGCCTCGGGCAATTGCGGAGTTCGAGATAGTATCCAAAAATAAGAGCGATCTGGCCCTGTCACCATCGAATAGGCGTAATTCTTATCCAGCTCAATGATGTTGTAGCCGCCGTAAAACGGCCCGAAAAAAGACACTTTCAGCCTGCCTTGATCCGGCTGTTCAACAAAATAGGCTTTGCCCTGCGCCTGCTGCCATTCGCTAGCCTTTACATCCCAGCCCTTGTTCAGCACATCAACGCCGCCATCCTCACGCAACGTATAAGTCGCCGAAATCTTCTCCAAGCCCCGTTCAAAGCGATGATCCAGCCGGGCGATTTCATACCAAGTGCCCAGATAACGATTGATGTCGAAACCGTCAACGGCCTTTAGCCCCTCAGGGATACCGGTACAGCCTGTCAGCACACTAAGCGCCCATATCAATAAAATTTTCATGACGAATACCTTTGCTAGAGTGGTCTGAATGTTGGCTCACTGTAGCCGCCGCACTCCTGGCCGTCAACACAATAGATTTTGATTAATCTAGGTGCGGTTTGCGGGCTCATTGTATAATTCGGCGCACTTTTTTACTGTCTGCTTAACTTTAAGGATTAATTAAATATGCTCCAAGAAAAACGCTCAACCCGTCGCCGTGGAATTTATTTGTTACCTAATTTATTCACCACGGGCGCTTTGTTTTCCGGTTTCTATGCGATCACGTCGGCGATGGGCGGGCGTTTTGAAACCGCTGTCATCGCCATTTTTGTTGCGATGATTTTAGACGGCTTAGATGGCCGGGTAGCCAGGTTGACCAATACGCAAAGCGAATTCGGCGCGCAATACGACAGCCTATCCGACATGATTTCTTTTGGTGCGGCACCGGCCTTGGTGATGTATTTATGGGCTTTTTCCAGCATGGGTCGTTTGGGTCTGTTTGCAGCATTCGTCCATACCGCAGGCGGCGCATTACGGTTGGCGCGTTTTAATACCCAACTAACCACAGCCGATAAGAATTATTTTCAAGGCCTGCCCAGCCCTGCTGCCGCCGCTATTCTTGCCGGGTTTATCTGGATTTGTCTGGAATATGATTACGATATTGAGCTGTTCAAATATTTTGCGCTGGGTTTAACCATCAGCACCGGCTTGCTAATGGTCAGCAATTTCCGCTATTCGAGTTTCAAAAATATCGACCTGAAAGGCAAGGTGCCTTTTTTTGTCGCCATTTCCGCGATGCTCGGTATCGCGTTTGTCATGGCGCAGCCGCAAACGATGTTATTTTTGTTGTTTTTAGGCTACGCGATTTCCGGCCCGGTTTTTACCCTGGTCATGCGCAGACGCAGGCTACAGGGCCGCAAATCTTAAAATCTGCTTGAGGCCGCACAGCCATTGGCGTATAGTCACGACCATGTTTATTTATATCAATCATGCCTTGCAAAACAGTGTTAACGCTTTATCTGCGTGGTTGTGCCTGCTTTTAAGATTCTTGCCCTGATGGGCATTTATCTTCTTTCCACTTAAATTAAATCCCCCTACTTTCCTAATTCAACGTCAGCGTTGATGCTTCTCCATGAATGGAGTTTTTATGAATGACAAGTTAATAATATTTGATACGACTTTGCGCGATGGCGAGCAAAGCCCCGGTGCGTCGATGACCCGCGATGAGAAAATTCGTATTGCCAAGGCACTGGAACGGCTGAAAGTCGATGTGATCGAGGCTGGTTTTCCTGCTGCCAGTCCCGGCGATTTTGAGGCCGTGCAGGCCGTCGCCAATGTCATTAAAGACAGCACGGTCTGCGGATTAGCCCGCGCTTTGGACAAAGACATCGACCGCGCCGGCGAAGCGCTGAAAGGTGCGAACCGCTCGCGTATCCACACCTTCATTGCCACCTCGCCGATCCACATGCAGATGAAGTTGCAGATGCAGCCGGAACAAGTGATTGAGTATGCAGTGAAAGCGGTCAAACGCGCGCGGCAATATACCGATGATGTCGAGTTTTCGCCGGAAGACGCCGGACGTTCCGAAGAAGACTTTTTGTGCCGGATATTGGAAGCGGTGATTGACGCTGGTGCCACCACACTGAACATCCCGGATACTGTAGGTTACAGCGTTCCGCAACAATTCGGCGCCACCATTGCCAACTTGATCCGCCGTATCCCCAACTCGGACAAAGCGATTTTTTCCGTGCATTGCCACAATGATTTGGGACTTGCGGTCGCCAATTCGCTGTCGGCGGTCATGAACGGCGCACGCCAGGTCGAATGCACGATTAACGGCTTGGGCGAGCGCGCCGGTAACGCGTCGCTGGAAGAAGTGGTGATGGCGGTGCGCACCCGTAAAGACGTATTCACCTGCCAAACCGGGATCGACACCCGCGAAATTTTGACTTGCTCGAAACTGGTGTCGTCTATCACTGGCTTTCCGGTACAGCCTAACAAGGCTATCGTCGGCGCTAATGCCTTTGCCCATGAAGCGGGCATTCATCAGGACGGCGTCTTGAAAAGCCGTGAAACCTACGAAATCATGCGCGCCGAAGATGTGGGCTGGTCTGCTAACCGCATGGTATTGGGCAAACATTCCGGCCGCAATGCGTTCAAAAGCCGCATCACCGAATTGGGTTTTGAGTTCGGTTCGGAAGAAGAATTGAACGAGGCCTTTGCCCGCTTTAAGCAATTGGCCGATAAAAAACACGAAATCTTTGATGAAGATTTGCAAACCTTGATCTCGGAAGCCGGATTTGAGGCGGAAGATGAACACGTCAAACTGATTGCGTTGAAAGTGTGTTCGGAAACCGGCGAAATTCCCAACGCAACGGTGACGCTACGGCTGGACAATAAAGAAGTCACCGGCACAGCCAGCGGCGGCGGCGCTGTCGATGCCAGCCTGAAAGCCATTGAAAAACTGGTGCAGTCGGAAGCCGCGCTGGAGCTGTATTCGGTGAACAGCATCAGCAACGGCACCGATGCGCAGGGCGAAGTCACCATCCGCCTGGAAAAAGCAGGCCGCATCGTCAACGGCTTGGGCGCAGATACCGATATTGTGATCGCCTCGGCCAAGGCTTATATCAACGCCCTGAATAAGTTGCACAGCCCCGACCAACGTCGGCATCCGCAAAAAGGCGATGTTTGACTAGTTAAGGCACACGGTTTTGGATAACGCGACACGCCTGCAATACCTAGAGGCTATGGGCATTGATGTTTGGTTGCCCAGAGTCTCTGGTAATGACGAACAAGCCGCTGTCATAGAAGACAGCTGGGAAACGTTGCAAGCCGAAGTGATGGGTTGCTTACTATGCGGCTTATGTGAAACCCGCAACCAACCCGTTTTCGGCTCGGGCAATAAAAACGCTGATTGGGTATTTCTTGGCGAAGCCCCCGGACAAAGCGAAGATCAGCAAGGCTTGCCTTTCGTCGGCAACGCCGGCCAACTGCTGACCGAAATGCTCAGAGCCATCGACCTTGATCGGGAACAGGTCTTTATCGCCAATATCTTAAAATGCCACCCTCCTGCCAACCGCGATCCGAAACCCAGCGAAATCGAAACCTGCAAGCCTTACCTACTACGCCAACTAGCGCTGATCAAGCCAAAAATCATCGTAGCTTTAGGGCGCGTGTCCGCACAAACCTTACTCGATACAGACGCGCCGATAGGCAAGCTCAGAGGAAAAATACACGCTTTAAATGAAACGCCGGTTGTTGTAGTCTATCACCCCGCACATTTGTTAAGAGCGCCGCTGGACAAGCGTAAAGCCTGGGCGGATTTGAAACTCGCAGTGCAAACAGTTAAAAATATTAAAGGTTGACCATGTTCGGAATGATGCTGGAAAAAATAAAAGACTTTGTGGTTTACGATGCCGATAGGGAATTCTACGCAAAAGTATTTCCCGACTCGGTGGGCCGGAAAGATTTAATGCGCCTGAGAAAAATGCGCAGCTCGGATCTGCCCGGCGTGCTGGCAATTGAAAGAGCCAATTATCAATTTCCTTGGGGAGAAGACATTTTCAAAGACTGCTTTAAGGCCAACTACAGTTGCTGGGTCTGCGAAGAAAGCGATAACATCTTGGGTTACTGCATACTCGCCATGGCTGTTGGCGAGGCGCATGTACTCAATATCTGTGTAGCGCCCGCCGAACAGGGACAAGGCATAGGCCGTAAAATGATGGAAAATCTTATCGAGATGTCCAGAGGCCGGGCAGAAACCTTATTTTTGGAAGTAAGGCCATCCAACGCCGTCGCCATCGCCCTGTATGAAGATATGGGCTTTAACGAAATCGGCATCAGAAAAGGCTATTACCCGGCTAAAAATGGCCGCGAAGACGCAATTATGCTGGCTTTGGAAATTTTTTAATTTTGACGGTTATTTGCGCCACCCGGTCATTGACCGTGGGAATCCCCAATGGGCGGGTTTATCCGTCAGCTTTGGGGATCAGCACTTGCCTGGCCGGTTGAGGGGGGATAACATCCCTTGATGATCATCGCCTGTAAAAAATAAAATCCACGCTTAATACGAAAGCCACGAAATTTTCGTGCATTCGTAACTACTCAAGGGCTGTTAATTTTGAACGGTCATGTTTTCAGGTTTTCCAATGCCTGCGCAACATCAGGTGTCAAGTATCACAACCAGCTTTGCGCCAGGGACAAGGTTATTGCTAATGACCGGTGGGTTCCATTTGCGCAGGTCGGCAATTGAGACATTAAATTTTCGCGAAATTTGTGCCAGTGAATCGCCTTTTTTGACGGTGTAACTGATTGAACGGACTGGTGCAGAAGAGGCTCGTTGCTGGTTGCCGCCCTTAATAGTCAACTTTTGGCCTAAGAGCAATGCCGATTTTGGAGCCATGTTATTCCAGGTTGTAATGTCGCTGACGCTGACTGAAAAGCGCTGGGCGATATTCCAGACGGTGTCGCCTGGTTTGACCACATAGACTTGGACGCCGCCCATATTATTAGGTTTAGCTGTTTTTGCCGGGTTAGCTGTTGTTTGCGGTACCGGCATTTTTAACAGCATACCCGATTTGACCGTATTGCCTGCCAGGTGGTTGCTGTCCCGGATTGACTTGACCGTTGTATGGTTTTTATCGGCAATTATGGAAAGGCTGTCCCCCGCCTTGACTTTATACTGCCCGGGTATGTGTGTTTGGAGTGGTGCAGCCTGAGTTTTTGCTATTGTTTCTTGATAGTAACGTTGCTTGTTGACGCGTTGGTCATAAGGCAATTGAGCCAGTTTTTGTTTAAATGATTGCGCGTTGGCAACCGGAATCAACAAATGATGCGGGCCTTCCGGCGCGGTGCTGGAATGGTTGAAGCCGGGGTTTAATTTTAAAAATTCGTTCAGCGGTGTGTTGGCCAGCTCCGCCGCCTTGCTTAAATCCAACTGGGATTTGGCGTCGACAAGCTCGCAATACGGTTTATTAGGGATGTATTTTAAGTCGATATTATATTTTTCGACATTGGCGAATATTTTGGCTATGGCCAACAACCGTGGCACATAATCTGTCGTTTCTTTAGGCAAGTCTAATGACCAATAATCAGTCGGCCGGTTCAGCTCTTGGTTTTTTGCAATCGCCTTGCCTACATTGCCTTTACCGAAATTATAAGAAGCCAACGCCAAATACCAGTCGCCATTAAAATGTTCGCCCAAGTGCTTTAGGAAAGAAGTTGCGGCCCTCGTTGAGGCATAAACATCGCGGCGGCCATCGTACCAGGCATTTTGTTTTAGGCCGTACAAGCGGCCGGTAGCCGGTATGAATTGCCAAAGCCCTGAGGCATCGCTTTTTGAATACGCATCCGGTATAAACGCGCTTTCAACCACCGGTAATAAGGCCAGTTCGCCGGGAATGCGCTTTGCTTCAACTTCATTAAGGATAAGGTGCAGATAAGGTTCAGCCCGCTGTTGAATCCTGGCAAGATAGGCAGGATGCCGTAGGTACCAGTTTAATTCGCGGTCAATCCGTTCGTTTTCAATCTCGGGCAGCGAATATAAAGATAACAACCGCTCCCAAACTGAATTTTTGTATCTTATCGGTAATGAGTGCTTTTTCTTGCCCAAGTTTAAGCGTGAAAACTTGACATAATTGCCGTCTGTTTTGGAGACGGTAGGCGGCCTGTCATTAAGGGGGGGCTTGGGCGTTGTGGAGCAACCGGTTGCGATTAAAAAGGTCAATACTGATAAAGATTTAATCGACCTGTTAAAGTTAACGCGCATCATATAACCCTTTATAAAGTGAAGTTTGTTATTAGAATGTTATCATTATAGCTTGTTTTTATTGAAAATCATCAAAGACAGATAGCGTAGGGTCTACCCATGAAACGTAATTTCTTATTTGCCTGGTATCAAACGCCACGAGGCAAACTGCTGCAACAGCTTGAGGCGGACTATTTACGGCGTTCCATTACCGTCAGTTGTCAGCAGACTATTTTGCAGATTGGCGGGTTAGGCTGGGAAAATGAGTTCATTGACTGCAGCTTATACAAAAGTTTTACCATACTTGACGCTAAAAATCTGGGCTGCGATAAGGCGAGGAAAATCCAGGCTAAAGCCTACACCTTGCCTTTGCAAAGCAACTCTGTCGATATGATTATCATGCCGCATTTACTGGAGTTTGATGCTTTCCGTTTTCAGACCATGCGCGAAGTCGAGCGCGTGTTAAAACCCGAAGGCCTATTATTGGTGCTGAATTTTAATCCGTGGAGTTTATGGGTCAGATACCAATTTTTATGGGACAAAAAAATGGCTGATTCATGGCGGGGGCATTTTATTTCCCGCCCAAGAATTTTGGATTGGCTGAAATTATTAAATTTTGAAGTGACTGTGTTATCCGAATTTGGGTTGGATACGGTAAAATCAACGCATGGGAAATTTATCACCCGAAGTCACTCTTTTACTTCGACCGCCTATGCCGTTAAGGCTATCAAACGCCGTTACAGCCTGATTCCGCTAACTCCGGTACCGATATTAAATCCCCGCTTAATACTTACAAACTCACTCAATTCACCCACCACACAAATCAACAGACATGACTGACTCCGTCATTATTTATACCGATGGCGCCTGCAAAGGCAATCCGGGGCCGGGCGGCTGGGGCGCCATACTCAGCTACAAAGGCAGCGTTAAGGAAATTTACGGTGGCGACCCTGCCACCACCAACAACCGCATGGAATTGATGGCAGCGATACAGGCCTTGGAAGCGCTGACCCGGCCTTGTGCCGTGCAGATCAATACCGACTCAAAATATGTCATGCAGGGCATCACCGAGTGGATGGTCAACTGGAAAAAACGCGGCTGGAAAACAGCGTCTAAAGCGCCGGTTAAAAATGAAGACCTGTGGCGCAGACTGGATGGCGCCATTCAGGCACACACGATTGAATGGGCTTGGGTCAAAGGCCATTCGGGAGACAAAAATAACGACCGGGCCGATGAGTTGGCTAATCTGGGCATCACCGCTTTAAAATCGAGCACCACCTAAACCATGCATATCAAGCATCTGATTTGCCTATTACTGCTGTGCATTTACGTTGCCACAGCTTACAGCAATGATAACCACTTGAGGTCATGCCGCTCTTTTTACGGCAAATTGGATGACCTCGCATTGCAGCGCCCGCCTCTGCGAGTGCTGCTGGTGCCGTTGTTGAGCAAGGAGCCACATAGTAACGAAAGCCCACGCTGGTCGGAACAACCCGCACGCATTTTGGCGGCCTTTTACCGCAAGCGCTTTCATGCCAAAGTGACCCAGCTTCGCGATGTTTGGAGTTGGGCCGATTATTACCGGCAAGTCGAGTTAATACAGCAACAACAGCCACCTTTCGACCGGGTTATTTTTATCAGCCACGGCGGTTTCGACGGCCCAGTACTGAACAATGCGGTCTTTTGGCAAGACTTTCAGATAAGCGCCAACAAAGGCACGCTGCAACAACTTTCCGAGTCGCAGCCTGGGCTTAAAAATGCTTTATCGATTACCTACGACCCCCAAAAGAACCGTCTGTTCAGCGACTATATGGCGACCCGCTGGAGCGAGTTGGAAGAGCTGAATCCAAGCATCATCTGGCGGCGGCTTAAAGACCTTGAAAAACAGCTGCAACCGCTGGATCAGGCCTGTTTTAAGCAATATTGCTCACCGGATCAGCTCGCCACCAGCCCGGTACACCAGCATTCCTACCGTCTCCAGCTCTGCGAACAAATTTGCCGGGAACCCCTGTTCGAGCAAAAAGTATCGGCGACCATCTCGCCGGAACGGTTCCTGCATTTCGCCGATTCATTGAATTCACTGACATCGGAAGATGGCCTGATTTTTTTCGGCGCCTGCAACCCCGGTAGCGCGGCCCCGATAAAAATGATCGAGAAAGATGAAACCGGGCTGTTAATTAATTCACCGTTGGCGGGCGGCCCACATAAGAGTTACGTGCATCTGGTTAGCGCCGCAACCGGACGCATTACCGCAGGCCCGATAGGCAACAGCAGCGCCGAGGACATCGTCAATCGAATAGTCATGTTTGAGAATGGCCGTTCCCAGCAGTATTTATGTATCGTCGCCCCTGCCACCCATTGACCGAAACCTGAAAATAATCAACTCATCGCCGCTTGTTCTGCGTTTAATTTTAAATTGCTTGTATAAAATGGCGGTTATTCGTATATCATAGTGCCCGGAAAGCGATTTTCCTTTCCACTCATTTATTTTCAGATACCGTCTGAAATCACATCAAAACACGTTAGGTATATGATGAATTTAATCAAAAAAGCAATACTCACTTTTTCTATGGCTATCTCTTTAGGTGCCACTAACGTAGCTTTCGCAGAAGATGCAAAAGCTGCTGAAGTTGTTGCACATATTGAAGCTGCAATCGCTGAAATCAACAAACATGATTTCAATGCCGCTTATATCCATGAAAAAGCGGCACGTAGCGCTTCTGATGAAATCGTAGGCAACGAAGCTCTGGTAAAACAAGGCCTCGATAGCCTTATTAAAGCTCAAATCATCGGTAAAAGTGCTGATGAGCCAAAAGCTATTGAAGAATTAAACAAAGCATTAGAAATTTACAAGTCACTCTAAGCATTAGAGCCGACTTTTTATTTCAAGGCAGGGGTCAGCTTTAAGTTGCCCCTGCCTTTCATTAAAAACTACCGTTCAACCCCTCCAGCATTTTTGCACGGCCTGACCCAGTAAAACACCCTGTTTTCATGCATCAAGCTCAGCCACCCTCCTGTTATCTATGCCCGCTTTGCGCTGTCCCGTTACAGTTAAAGCAAAAAAGCTACGTTTGCGCAAACAACCATCACTTTGACTTGGCTAAAGAAGGCTATCTGAACCTGTTACCGGTGCAGTTTAAACACTCGTCTGAGCCAGGTGATAACAAGCAAATGATGCAGGCCAGACGCGCGTTTTTGGAAGCCGGTCATTATGAACCAATGGCCAAAGCCGCCGCGATGATGATAGCCGCAAGCCAACCTGAACAACTGCTTGACTTGGGCAGTGGCGAAGGCTATTACAGCCGCCAACTCGAAGCCTTTTGTCCTCATACGATGAGCTTGCACGGCGTCGACATTGCCAAATATGCCATTGCTGCCGCCGCCAAAAAACAGGCCAATGCCCGCTTTATCGTTGCCAGCGCCAACCGTTTGCCTTATCCCGACCAGTTTTTCGATGCGGTGCTGAGAATATTTGCCCCATCAAATGATGCCGAACTGGCGCGCGTGCTGAAACCGTCAGGTTTGTTGCTGGCTGTGACACCCGGCCCCCGGCATTTATGGCAATTAAAACAATTTATCTATGCCGAGGTGAGGGAACATGCCTTGGAAAACCCGCTGCCGCCAGGTTTCGAGCGCCTTGACACACAGCGCATCAGTTACAAAATCACCCCGAATCCGCAACAACGGCTCGCCCTGTTGCACATGACACCTTTTGCCTGGCGCGCCAATGAACAGGTTCAACAAGCCATTGAAAAGGCTAATGACTTTGAAATAGAAACCGATTTTATGTTGACGCTGGCGATAAAGTCAGTTTAATTAAACTTTAAATTGAACACGGATTACACTGATTAAACGGCTAGTCACTGATTAAAAGCACAGCACATTCTAAAAAAATCTGTGTCAATCTGTCCTATCCGTGTCGCCTAGAGGCGCCTACTTTTGGCATTCGTGTTTTATTTCTTTTTTCGCTGAGTAGTTACTTTTCAAGAACTATTTTAATTGACCCAAGAGGGAACCATGAACAATCGATTACTCTACGCCGCCTTGCTGTGGCTACCGATTTTTGCCAGCCATGCCGATATTAAAGTGTCTGAGCATGTGCTGGGCAATGGCTTAAAAGTGCTGGTTAAAGAAGATCACCGCTCGCCGGTCGCCGTGTCCCAGGTCTGGTACAAAGTGGGTTCAAGTTATGAGCCGGGCGGCATTACCGGCATTTCGCACATGCTTGAACACATGATGTTTAAAGGTACCGACAAACATCCCGCCGGTGAGTTTTCACGCATTGTCGCCGAAAATGGCGGCGACGAAAATGCTTTTACCGGCACCGATTACACCGCTTATTTCCAAACCATGGAAGCCTCAAGGCTGGCGGTCAGTTTTGAACTGGAAGCCGATAGGATGCGCAATTTGCATCTGCTCGCCGAGGAATTGAAAAAAGAACTCGAAGTGGTCACCGAAGAACGCCGAATGCGCACTGACGACAACCCGCAGGCAAAAATGCAGGAACATTTTATGGCCATGGCTTATAGCAATAGCCCGTATAAAAATCCTGTGATCGGCTGGCCTTCCGACATCGCCAATTACACGGTTGAAGATTTGCAGGCCTGGTACCAGCGCTGGTATGCGCCCAATAATGCCACCTTGGTAGTCGCGGGCGACGTCGAACCTAAAGCGGTGTTTGCGCTGGCGGAAAAATATTTTGCCCCACTCAAACCCAGCGACATTAAAGCGGTCAAGCCGCAGGATGAAGTCGAACAGCTTGGCGTGCGTAAGATGACCGTCAAATTACCGGCCAAATTGCCGTATTTGTTAATGGGCTACAAAGTGCCGACATTAAAAACTGCCGAACACGAATGGGAAGCCTACGCGCTGGAAGTTCTGGCCGGTGTGCTTGATGGCGGCAGCAGCGCCCGGTTATCCTCGGGGCTGGTGCGCGGCAAGCAACTGGCAGTTTCTGCCGGCGCCAGTTATGGCTTGGCTTCAAGATTATCAGGGTTATTTATGCTCGATGCCACACCGGCAGCCGGGAAAACCGTGTGGGACTTGGAGGCTGCATTAAAGAACGAAATCACCAACCTGCAAATCAAATTGGTCGACAAAGTTGAATTGCAGCGCATTAAGGCGCAGGTTTTGGCCGCCGCTGTCTACGAGCGCGATTCCAATTTTTATCAGGCCATGCAGTTGGGCATGTTGGAAACAGTGGGCTTGGGCTGGCAAAAAGCCGATGACTATGTCACTAAAGTCAACAAAGTCACCGCCGAACAGGTGCGCGACGTGGCGCGTAAATATTTGCTTGAAGATAAGTTGAGCGTCGCTTATTTGGAGCCTTTGCCGATTAATGAAAGTGCCAGCGAACCCAACACCCAAAAAGGAGCTAAATAATGCGTATCCATCTGTTAAGTCTTGTTTTTTTAGTTGTTAGCCAATCGGTTTGGGCCGTTGCAAAAATCGAACACTGGCAAACGCCGCAAGGCAGCCGGGTTTATTATGTGCAGACCGAAGGCTTGCCGATGGTGGACATTCAGGTTGCTTTCGATGCCGGCAGCGCCCGCGACGGCTATCAGTTTGGCTTGTCGGCATTAACCTCAGCCTTGCTCGACAGCGGTGCAGGGCAGTGGAGTGCCGATGACATCGCCCAACGCTTTGAAAGCGTCGGTGCGCAATTCGGTACCGGCGTCTCCAACGATATGGCGTCGGTTTCATTGCGTACCTTAACCGATAAGCCTTTGTTCGATAAGGCGCTGGAAACGATGCGGGTTATTTTGACCCAGCCTAATTTCAATGAAGCCGATTTTCAGCGGGAAAAAAGCCGCACTCTGGCCGGTTTAAAACAACAGGAAGAATCGCCGGGCGACTTGGCCAGCATCGCCTTTTATAAGGCCTTATACGGCGACCATCCTTACGGGCATCCCAGTTCCGGCTCAATCGTCACTGTCTCCGGTTTCGAAACAGCGGATTTGCGCAGTTTTTACCAACAATATTATGTCGCCGCCAATGCAATGGTGGTGATTGTCGGCGACTTGTCTAAAAAACAGGCCGAGCTTACCGCTGAAATGTTAGTTTCCGGTTTGCCGACGGGCACCAAGCCGGACGTGTTGCCGGACGTGGTGATGCCGGTCAAAGCAGGCAAGCAGCATATCGAATTCCCTTCCTCGCAAACCCATGTTCTGGTCGGGATGCCCGGCTCTTACCGCAAAGACCCCGATTACTTTGCGCTGTATGTCGGCAACCATATTCTCGGCGGTGGCGGGCTGGTGTCCAAGTTGTTTGATGAAGTCAGGGAAAAACGCGGCTTGGCCTACAGCGCACGCAGTTCGTTTGCGCCGATGTTCCGGGCGGGGCCGTTCACGGTCAGCCTGCAAACCCGCAACGATCAAACCGGACAAGCCTTAGACGTGCTCAATCTTACCCTGGCCGATTTTATCAATCAGGGGCCGACCGAAGCCGAGTTGATTGCCGCCAAGAAAAACATCACCGGCGGTTTTGCGATGCGTTTCGATACCAACAAAGAACTGGCCAGCTATGTGTCGATGATCGGTTTTTATGACATGCCGCTGGATTATCTGGACACTTTCCGGCAAAACGTCGAGCAGGTCACGGTCGCGTCGATAAAAGAGGCCTTTAAGCGCCGCGTTAATCCGCAGTTAATGCAGACCATCACCGTCGGCGGGAGCGCTAACAGCAGTGAAAAATAAGCTCAGGATTATCGGTGGCGACTGGCGCAGCCGGCAATTAAGTTTTGTCGATGCGCCGGGCTTAAGGCCGACCCCGGCTAGAGTCAGGGAAACGCTATTCAACTGGTTGCAGTATGAGATAGTCGGCAAACGGTGTCTTGATTTGTACGCAGGCAGCGGCGCCTTGGGCTTTGAAGCCGCTTCCCGAGGCGCCAAGTCAGTCGTCCAGGTGGAAAACAACGTCCACGCCTGCCGCAGTCTAAAAGACAATGCGCTGGCCTTGTCTGCGACGCAGATAACAGCGGTGCAAAGTGATGTGTTCCGCTATCTGGCAGGACAAGCGCAGGTTTTCGACGTGGTGTTCCTCGACCCGCCGTTCGGCCTTGATTTGGTTGTACAAACTTGTCAGCTGTTGGAACAAAACGGCTGGCTGGCAAAACAGGCCAAGATTTATGTCGAAACCGAGCTGCATTTTGATTTTTCCGGCATGCCCGAAAATTGGCGGCCATTGAAAAGCAAGAATGCTGGCGAAGTCGCTTATCATTTGTTTGGGCGATCTCCAGTCGCAACTAAGTAGTCATTCAAAAGTTTCTTAACAAACAAGTTGGGAGTAAAACAGCTTTAGCTGTTTTACCGCCAATAGCTAAAGCTATTGGACTCCAATGTAAATGTTAAAAGAAATAGGCTTACCTACTTATTGATTGATCATGGGCTGTAAAAAAACAGAGTCCACGAAATTTTCGTTTTTTTTGTGCTAAGCGTGGACAATTTTTGGTATGCCCTTTTCAGGAAACCGCCTAAACATCACCTTAATTTTTTTCGCCATTTAAGAAAAGACTTCGATGACCCACTACCCATGCTCGCTGTTTATCTTCCGGCGCGACCTGCGCCTGCATGACAATAGCGCGCTGCTTGAAGCGTTGCGGCTTTCGTCCCAAGTTATTCCCTGTTTTATTTTCGACCCCCGGCAACTTCAGCCGCACCCTTACCAAAGCCTGCCGGGCTTGCAATTTATGTTGCAATCCATTAATGATCTTGAGCAGCAATTGCAAGCCGCAGGCGGCAAATTGGCGCTTTATCATGCCGCGCCGGGAGAGGTCATCAAACAGCTCGCCGAACAGCAAGCAATACAAGCGGTGTTTATCAACCGCGATTACACCCCCTTCAGCCGACAACGTGATGATGAACTGGCCGCTGTGTGCGGGCAACTGGGCATTGCCTTGCATGTGCTGGCGGATGCTTTGCTTAATGAGCCGGAACAGGCAGTGAAAAGCGACAACACGCCTTATAAAGTGTTCACCGCATTTTATAATCATGCCAGGCAGTTCCCGGTTGCTTTGCCGCAGGCGTTGGGGCAAGCGAATTTTTTGCCGGTAGCGTCAGAATTGACTATCGAGCAGCTGGGTTTATTAACCGAACAAGCGGCAGTTAAAGGCGGCCGCCAGCAGGCGTTGGCAATAGTGGAACAACTTAGCGATTGCGCAGATTACCAACAAAACCGTGATTTTCCGGCTTTGGACGCGACCAGCAAACTGTCTGCGCATTTAAAATTCGGCACCTGTTCGGTGCGGGAAGTGTTTTACGCGATTACCGAACAGCTCGGCAGTGAACATCCGTTGATCCGGCAATTGTACTGGCGCGATTTTTTTACCCATGTCGCGTATCACTTTCCGGCCGTTTTCGGGCGCGCATTTTTGGAACGATTTGCAAGCGTGCCGTGGGACAACAATGGCGATTATTTTCAAGCCTGGTGCGAAGGCAAAACCGGCTTTCCGATTGTCGATGCTGGGATGCGTGAATTAAACGCTACCGGTTTTATGCATAACCGGGTGCGCATGATTGTCGCCTCGTTTTTGGTCAAAGACCTGCATATTGATTGGCGCTGGGGCGAGCGCTATTTTGCCCAGCATCTGGCCGATTACGACCCTTGCGTCAATAACGGCAACTGGCAATGGGCGGCCTCGACCGGTTGTGATGCGCAGCCGTATTTCAGAATTTTTAACCCCTGGCTACAGCAACTTAAATTCGATAAGGACTGCCGTTATATTTATCGCTGGCTGCCCGAACTGCAAGACTTTGCGCCGAAAATCCTGCATCAATGGGGCAAAAAACACAGCGCTTGCGCTTATCCCGCACCGATTGTTGACCATGCCCGCGAGAGCCAGCTCAGCAAAACTCGGTTTAAGGGAATGCAGGTTGCAACTCAAGCGGTTCAGGATGATGACTTAAATAACAGGTAAAAAGATTGGATGATTTCCTGAAAAAAGACATACCAAAAATTGTTCATGAAAGGCACGAAAAACACGAAAATTTCATGTTTTTTGTGGACTCTATTTTTTTCAGCACACAATCATCAAGGGATGTTATTTCCCGGAAATAGCCTTCGTGGTGAATAAATACTTTCAATGACCATTTAATGGGGACTATCATAATTTCCGCCCGACAAAGCAAGGGGATTAACGTGATGAACACACTAAAAAAATGCGCTTGGGCGCTAGCCAGTGCGGACATGGAACACTATCACGACCATGAATGGGGCGTGCCGGTGCATGACGACCGGCTGCTGTTTGAGCTTTTGATACTTGAAGGCGCGCAGGCCGGTTTAAGCTGGTCAACAATTCTGCACAAACGCGACGGCTACAGAACAGCTTTCGACCATTTTGACGCCAACAAAATCGCCGTTTACGATGACTGCAAAATCAACGCACTGATGGCTAATCCGGCCATTGTCAGAAACCAGCTAAAGATCAGTGCCACTATCAGCAACGCCCGGGCTTTTTTAAAAATACAGCAGGAATTTGGCTGTTTTGATGCTTATATTTGGCACTTTGTTGCCCACAAACCCTTGCACAATAACTGGGGCGTAGCTGCCGAAATCCCCGCAGCTACGCCAACCTCCGAGTTAATGGGCAAGGATCTTAAAAAACGAGGCTTTAAATTTGTCGGCAGCACCATTTGTTATGCTTACATGCAAGCAACCGGCATGGTCAACGACCACACTACCGATTGCTACCGCCATGCTGAAATTAAAACCCACTACTGAGGAGTCATAAGATGCGTTACCTACACACTATGGTTCGGGTTCGTGACCTGAATGAATCGCTTGATTTTTATTGCAACAAACTGGGCTTGGTTGAATGTAAACGCATAGACAACCCCGTTGGCCGTTTTACCCTGGTCTATTTACATGCGCCATTGGATGCCGAGCAAGCCGCAAAAACGGACGCGCCATTACTGGAACTGACCTATAACTGGGATACCGAGGATTATGACGGCGGGCGGAACTTCGGCCATCTGGCTTATGAAGTCGATAACATTTATCAAAGCTGCCAGAAACTGATGGCTGCAGGCGTCGTCATCAACCGCCCGCCGCGTGACGGGCACATGGCATTTATACGCTCACCGGACAACATTTCTATCGAACTTTTACAAAGAGGCAGCGCGTTGGCACAGGCCGAACCGTGGCAGTCCATGGAAAATACCGGAAGTTGGTAAGCCCTCCCCCGCTAAATAAATTCTCCCGGCGCAAACAACACGTGATTGTTTGCGTTAATTTCATCCGCCTGAAAATCGGGCCAAGATGGAATTTAAACTACTGCTGGTCAGCAATAAACACCGACGAGCCGATTCGGTATGCTTGTCCCGCTTTAAATGGGAAGCCGTGGCGTTATATTATTTTTTCAGTCCCTCGTTATAATCGTAATCGCCTAAAGGCCTGACAAAAGTGTATTTATAAGGTTTTACAATGAGTGTGTCAGCTAACTCTTCAAAAGCGTCGCTTTTTAGTGAAGGTATTGAGGCCAGCGCGGTTAGTGGGCTTAATATGACAAAAGCGCCGGTTCCGCCAACCATTCCCATAAAGCTTAAAGGACGTAAAAACGTCTCAGTTAAGACATCATAGCCATCTGTTTTTATGGCTTTCGACTCAGCAAAGCCGGTGGAGGTAAAACAAACAGCTAGCACAAAAACAGCCAATCTTATTAGGTTCATCGATTTCTCTCAAAAATAGGGTGATAAAGGATTTAATTGTAAGTGACAGCAAACATTTACAATATTTAACCGCCGTGCTCACCGCACGGCATTAAAACAACGCCAACGCCTCTAAACAGGCAGCGCGGTGTTTTAGGCCGCAACCGGGCGCAATTTCGCAATCCGGGAGCCGCAAACCATAAAACAAAGCGGCATTTTCCGCATCGACAACCCAACGGCACAGCTGGCTCAGGCGCTGTTCAACATCGGCGCCCGGCGTGTTCTGGTAATCCAGCCACAACTCGGTGCCGCCCACATCGGCGGCATACTGCTTGCTGAGCAAGCCTTGGCCTTTGGCATAAGCTTTCCAGTGAATCTGCCGCAGCGGATCGCCTGCCTGATAAGCGCGGGTGCCGTTAAAATCATCATCACCGGCGCGATTGCTGTAGCGCAGCCCTGATTGCTGTTGGCCTGAACCGTCTGGAAAAGGCAATGAAAAAGCGCTGGGCTTGGGATAAACCAGCACCTTGCTATCGAACCGAAGTGGCGACCAAGCGCGGAATATGCCCAAGGGATAACAGCTGGACAAGGTGACGGTATCAATAGATTGCCAACCCCGTTTTTGCGTTGCCGCATACAGCGTCAAGGTCTTGCTGGCGTAAGCGTCCAAGCTAAACGTCTGTTCCGTTTCCAAACTTGCGCTTAAAGCCATGCGCGCCTGATTGCCTGGATTAGTCACCGTCAGCGTAAAGCCTGCACTTTCTCCTGCAAACACCGGCGGCACAAAACCGGCCTGCAGCACCAGTCCTGCCAGCGCCTTGAAAGTGTGCAAAATGGTGATAAAAAAAACGCTCGCCAACAAAAAACCGAGCAAATAGACCAGATTATTGTTATAAACAAAGGCAATCAGCAACAGCAGCACAATCGTCAGTACCATGCCCAAACCCCGCCGCGTCGGCAGGATAAAAACCCGGCGCTGAGTCAATTGCACCGCACCGCTAACCGGCGGCTCGCCTTTAAAAAAACGGCTGAGCTGAAAGCGTTGTTTAAAGGTTAGTTTGGATTGTTCCACCGCTCGCCTTTTTTATATCACCGCGACCTGAGTCAAAATCGGCGCCACAATCGCCTCTGAATCGCCTAAACCTGAACGGATACGGTGGCCTGCAACCGCCGCCAACACCGCCTGCACATCTTCGGGAACGACCGCATCGCGACCGTCCATCAAGGCCCAGGCTTTAGCGGCGGTCAGCAAGGCCAAACCGGCGCGCGGCGACAGGCCGCAATGATAGTGCCCCGATTGGCGAGTAAAATTGATAATCGCTTGCACATAATCCAGCAACGCCGGTGCCGCATAAATCGCCCTGACCGCCTGTTGCAAGTCCAGCAATTGTTCAACCGACATTTGCACCGGCAAATTTTCCAGCAACTCATAACGCAGCTGCCCGGCCAGTAATTCGCGTTCCGCCCGCTGATCGGGATAACCCAGTTCAATGCGCATCAAAAACCGGTCTAACTGCGATTCCGGCAACGGAAAAGTACCGATATGAAAGGAAGGGTTCTGTGTGGCAATGACAAAAAACGGCTTCGGCAAGGTATATGTTTTGCCCTCCACAGTGACCTGTTGCTCTTCCATCGCCTCCAGCAAAGCGCTCTGCGCCTTGGGCGTGGCGCGATTGATTTCATCCGCCAGAATCATTTGCCTGAAAATCGGGCCGAGATGGAATTTAAACTGCTGCTGGTCGGCAATAAACACCGACGAACCGATGATGTCGGCGGGCAAAATGTCGCTGGTAAACTGAATGCGCTGGTAATCCAGACCGAATAATTTTGCCAGCGTGTGCGACAGCGTGGTTTTGCCCACGCCCGGCACATCCTCGATTAACAAATGGCCTTTTGCCAGCAGACAGCAAACCGCCAAACGGATTTGCCGGTCTTTGCCGAGGATGATTTGATTGGCCGCCGCCAGTAGATTGTTTAAGGTGTTATTCATAAAGGCGGACTCAACTCCGAAGTGAAATCCTAGCGCTCATACGGCTTTTTGCCTAAAAAGACAGCATGAGGTGTTTTTTCGTGCTAAGCGTGGACAATTTTTGGTATGTCTTTTTCAGGAAATAACCTTATTCACCACAAAAGGCACAGAGAGCATGAAGTTCCATCCTTCCTGAGCTTTGCGTGCTTCTGTGATAATGTGATTAATTTGCGTTCGTGCCACTTGTTTTTAGCTTTCGTAGGCAATTGCTTGGTACATTAGCGCTCCCAAACCAATCACCTTACAAAACCGCCAATGCGCTTTCATAGTCCGGCTCATCGGCGACTTCAGCGACCAATTCGGTATAAATCACCTGATCGTTTTCATCGATGACCACTATCGCCCGCGCCGTCAGTCCGGCAAGAAAAGTATCGACAATATTGACACCGTAATCATTGGCAAAACTGGAACGGAAGGTTGACAGCGGAATGACGTTTTTTAAGTCTTCCGTTTCGCAGAAACGATTCTGTGCAAAAGGCAGGTCGGCAGAAACGACCAGCACCACGGTATTATCCAACCCCCCTGCTTTCTGGTTAAATTTACGCGTTGAGGCGGCGCAAGTCGGCGTGTCCAGACTCGGTACGATATTCAGCACTTTGCGTTTACCTGCGTAAGTTGCCAACGTCACATCGACTAACTCGCGGCTAGCGAGACTAAACGCGGGAGCCTGAGTGCCGACTGCGGGCAATTCGCCGCAGGTATTAAGCGGTTTACCTTGAAATTTAATAGTAGCCATAATTTTTTCCTGTTAATGTTGATCTAATAACAAACGTCAGTTTCAGCGAAGCCAAATCCCTGTACCCTGTATCTTGCACCTTTCAATCCCTCTTTTTGCTTTTCACCCGTCGCATCAAGCGTTCTTTTTTCTTTACCTGCCAATCGGTCAACTTGTTCTTTTTGCCTTCAAATGGATTAAGTGCAGACTTGAACACCAAACGGATCGGCGTCCCTACCAGCCCCATTTTGTCGCGGTAGTAATTCATTAAATAGCGTTTGTAAGATTCCGGCAGTGCGTCGGTTTGTACGCCGTGTATTACCACAATAGGCGGATTGCGGCCGCCTTGATGGGCATATTTTAATTTAACCCGGCGCGAGTTGATCATCGGCGGCTGATGCGCGGCGGTGGCCTCTTTCAGGATGCGGGTCAGCACCGGCGTGGACATGTCGAGCATGGCTGCCGCGTACAATTGCTGCACCACATCGAACATCTTGCCGACGCCGCTGCCGTGCAATGCGGAAATCGGGTGTTTTTCGGCAAATTCAAGAAAGGCCAATTTGACATCCAATTGCCGGTAAATCGTGGCTTTCTGGTCGGCACTGATGCCGTCCCATTTATTCAGCCCGATAATCAGGGCGCGTCCGGCCTCCAACACCAAACCCAACAAATGCGCGTCCTGATCGGTGATGCCTTCGCGTGCGTCAATCAGATAGATCACAACATTGGATTTTTCAATCGCCTGCAAGGACTTGATGACGCTGAATTTTTCAATGGTTTCGGCTATTTTCGAGCGTCTGCGCATACCAGCGGTATCGACCAAGGTAAACAGCTTGCCGTTGCGCTCGAAGGGAATGTAGATGCTGTCGCGCGTGGTGCCCGGCTCATCGAATACGATAACCCGTTCTTCGCCCAACAGACGGTTGACCAGCGTCGATTTGCCGACATTAGGCCGCCCGACCACGGCGATACCGATGCCGCCATGCGCCTCTTCGACATCGCCTTGATCCGGCGGCAGCAGTTGGTTCACTTTTTCCAGCAATTCGGGAATGCCACGGCCGTGGGATGCGGCAATCTGCACCGGTTCGCCCAGCGCCAGCGAATAGAAATCCGACGCCGCCGTGCTGGCATCCAAGCCGTCAACCTTGTTGGTGACCAGAATAACCGGCTTTTGCAATTTTCTCAGGGTATCGGCAATCACCTTGTCGGAAGCGCTCAAACCTTCGCGGGCATCGACCATGAAGAACACCACATCGGCTTCTTCCAGCGCCACTTGCACCTGCTTTCTGGCAAAGCTTTCGATACCTTCGGCGTCATCGGCGATACCGCCGGTGTCGACGACCAAATAAGGGCGGTCGCCAAGCTTAACCCGGCCATATTGCCGGTCTCGGGTTAGGCCTGAAAAATCCGCAACCAGGGCATCGCGGCTGCGCGTTAAATAATTGAATAAAGTGGATTTCCCCACATTGGGGCGGCCTACTAAGGCGATGACAGGTAACATATTTTTATCGGACTTTTAACGCGGCAAGAGTGCCGTCTTTTGCATAAATATAAACGACATTGTCGACCACGACAGGCCTGGCATCAATGCCATCGCTTGCCACCTGCACTCGCGCCATCTGCCTGCCGTCGGTGCCGGACAGCCAATGTACATAACCTTCAAAATCGCCGACGACAACATAATTTTCGTAGGCGACCGGGGCGGTCAAACGCCGTTGATGTAAATCTTGCTGCTTCCACAAGGAGGCGCCGCTACGTTGATCCATCTGCCAGACATGACTGACCGAGTCGGTCAGGTATAAATAGCGGTAGTCGTTACTCAAACCCGAATGCGATGAAATGGTTTCATTACGCCATAACACATCGCCATCCACTTCCGATACGGCGGCCATGCCGCTTTGATAGCTGGCCACATAAATAACGCCGTTGACCACAATAGGGTCGACATCAAGATCGACCAGCCGCTCCACTTCGGAACGCCCTTTAGGAATGGCAATGCTGGTTTCCCAAACATATTTGCCGTCCAGAAGGCGCAAGGCGATTAATTTGCCGTTATCATAGCCGCCGACCACATTGTCTTCAATAATCAGCGGTGAACCGGTGCCGCGCAAACTTAAGGCCGGCACATCGTGATCATAGCTCCAGCGTTTGCCGCCGGTTTTTTCATCAAGCGCGGTGACAGCACCATCAGTGGTACGGACGACCACGATATTATTAGCGACAACCGGCACTGACAACACTTCACTGGAAACCAGGGTAGTCCAGAGCACCGCGCCGGTTTCAATGCTTAAGGCAACCACTTTGGCATCGCTGGAACCTAAAATCACCGTGCCGTCGCCAAGGCCGGGACCTGCTGACAAATCAATGTCGGTTTCAGTTTCCCAGATTAAATCGCCGGTGGTCGGGCTTCTGGCTTGCACTAATCCGTCCCGGTCTGCCGCTAGTATTTTTCCGCTACCGATGGCCGGAACCAAACTGACCGACTGTTTGTCGGCGCCGACGCCGACCGATTTTTTCCAAATCGTTTCGAGTTCTATTTCAGCGGCATATTCAAGCAAAACACTCGGCGGATCGGCATTGTCTTCACCGCCCAAAAAGTAATCGGTAATCCCGGAAACACCTTCGCCAATCGTTTCGACAGCGGTGCAGCCGGTTAATAAAAACGCGAAAGAAAAGGCAAGGCAAAAGGCCGCAAAACGCTTAACCGTGGTTCTTTCGCCTTGCGCCTGATGTAGGCGGATCACATGATTAACCATTATTTTTGCGTGTCTAGCTTTTCTTGGGCGGTCAGGTCATCAATCTTAAACGGCAACAGCGGTGATGGATGCCCGTTTCTCAACGCATTTTGATAAGACGTGCGCGCCTCATCCAAACGATCCAGAGCCACATACAAATCGCCGACCAATTCATCATAATTGGCCGAATAGCTAGCTGCCGCTTTGGCATCGACGCTATTAATGATCTGCAAACCCTGTTCATAGTCGCCGGTAGCAAGCATTAGACGCACTAGCCTAATCTTGGCAATATTGCCCAGATGCTTGTTCGATTCTGCCGCAATCGTTTTCAAAATCTGCTTGGCGCCATCAAAATCGCCTTGTTCGGCTTTTAATTTGGCCTGCATCAAGCCGCTGTAGGTCGCATATTCGGAGCCTTTAAATTGCTCCTGAATATGTCCTGTGAGCTTGTTGACGTTGTCTTTTTTATCTTCATCCAGCGCTTTGAGCAATTGACCATAAGCCGCTGAAGCCTCGGCCGCCTGTGCTTTTTTATGATCCTGCCAATAATTCCAGCCCACGATAACGACTATGCCAACAACTAAACCAACAATGGCAGAGGTTCCGTTTTCCTGCCACCATCTTTTTAAGGCCTCGACCTGTTCTTCTTCTGTATCGTACATTTCCACGTGTTGTTCTCTTGTTTAATGTTTAAAAAAATCAGGAAAGATAACGTCCCATTTTTATATCATGGGTTCTAGCGCTTTTACGTTGTTTTGTAAAAACTCAAGCGCCTGTTGCTGTGTCATATTCTGTTGCTGTTGCTCAGCATTACGCAACGGCTTGATGCTGACTTCGCCGCGATTGACTTCATCGTCGCCTAAAATGATCGCAAATTCGGCGCCGCTTTTGTCGGCTTTTTTGAACTGGCTTTTAAAACTGCCGCCGCCGCAATTAACCTGCAACTTCAAACCGGGAATTTCATTTCTGATGTTTTCGGCAAAGCGCAGCCCTTGTTGTTCGGCAATCTCGCCGACCCGAATCATATAAACATCGACGGGGTTTGCCAACGGCACAGTGTCCAACGTTTCCACCAAGGCCAACAGGCGTTCTATGCCCATCGCAAAGCCGACCGCGTGATTCGGTTTACCGCCTAGCTGTTCGATCAAACCGTCATAACGTCCGCCCGCGCAGACTGTGCCTTGCGAACCTAGCTCATCGGTAACCCATTCAAAAACAGTCTTGCTGTAATAATCCAGACCGCGCACCAAGCGGGAATTAAGCTCGTAGCTGATGCCCAAATCATCCAATAGGGTTGTGATGGTGTTGAAATGCTCGCGGCTGCCATCCCCCAAATAATTCATCAATTCCGGCGCATTGGCGACAACATCGCGCATCGCCGGATTTTTGGTGTCCAAAATGCGTAGCGGGTTGGTCTCCAGCCGACGCAAACTGTCTTCATCCAATTGCTCCAGATGGCCTTGAAAGTAGCTGACCAGACTGTCACGATAAACCATACGCTCCGCAATCGTGCCCAAGGAATTGAGCTGCAAACGCACTTTGTCGCGGATGCCCAATTTCTTCCATAAGCGCTCCATGATCAAAATCAATTCCACATCAATATCGGGTCCTGCCATGCCGTAGGTTTCCACACCGAGCTGGAAAAACTGACGATAACGGCCTTTTTGCGGGCGCTCATGCCGGTACATCGGCCCGTAATACCACAAACGATGCACCTGATTATGCAACAAACCATGCTCCAGGCAGGCTCTTAAACAACCTGCTGTGCCCTCAGGGCGCAAGGTCAAAGAATCGCCGTTGCGGTCGTCAAAGGTGTACATTTCTTTTTCGACGATGTCGGTCACTTCACCGATGGAGCGTTTGAACAGCTCGGTTTTTTCCACGATCGGCAGCCGGATTTCGCTGTAACCGTAAGCGCCTAGCACGTCCCGGATAACTTTTTCGGCAAACTGCCAGAGTGGCGTCTGTTCGGGCAGCACATCGTGCATCCCGCGAATTGCTTGAATATTAGTGGCCATATTGAATAGAGGTTTTTTAGTGCTTAAAGACCTTTAAGCCCGACGATTTTTTGTGCTTCATTTGAAAGCGGAAATTTTTCCAGCAACAAGTTTTTATATTCCCGTGCCAGCTCTTTATTGCCTAAAGCCTGCTCAGTTTGGGCGGCAAACAACAAAGTCTCAGCGGTATGGTTTGCCACACCCAGATAGCGCTGCAAATAGCCCTTCGATGCCCAAAAATCGCCGTTTTGGTAAGCGATCTTTTGCATTTCCGCCAAGGCTGGAGAATAGGTTTTATTGTATTGCAACGCTTGTTTAAAATAATTCTCGGCTAACTGTTTTTGTCCCATACCCAACTGACAACGTCCGGCATTGGTTAATGCCAGCCATGACCTATCATTTAACGGACTTGAACTGGCCTGTGACAACAAGACCATACCTGCTTCAAGCTCATCATGTTCGCACAGGAAACGGCCAAAATTGTTTTTGACGCTCAAATCGTTAGGCAGCAAATTCAGCGCAGTTTCGTAGTGGTCTTTAGCCTTGTCATGTTGGCCTAACTTTTCGTACAAAAAAGCCAAGGCATTATGCGCCTGGGCATTATCCGAATTGCCTTTTAATGACAACAGCAAATTTTCCCGCGCTAGTTCCAGCTTGTTCATGCCCAGATAGCGCACGCCTAACTGCAAATGAATGTCGCTAGCGTCAACACGCTTGGCACTGCTACTAAATAAACCGCAGCCGGGTAAAGCTATCATCAGCAAACCCAGCAGCATGTAATTAATGAGTTTGGCTAATTTAAGCCGCACGGCCTGAATCTTCCTGTTGCAGCTTTAAGTGCCGTCGGCTCTTGTCTTTGACTTGCCCGACCAGCTGCCCGCAGGCGGCATCAATATCTTCGCCGCGCGTTTTTCTGATCGTGGTCACGATGCCGGCATCATTCAACACGGTTTTAAAGCGATTAATCGTGTCTTTGTCAGAACAGCGGTAACTGGAACCGGGAAACGGATTAAACGGTATTAAATTAATTTTTGCCGGGACGGTTTTTAACAGCTTGATCAAGCCCCGCGCATCCTGCATTGAATCGTTAATGCCATCGAGCATCACATATTCAAAAGTAACTGTGCGCCGTGGCGCTATCTTGGCGTTATCGCGGCACGCCTCCATTAATAGCTTTAATGGATATTTTTTATTGATCGGCACCAGCTCATCGCGCAGTTCGTCAGTCACCGCATGTAACGACACCGCCAGACTGACATCGCAGACCTCGGTGAGCCGATACATCGCCGGCACCACGCCGGAAGTGCTGATGGTCACCCGACGTTTAGACAAACCAAAGGTAAAATCGTCCATCATCAAATTCATCGCGGCAACGGCGTTGTCGAAATTCAGTAACGGCTCGCCCATGCCCATCATCACCACATTGGTGATTTTTTGTGCCGAGCCTAAGCGTTTTTGCGCCACGATTAACTGGCCGATAATTTCCGCCGTGGTTAAATTGCGGTTAAAGCCTTGCTGGGCAGTCGAGCAAAAGGTACACGCCAACGCGCAACCGATTTGCGAGGACACACAAAGAGTGCCGCGCCCTTCTTCGGGAATGAACACCGTTTCTACGCGATTGCCGCAATCGGTTTGCATCACCCATTTGCAGGTGCCGTCGGAGGCGACTTTTTCCAACGCAATGTCCGGCGTTGCCAGATAGCAATGTTCCGATAAATAGGCGCGTAAAGACTTGCTCAAATTGGTCATCAGGTCGAAGTCTTCAACCTCTTCCTGATAGATCCATTTGAGCAATTGCGTCGCCCGAAAAGGCTTTTCGCCTAACTCGACAAAAAAGGCAGCGAGGCCTTTTCTGTCGAAATTGAGCAAATTGATGGTTTTGCTATTAACGGGTTCTTGCACAGATTTCATTAGCCGAGAAAAAATAAGCAATTTCCCTTTGAGCTGTTTCGACCGCATCGGAACCATGTACAGCATTTTCGTCGATGCTGCTGGCGAAATCGGCGCGGATAGTACCGGCAGCGGCTTCTTTAGGGTTAGTGGCACCCATGATGTCGCGGTGTTTCAGCACTGCGTTTTCGCCTTCTAACACCTGCATGATGACAGGGCCTGAAATCATGAAGGCAACCAAATCATTAAAGAAGCCGCGTTCACTATGTTCTGCGTAAAAACCTTCGGCTTGTTCTTTCGTCAAATGCAGCATTTTTGCCGCAACGATGTTTAAACCGTTTTTTTCAAAACGGCTGTAAATTTCGCCGATAACATTTTTTGCAACGGCATCCGGTTTAATGATTGAGAAAGTGCGTTCTATCGCCATTTTGTAAAACTCCAAATTATGAATAAATAGTTATAAGCGGCGGATTATACCTGAATCAACCGCTATTTTTTGAAAATACCTGATGCCCTTAAGGCCGGTCGTCCATCAATTCGGCACCGTCTTTTAACGGAACCATCAAGTCTTCTGCGTTAAGACCCAACAGTAAAACCGCAGGACTGGCGATAAAAATAGAAGAATAAGTACCGAAAACCACGCCGAACAACAGTGCAATTGAGAAGTTATGAATCACCTGTCCGCCCAGAAAAAACAACGAAACCAGCGCCAGAAATACCGTGAGCGAGGTAATAATAGTACGGCTTAAAGTTACATTAATCGCGCTATTCATGATTTCTTCGGTGGATTTATTGCGCAATAAGCGAAAATCTTCACGGATACGGTCGTAAATAACAATGGTGTCGTTCAGGGAATAACCGATCAGCGCCAAAATAGCCGCCAATACCGTCAGGTCGAATTCCAGACCTAACACGGAAAATAATCCCAGCGTGATAATCACGTCATGGAATGTCGCGATAATAGCGCCAACAGAAAATTTCCACTCAAAACGCCAGGCCACATAAATCAATATACCTATAGTTGAATACAACAAGGCCAAAAAGCCGTCTTCCGCCAAATCGTCGCCCACTTGAGGACCGACAAATTCAACACGATGCACAATGGCGGGTTCTTTAGTAGTCTTGTTAATGGCATTAAGCACTTTCGCGCTTAAATCGGCGCTACTGACGCCTTCATGGGGCTTCAAGCGAATCAATACGTCTTTAGTGGTACCAAAGTTTTGCACCGTAGCATCGCTAAAGCCTTCAGTATTCAATGTATTGCGCAGCTCGGTCAAATCGGCAGGCTGTTGATAGCCGACTTCAATCAAGGTACCGCCGGTGAAATCAATACCCATTTCCAAGCCGCGTACAGCCAGGGATCCTATCGCGATAATCGATAACACTGCAGAAAATATCAGCGCGATGTTGCGGTTACCGATGAAATTTATATTTGTTTTAAACATGATTTAATCTTCTAAAAGTGGACTAAGGCTATTTCCTGAAAAGAATAATTGTCCACGAAAGACACGAAAAAACACGAAATTTTCGTGGCTTTCGCGATAAGCGTGGACTCTATTTTTCTACAGCCCAAGATCATCAAGGGACATTCTTTCTCGGAAATCACCTAAATAGATAGCTTCTCAACCCTGCGGTTACCGTATACCCAATTCATAATCATCCGGGTGCCGGTAATGGCAGTAAACATCGACGACAAGATACCGATTATCAGTGTTACGGCAAAACCTTTGACCGAACCGGTACCAAAACCGAATAACATGACCGCGACTAACAGGGTGGTGATATTCGAATCCAGAATGGTGGCAAAGGCTTTTTCAAAACCCACGTAGATAGCCGCCTGCGGCGTATTGCCATTCCTGATTTCTTCTTTAATCCGCTCGAAAATTAACACGTTAGCATCAACCGACATACCCACAGTCAGGATGATCCCGGCAATGCCCGGCAAGGTCAGCGTCGCTTGCAACATCGACAACACAGCCAGAATGATGACCACGTTAAACGCCAGCGCCACATTCGCAATCACGCCGCAAAGACGGTAATAGCCGATCATAAACAGTACAACCAGCGCAAAACCGACAACAAAAGACAACATGCCCTTGTTGATATTATCTTGCCCCAGGCTTGGCCCGACCGTGCGTTCTTCAACAATATCAACCGGCGCAGCCAGTGCCCCTGCCCTCAGCAGCAACGACAGATTACGCGCTTCTTGCGGACTGTCTAAACCGGTGGTCTGAAAGCGATGGCTAAACACGCCTTGAATGGTCGCCACGTTGATGACTTTTTCAACCTTCTGTTTATGACGGACTTTTTTACCGTCAATCAGCTTGGTTTCAACTTTATATTCGATAAACACCACCGCCATCGGCTTGCCGACATTGGCTTGGGTCAGCTTACCCATTTTCGCCGCGCCGACGCCGTTCAGCGAAATATTGACCGAAGGCCGCCCGTCCTGATCCACGCCAGACGAGGCATCGACAATTTGATCACCGGTGACGATAACCCGCCTATCCAGCAGAATGGGCGCGCCTTTCCTGTCGGTGTACAAACGACTGCCAACCGGTACATGACCTTCAACCGCCCTTTGCACATCGTGTTCGGTATCAACCAAACGGTATTCCAAGGTCGCGGTCGTGCCCAAAATTTCCTTGGCGCGGGTGGTGTCCTGCACGCCCGGCAACTGCACGACGATACGGTTTTCGCCTTGTTGCTGTATCACCGGTTCCGCCACACCCAACTCGTTGACGCGGTTACGCAAGGTGGTCATGTTTTGTGCAACGGCAAACTTTTTGATGTCGCGCACTTCTTTTTCAGACAATTTCAACCAAACTTGATCCTGCTCGCTCGGCTCGGTGACATCCAGTGTGCGAAAATCTTTACCCAGCAAAGTCAAGAACGCGGGTTTATCGTCCGCCGAATTGAGCTTAACTTTAATAAAGCCATTGTCTTTAGACACGGATTGATAACGCAGCTTCTCCGTCCTTAACGCCAGCCGCACATCGTCGTTGTAGCGGTCTTCGGCCTGCTTAACCGCGGCATCCATATCCACTTCCAACAAAAAATGCACCCCGCCGCGTAAATCTAGACCCAAATACATGGCTTCCGCACCGAGCGACCTTAACCAGGCGGGTGTTGTCGGCGCCAGATTCAAGGCCACGTTATAGTCGTCGCCCAATTGATCCCGGAGTAAATCAGCGACTTTAAGCTGGTCATCCGCACTATTAAGCCTCGCTAAAACAAGGCCGTCTTTAAACTCAAAATCCTTGACAGCAAAGCCCGCCGTCTTAATCGCAGACTCGATTTGATTGGCCTGTTCCTGCGCCAATTTATCTGGGCGTGTCGACGACACCTGCACAGAAGGATCATCGCCGTACAAGTTCGGCAACGCATAAATAATCCCGACCACAAAAATGATCAGGACTAATAGATTTTTCCAAAGCGGGAAACGGTTTTGCATGTGTTATTCCAACAATTTAACGATGTCCTGAATATTAAACTTTAACGACTTTTTTGGTGATCGCCTTGTAAGTTCCTTTCGGCATCATCGTTTCGATATTATGCCGCTGTACTTGAATAAAGGTATTGTCGCAGATTTCGATTTTGACGAAATTATCATCCAGATCAACGATCTTACCCAAAATGCCACCGGAAGTGACCACTTCGGCACCTTTGGTTATCTTGGCTATCATTTCCTTTTTTTCTTTGGCGCGCTTGGATTGCGGACGCAAAAACAAGAAGTAAAAAAACACCAATATTCCCAACGGAAACAGCATACCCTCGATGCCGGGTGATTGGGCGGCAGGCGCCGCTGCGGCTAGCGCATCAGACATAAAAAAACTCATAGTTATCCTCGTAATTTATTATTATAAAAAAGTGTAGCCATTAAAAAAGTTCGCCATTATGCCACAGTCGGCATGGCTTTTCCTCGTTGTTGATAGAATTGGCGGACAAAAACATCCAGCTCTTGCCGCTCAATCGCATCACGCAGACCCTGCATCAGGCTCAGGTAATAATACAGGTTATGGAGGGTATTGAGCCGCGAACCGAGCATTTCCTTGCATTTGTCTAAATGACGCAAATAGGCCCTGGAATAATTCCGGCAGGTATAACAGCCGCAAGCTTCATCGAGCGGGCCGGTGTCAAATTCGTATTGGCTGTTCCTTATTTTGACCACGCCAAAGGTGGTAAATAAATGGCCGTTACGCGCATTGCGGGTCGGCATCACGCAATCGAACATGTCAATGCCGCGCCTGACCGCCTCAACCAAATCTTCCGGCGTACCCACGCCCATCAAATAGCGCGGCTTATCGGCTGGCATCTTGCCATGCACGACGTCCAGCGTCGCCATCATTTCTTCCTTAGGTTCGCCGACCGACAAGCCGCCAATCGCGTAACCGTCAAAACCAATATCCACCAAACCGGCTATCGATTCCTGGCGCAAATGCTCGTACATGCCGCCCTGCACAATGCCGAACAAAGCTGATGTGTTACCTTCATGCGCCGCCTTGCTGCGCGCCGCCCAGCGTAATGATAAGCGCATCGAATCGGCCGCCTCATGCACCGTCGCCGGGTACGGCGTGCATTCATCGAAAATCATCACGATGTCCGAACCCAAATCGCGCTGCACCTGCATTGATTCTTCCGGCCCCATAAAAATTTTGCTGCCGTTAATCGGCGATTTGAAAGTCACGCCTTTTTCAGTGATTTTCCGCAGCGCACCCAGGCTGAACACCTGAAAACCGCCTGAATCGGTCAAAATCGGTTTGTCCCAGTGCATAAAATCATGCAAATCGCCGTGCGCCTTGACGACCTCGGTTCCGGGACGCAACATTAAATGAAAGGTATTACCCAGAATAATCTGCGCGCCGATACCGGTCAATTCATCGGGCGTCAGTGACTTAACCGTCCCGTAAGTGCCGACCGGCATAAAAATGGGCGTTTCCACCACGCCACGGGCAAACGTAAGCCGGCCGCGCCGCGCATGGCCGTCGGTATTAATTAATTTGAAGTCCATATAAATAATGAGTGCAGAATAAGGCCGGGAATTATCCAGATTTTTTAAATTAATGTATATGCGAAGAATTTGAATTCGGGGTCTATTTGTGGGAGCGACTCCCACAGCATTGCCATCCGGCTAAACAATATCAGCCAAATTACCCTTGGTTTCCAGCCACACTTTCCGGTCTTGCGAGCGTTTTTTAGCCAACAACAAATCCAGCTGGCCTCGGGTATCGTCATCTTCAGCAACCGTCAATTGCACTAGCCTACGGGTGTCCGGGTTCATCGTGGTTTCCCGAAGTTGGCTCGGATTCATCTCACCCAAACCTTTAAAGCGCTGTACATTAATCTGGCCTTTGAGTTTTTCGGCGGCGATGCGATCTAACACGCCTTGGCGCTCCGCTTCATCCAGCGCATAAAACACCCGTTTGCCGACATCAATCCGGTACAACGGCGGCATCGCGACAAAGACATGGCCGGCTTCAACCAGTGCTTTGAAATGCTGATAAAACAACGCGCAAATCAGCGTGGCGATATGGTTGCCGTCGGAATCGGCATCGGCCAGGATGCACACCTTGCCGTAACGCAAATTCTGCAAATCAGACGAACCTGGCTCTATGCCCAAAGCCACGGCAATATCATGGACTTCCTGCGACGCCATCACCTGTGCGGATTCGACTTCCCAGGTATTCAAAATCTTGCCGCGCAACGGCATAATCGCCTGAAAATCGCGTTCCCGCGCCTGCTTAGCCGAACCGCCCGCCGAATCGCCTTCAACCAAAAACAATTCAGTACGGGATAAATCCTGCGCCGAACAATCAGCCAATTTGCCCGGCAACGCAGGGCCTGAAGTGATTTTTTTACGGATGATTTTTTTGTTGGAACGCAGCCGCTTTTGCGCACTGGAAATGATGATTTCGGCGATTTTCTCGCCTTCAGCAGGATGCTGGTTCAGCCACAAGCTGAAGCTGTCTTTCGCCACGCCGGAGACAAAAGCCACGCATTCGCGGGAACTCAAGCGCTCCTTGGTTTGCCCGGAAAACTGCGGGTCTTCCAGTTTGACCGACAGCACGAAATGGCAGTTTTCCCAGACATCTTCCGGCGCGACTTTAACGCCGCGCGGCAGAATATTGCGGATGTCGCAAAACTCGCGCATGGCCTCGGTCAGACCTGCACGCAAGCCGTTAACGTGGGTTCCGCCTTGCGCGGTCGGCACCAGATTCACATAACTTTCGGCCAGCACTTCCGCCGGATTTTCAAGCGCCCAGACAATGCCCCATTCAACCGCTTCGTGATTGGCCGCCATGTTGCCCATAAACGGGTGTTCGGGGCAGTAATCAATATCACCGATGCGGTCGAGCAAGTATTCTTTTAGCCCATCCTGATAACACCAAAAATACTCTTCGTCGGTTTGATCGACTTTCAGCGAAATTTTCAGACCCGGACATAACACCGCCTTGGCGCGCAATACGTGCTTGAGCTTTAACACCGATACTTTATTGGAATCGAAATATTTTTCATTCGGCCAAAAACGGATAGACGTGCCGGTATTGTTTTTGCCGACCGTGCCGGTCTCAATCAGCTCAGTTTGTTTTTCGCCATCGGCATACTCCATTTGGTAAATTTTGCCGTTCCGTTTGACCTCTATATCCAACTTGGCCGACAAGGCATTGACCACAGACACACCGACACCGTGCAAGCCGCCGGAAAACTGGTAGTTTTTATTGGAGAACTTGCCGCCCGCATGGAGCTGGGTCAAAATCACTTCAACACCGGGAATGCCCTGTTCGGGATGAATATCGACCGGCATACCCCGGCCATTGTCGCTGACCAGCACCGAGCCGTCTTTATACAACACCACATCAATAACCGAGGCATGACCCGCCATCGCCTCATCAACGCTGTTATCGACAACTTCCTGCACCAAATGGTTGGGCCGTGTCGTGTCCGTGTACATGCCGGGGCGCTTGCGTACCGGCTCCAATCCGCTTAAAACTTCAATAGCCGATGCGTTATATTCGTTGCTCATACTTCCTAATCACTCACAATTCAAATTCATATATAATGCTGCATTTAAGCTATACATCGTATCATTAATAGGACAATAGAACACGGATGCCACAGATTAGACGGATTTAAACGGATTTTAAAACCATGTTGTTATCCGCAGCCATCAGTTAAAATCTGTGCCATCCGTGTTCTATTTTTCCGAAACTAAATATTTTTATCTCATGCCGAAAAAGAAACCCCCGACTTTATTCGAAGACTCCCTCGCCGAACTTGAACAACTGGTTAATCAACTTGAACAAGGCGAACTTTCGCTGGAAGAATCGTTAACGTCATTTGAGCGCGGGGTTAACCTGACCCGCACCTGTCAAAAAGCCCTACAAGAGGCCGAGCAGAAAGTTCAAATTTTAATTGAAAAAAACGGCACTCAAACCCTGGAGCCATTTACCGATGAGTAATGCGTTAAAAGACTATCTTGATTTTTGTCAAAACCGTGTGGAAAGGGCACTGGATGCCCGCCTGCCCAGTGACAACATCCTGCCGAAAAAACTGCATTTGGCCATGCGTTACAGCACCTTGGACGGCGGCAAACGGATGCGCCCGATGCTGACCTATTGCACCGGAAAAGTATTGGGGCTTGCCCCGGAAACACTGGATGGCCCAGCTTGTGCGGTCGAATTTATCCATGTTTATTCGCTGATCCACGACGACCTTCCAGCTATGGATGATGACGAACTCAGACGCGGCAAAGCCACTTGCCACGTAGCCTTTGATGAAGCCACCGCGATTTTAACCGGCGATGCGCTGCAAGCCTTGGCCTTTGAAATACTCGCCAATGACCCCGGCATCACTGCAAGCGCGGAAAACCGCTTGAAAATGATCACCATTTTAAGCAAAGCCAGCGGCTCGCAAGGCATGGTCGGCGGCCAAGCGATTGATTTGGAATCGGTCGGGACTAGCCTGACCCTGCCCGAACTGGAAAACATGCATATCCACAAAACCGGCGCGCTGATCCGCGCCAGCGTCAACATGGCGACACTGGCAAAAGCCGATATAGACCCCAATATTGCCAAGAAACTGGACAATTACGCCAAGTGCATCGGTCTGTCGTTCCAGGTCAAAGACGACATCCTCGACCAAGAAAGCGACACCGCAACTTTGGGTAAAACCCAGGGTAAAGACCAAGACAACAACAAACCCACCTACCCCTCCCTATTAGGCCTGGTCGGCGCCAAACAAAAAGCGCAGGAACTGCATGAACAAGCCTTGGACAACCTGAGCATTTTCGGCAGCGAAGCCGATTTATTGCGCGATTTGTCGCTTTATATCATTCAGCGCGACCATTAACCCGCATCTTGCCCATTTTTATCCGCCCACTGTAGAAAAATAGAGCCCACGCTTAATCGCGAAGGGCACGAAGAATGAAACTTCGCGCCCTCGTGGTAAATAAAACAATTCAGTGTTTAGATATTGAATACTGCCTATGGGGTAATGGGAAGTTACCCGTTTTCGTGATAAGCGTGGACAATTCCCGGGCATTTGCAGGGAGCCATCTTGGTTAGCTAAGCGAGGCCAAATGAAGACACTTTATTACAGCCACCCTGATTTTCTTTTTCATCAAACCGGCGCAGGCCATCCTGAATGCCCGGATCGGATCGCCTACATAGACAGGGCTGTGTCCGGGCAAGATTTTGCCGGTTTAATCAGGCAAAATCCGCCACTCGGCAGCGAACAGCAAGTCCGGCTGATTCATCCGCAGTTTCATATTAACGCCATCGTTGCGGCCATTCCCGAGCAAGGCACGCATTATTTGGATCAGGATACGGTGTTGTCGACCGGCTCTGGAAAAGCCGCATTTCGCGCTGTAGGCGCTGTGTGCGATGCTGTTGACAACGTGTTGGCCGGTACAGCGGACAATGCCTTTTGCGCGGTACGCCCGCCTGGGCATCATGCCGAACCGGCCTTAGCCATGGGTTTTTGCCTGTTCAACAATATTGCCATTGCCGCCGCTTATGCGCAGCAACATCACCAACTTGAGCGTATCGCCATTGTTGATTTTGATGTCCATCACGGCAACGGAACACAGGCGGCTTTTTACCATCAGCCCAATGTGCTTTACGCTTCCAGCCATGAAATGCCGCATTATCCCGGCACCGGATACCCGGAAGAAACCGGCGCCGGTAACATCATCAATGTGCCGCTGGCCGCAGGCGATTCAGGCAATGAGTTCAGGCAGAAATACAGGCGTATTATTTTACCTGCGCTGGAAAAGTTCAAACCCGAGCTGCTGCTGATTTCAGCGGGCTTTGATGCGCACAAAGATGACCCGTTGGCATCTATTGGTTTGGTTGAAGCTGATTTTGCCTGGATTACCCAGGAGCTTATGGGTATTGCCGACAGCTATTGTCATGGGCGGATTATTTCAGCGCTGGAAGGCGGTTATAATCTCAATGCATTGGCAGCGAGCGCCGCCATCCATATTAAGGCACTGATGGCAGGTTAGCGGATAAGCTAACCTGCAAAAGATAAACTGCCCTGTATTGAGTCAAATGTGTCAGATACGAATCTAAACATAAGACCGGACATAATCGCGGACGAACAGCCGCATCGATGCATTGCGCTGTTGATATGCCTGATAGGCTTGGTCAACATCGACTGGCGTGATGTGCGCATAAACCCCAAATCCGGTTCTCGCAGTGAATTCGTCGCTTAATATTTCAACAAATACTGTCCAAGATGAATCTGCTGTGTTGGTATATTGTGTTGCCATTGTCGTTCTCCAAAAAACTGTTAATTAAAAGATACCCTTAAAGTACCCAGCATAAAAAATGCCGATTTAAAAAATATCCTTTTACGACATAATGTTAGCGATTTTTTATGTATTTTTTGCTTGGAGGGTGACAATAAACCGACAACCTCCCTATTGCTTTTTATCGGCAATCCAGGTTGTTTTTAAAGGTCGGCAAATTAGGTGGTTTCCTGAACAAGACAATTTTTGTAACTACTCAGTGAAAACGGAAATAGAACACGGATGGCACTGATCAAACGGATAATCACTGATAAAGTACGGTATATTTTAAAAAATCTCTGTAATCCGTCGACTGCAGGGATACAGGGGTAATTGCCGAATTCCATTTAATTATTTTTTACTGGTGACTGAGCAGTTACCAACTTTTTTCATTACTCGCCGTTATACACATCCTGAAACAGCCAACTATTTAGGGCGAAGCAAGTTAGACCTTCCAGGTTTTTTAAAACAGGAAGGTCTGCAGTTCAGCCTGTTTCACGGTTACGCCAGACAAGAATCTCCGGAATGACGACAGCCCGTAGCTACTTGTGTATAAAGATGGGTGCCCATTAAAGGATGTTGTTTCTCGGAAATCACCTAAACGATGCCAACAAGACAAACCACACAAAAATCATTCCCATGCCCAATTCTTACACAACAAAATTAAATCTAGTTAGCGGCAAAGTCGACCTCAGCCACGGCGGTGGCGGCCGCGCCATGGCGCAACTGATCGACGAGTTATTCATCAAGCATTTCGACAACGACTTGCTGCGCCAACGCAACGACCAAGCCCTGTTTACCGTGCCTGCGGGACGGCTGGTTATCAGCACCGACGGACACGTCATTTCACCGCTATTTTTCCCCGGCGGCAATATCGGCTCGCTGGCCGTGCATGGCACCGTCAATGATGTGTCCATGTCCGGCGCACAGCCTTTGTATTTGGCGGCGGGCTTTATTCTGGAAGAAGGCTTCCCGCTGGCCGATCTGGAAAAAATCGTCATCAGCATGGCCGCCGCCGCCAAAAACGCCGGTACGCCGGTCGTTACCGGCGACACCAAAGTGGTCGAACGCGGCAAGGGCGATGGCGTGTTCATCACCACCACCGGCGTCGGCATCGTGCCTGAAGGCGTCAATATTTCCGGCAACCTTGCGCAACCGGGCTGTGCGATTTTAGTCAGCGGCTCGATTGGCGACCATGGCGTTGCCATCATGGCCGGACGGGAAAACCTGCAATTCGACACCACGATTATTTCCGATTCTGCCGCGCTGAATACGCTGGTTGCTGATTTGGTCAGCGCCGCCCCCGAAGGCATACGTTGTTTGCGCGACCCGACCCGTGGCGGTTTGGCGACCGCATTAAACGAACTGGCGCAGCAATCCGGCGTCGGCATGGTCATTGACGAGACGCAAATTCCGATTAAAGCCGAAGTCAAAGCCGCCTGCGAAATTCTGGGTTTGGATCCGCTCTATGTCGCCAACGAAGGCAAACTAGTCTGTATCTGCACGGCCGCTGCCGCCGAAACGCTGCTGACAGTGATGCGGCAACATCCGCTGGGACGCGATGCCGCGATAATTGGCGAAGTGATTAGCGATGAACATCATTTTGTACAAATGACCACCGCATTCGGCGGACGGCGCATCGTCGATTGGCCGGTCGGCGAGCAATTACCGCGTATTTGTTAATGTCTGGAAAGGCGATTCGGGTTCGCGGCATTGTCCAGGGCGTAGGCTTTAGGCCGACAATCTGGCGGTTGGCCAAGCAACATCAACTGACCGGCACGGTCTGGAATGACGAACAAGGCGTGATGATTCATGCCTTCGGCAGCGCGGAAAATATTGAGTCTTTCATCCAGCAAATACCGCTGCAACTGCCGCCGTTGGCCAGGCTCGACAGCCTTGAAGTACAGGCGCTGGATAGCCAAACGCAAGACAACGATTTTCGTATCATCGCCAGCCATTCAGACCACAACATACAGACGCCGATTACTGCCGATGCCGCCACCTGCCCCGCCTGCCTTGCCGACATCGCCGATCCCAAAAACCGCCGTTACCGTTATCCCTTCACCAACTGCACCCATTGCGGCCCGCGCCTGTCCATCATACGCTCTGTACCTTACGACCGCTGCCACACCAGCATGGCGGCATTTCCTATGTGCCAGCAATGCCAGCAGGAATACGACGATCCCGCCGACCGCCGTTTTCACGCCCAGGCCAATTGCTGCCCGGCTTGCGGCCCCAAAGTTTGGCTGGAGGATAGCCACGGCCAACGACTAGAAAGCACCGACCCGCTAACACAGGCCGCAAAATTGCTGCAACAAGGCCATATCATAGCGATCAAAGGCCTGGGCGGTTTCCATCTGGCCTGCAATGCGCTGGCTGCCGATGCCGTCAACCGGTTACGCGAACGCAAACGCCGTTATGCCAAACCGTTTGCGTTAATGGCTAAAGATACCGACATGATTGCCCGCTATGCGTTGCTGAATGAGCAGGAAAACCAAGCGCTGCACGACAAAGCCGCCCCCATCGTATTGTTAAAAGCACACGGCGAAACACTCGCGCCCGGCGTCGCGCCAAATGACGACAAACTCGGCTTCATGCTGCCCTACACGCCGCTGCACACACTGTTATTGCAACACCTGGACGCGCCTATCGTGCTGACTTCCGGCAATATCAGCGACGAGCCGCAATGCACAGGCAACAACGAAGCGCGGGAAAAATTAGCCGACATTGCCGACACTCTGCTGCTGCATGACCGCGACATCGCCAACCGGCTGGACGATTCAGTCATGCGGCTGATGGCCGGAAAAATGCGCCTATTACGCCGCGCGCGCGGTTACGCCCCAGAAGCGCTGGCGTTGCCCCCTGGCTTCGATCAAGCCGTTACTCTTCTAGCCGCAGGCGCAGAACTCAAAAACAGCTTTTGTCTGTTAAAAAACGGCCAGGCCATCGTCAGCCAGCACATCGGCGATCTGGAAAACGCCGCCGTCCAGCACGATTACCGCAACGCCATCGAGCTATACCAAAACCTGTACCGCTTCAAAGCCGACTGCATTGCTGTCGACCATCATCCCGGCTATTTATCGACGCAATACGGGCAAACGCTGGCCGAAACCGATGCCGCCAACTTAATATCGATTCAACACCATCATGCCCATTTGGCCGCCTGTCTGGCCGAACACGGAATCGCGCTGGATGCGCAACCAGTGTTGGCCGCCATTTTCGACGGCTTAGGCATGGGCGAAAATGGCGAGTTATGGGGCGGCGAGTTTCTGCTGGGCGATTATAAAAACTGCACCCGGCTCGGCCATTTCCAGCCGATTGCCCTGCCCGGCGGCACTCAGGCCATGCGCGAACCGTGGCGCAATACTTATGCTCAACTACTGCATTATTTCGATTGGCAAACGCTGCAACACGATTATGGCAGTCTTGACATCATGCAGTTTCTAGCAGGCAAACCGTTACCTCTGCTCGATGCCATGATCAGCAAAAACCTTAACTCGCCGCCCTGCACTTCCGCCGGTCGCTGGTTCGACGCCTTTGCCGCTGTGCTGAATTTGCACCGCGAACAAGTCGATTACGAAGGCCAGGCCGCGATTGCGCTGGAAATACTGGCAACGCCGCAGTTTGCAGGCGAACAATCTTACCCGCACGCAGGGACAATCGGCGATAGCGAAAACAGGTCTATCATCAATTGGCAAGGCTTGTGGCTGGCGGTGCTAAACGATCTTCATCAACATATTGATAAAGCAAAGATTGCCGCCCGCATACACCACAGCCTGATTGCCGCAACGGTCGAATTATTGCAGCAACTGAGCCAGCAAACCGGCATCACGACTATCGCGCTCAGCGGCGGCGTTTTTCAAAACAAATTGCTGTTAGAAGGCGTAAGCGAGCAGTTACAGCAACAAGGCAAGCGCGTGCTAATCCCGCAACAATACCCGATGAACGACGGCGGCCTGGCCTTGGGGCAAGCGGTGATTGCGGCAGCTCGAAGCCTTTAAGCCATCTTGCAAACAAATAATCAGCCGCCTAAAAAGCGGCAAATTATGCGATAATCCGCATTTTTGACACTGATGGAGAAATGAATGCACGCGGTTACGTTAATAAAAGGCGACGGTATCGGCCCCTCAATCATGGAAGAGGCGGTTAAAATTATCGACGCGTCCGGCGTAAAAATCCAATGGGAAGAAGCCTATGCCGGGATGGCTGCTTTCGAACAATTCGGCACGCCATTGCCTGATGAAACGATGGCTTCAATCGACAAAACCCGTTTAGCATTCAAAGGCCCGTTGACCACCGGCGTTGGCGGCACCGGGTTTAGAAGCATTAATGTGGCATTGCGGCAAAAATACGATTTATATGCCAATGTGCGCCCCGCCAAAAACTGGCCGGGCGTCGTAACGCGTTTCGACAATGTCGATATTGTGATCGTCCGGGAAAATACCGAAGGGCTTTACGCCGGGCTTGAGCATTATTTGACGCCGAAAAAGGATATTGCCGAAAGTCTGGCCGTGGTCACTAGAGCAGGTTCGGAACGGATTATCGAATACGCCTTTAAATATGCCCGGGACAACGACCGCAAAAAAGTCACCGTGTGCCATAAAGCCAATATTTTAAAATATACCCAAGGCTTGTTCCTCGACGTTGCCCGTGAAATTGCGCCGAAATACCCCGACATCCAGTTCGACGAAAAAATTATCGACGCCGCCTGTATGCACATGGTGATGGATCCGACCCAGTTCGACGTCATCGTCTGTACCAATATGTTTGGCGACATCCTGTCCGACTTGACCGCTGGCCTGGTTGGTGGTTTGGGCTTAATTCCCGGCGCCAATATCGGCGCGGATGCGGCGTTATTTGAAGCCGTACACGGCAGCGCGCCCGACATCACCGGCAAAAACCTGGCTAATCCAACCGCTGTCATCATGGCCGGTGTGATGATGCTGCATCATCTTGGCGAACACGCAGCAGCGGATAAAATCCAAACCGCCGTTGAAAAAGTGGTCAATGAAGGACAATTTGTGACCCCTGACCTTAATCCGCAATCAAACTGCGGCACGGTTGAAATGGGCAATGCGATTGTTGCGGCGATGAAGTAACGACATCGTTCCCACACTCCGGCGTGGGAATGCAGCCCTGGGCGCTCCAGCGTCCAGTGACCGATGTTGAATGCGACGCTGGAGCATCGCCTACTGCATTCCCACGCTGGAGCGTGGGAACGATTAAATGTTTTAAACCATCTCCTAGGAATTCCCCATGCTAGAACAATACCGTAAACACGTAGCAGAACGCGCAGCCGAAGGCATCGTGCCCAAACCGCTGGATGCCGAACAAACCGCCGCTTTAGTTGAACTGATTAAACAACCGCCTGCCGGGGAAAGCGAATTTATCCTCGACCTGCTGGCTAACCGTATCCCTGCCGGTGTTGACGAGGCGGCTTATGTTAAGGCGGGATTTTTGGCGGCTATCGCCAAAGGCGAAGTCAATTCGCCAATCCTGAATGCCCAACGCGCCACCGAACTCTTGGGCACGATGCTGGGCGGTTACAACATCGCGCCATTAATCGATTTGCTGGATAACGAAACGCTGGCACCGATTGCCGCCAAAGCGCTGTCGCACACCTTGCTGATTTTCGACGCTTTCCACGATGTGCAGGAAAAAGCCGATGCCGGAAACCTGTTCGCCAAACAGGTACTGAATTCCTGGGCGGAAGCTGAATGGTTCACCAGCAAGCCGAAAGTGCCTGAAAAACTGACGGTGACCGTATTCAAAGTCACCGGCGAAACCAATACCGACGATTTGTCGCCAGCGCCCGACGCTTGGTCACGCCCCGACATTCCATTACATGCCAAAGCCATGTTAAAAATGCCGCGCGAAGGCATTACTAACGCCGAGCAGCAAATTAACGAATTGAAACAAAAAGGCTTCCCAGTCGCTTATGTTGGTGATGTGGTCGGCACCGGCTCGTCGCGTAAATCAGCGACCAATTCGGTATTGTGGTTCATGGGCAATGACATTCCCTACATTCCTAACAAGCGCGAAGGCGGTGTTTGCATCGGCGGCAAAATCGCGCCGATTTTCTTCAACACCATGGAAGATTCAGGCGCCCTACCCTTTGAATGCGATGTAACGACTATGGCGATGGGTGATGTGATCGACATTTATCCGTATGCAGGCGAAGTTAAAAATCACAACACCTCCGAACTGATTTGCAAATTCGGACTAAAAACCGAGGTGATTTTGGATGAAGTGCGCGCCGGTGGCCGTATTCCGCTAATCATTGGCCGGGGCTTGACTGACCGCGCGCGCAAGGTGCTGGGCTTGCCTGCCTCTACGGTTTTTAACCGTCCTGTTGCGGCTGAAGACAGCGGCAAAGGCTTTACACTGGCGCAAAAAATGGTCGGTCAAGCCTGCGGCGTCAAAGGCGTCCGTCCGAACACCTATTGCGAACCGCGCATGACTACCGTGGGCTCACAAGACACCACCGGCCCGATGACCCGCGACGAATTGAAAGATTTGGCCTGCCTGGGTTTTTCTGCTGACCTGGTGCTGCAATCATTCTGCCATACCGCCGCCTATCCGAAACCGATTGATGTCACCATGCAGCACACCTTGCCTGATTTCATCATGAATCGCGGCGGCGTGTCGCTGCGTCCCGGCGACGGCATCATCCATTCCTGGCTGAACCGAATGCTGTTGCCCGACACTGTCGGCACCGGCGGCGATTCGCACACCCGTTTCCCTATCGGCATTTCCTTTCCGGCAGGTTCCGGTCTGGTTGCGTTTGCCGCCGCCACCGGCGTGATGCCGTTGGATATGCCCGAATCGGTTTTAGTTAGGTTTACAGGCGAGATGCAGCCGGGTATTACTCTGCGCGACTTGGTCAATGCCATTCCTTATGCAGCGATACAGCGCGGCTTACTGACCGTTGAAAAGAAAGGCAAAAAGAACGTGTTTTCAGGCCGTATCCTGGAAATCGAAGGCTTGCCGGATTTGAAAGTCGAGCAGGCATTTGAATTGTCCGACGCGTCGGCGGAACGTTCTGCCGGTGGTTGCACGGTGCGTTTGAACGAAGCGCCGATCCGCGAATATTTGAACTCCAACATCACCCTGCTGAAATGGATGATTAGCGAAGGTTACGGCGATGTGCGCACGATAGAGCGCCGAATCAAAGCCATGGAAGACTGGCTGGCTAACCCGGTATTGCTTACGCCTGACGCCGATGCCGAATACTTTGAAATCATCGACATCGACATGAGCGAAATCAAGGAACCGCTGCTGGCCTGCCCCAACGACCCTGATGACGTAAAAACGCTGTCCGCCGTGGCCGGGACTAAAATCGACGAAGTGTTTTTGGGTTCGTGCATGACCAACATCGGTCATTTTCGTGCCGCCGGTAAATTGCTGGAAAAACAACCCGGCAAACTGCCAACCCAGTTGTGGGTTGCACCGCCGACCAAAATGGATCAACGCCAATTGACCGAGGAAGGCTATTCCAGCACTTTCGACAAAGCCGGAGCGCGCACCGAAATGCCGGGCTGTTCGTTATGCATGGGCAATCAGGCGCGGGTTGCCGAAAACGCCACCGTGGTGTCAACCTCGACCCGCAACTTCCCCAACCGTCTGGGCGATGGCGCCAATGTGTATCTGTCATCGGCCGAACTGGCAGCGGTGTGTTCGATCCTGGGCAAAATACCGACTTTCGACGAGTATATGCACTATGCCAATCAAATTAACGAAACGGCTGATGATACCTACCGTTATTTGAATTTTGACAAAATGGCGGGTTATCAGAAAAGTTAGACCGTTAAAATACAGACCTTCCAGGTTTTAAAAACCTGGAAGGTCTTGCTACGCTGTGTTCCATTCCGCTACACCATCCCCTTAAGCCGATAAAGCAAGTCCAAAGCCTGTTTTGGGCTGAGTTCATCCGGGTTCGTATCTTCGATTAAACCCACCGCCGGATGGCATTCCTTCGATGAAAACAAATCCAGCTGATTAACGCCGGTTTCCGCCTGCTGTTCGCTGTAAGCATGGTCTTCCAAATGCCGCAATTTGGCTTTGGCTTTATCAATCACCGAACGCGGCACACCGGCTAATGACGCCACCTGCAAACCGTAACTCTGGCTGGCCGGGCCATCCTTTACCGCATGTAAAAAAATAATCTTGTCGCCGTGTTCCACTGCATCCAAATGCACGTTTGCGATGGTTTTTTGTTCTTCAGGCAGCGTGGTCAACTCAAAATAATGCGTCGCAAACAGCGTGAATGCCTGGGTTTGTTTGGCCAGATGGTCGGCGCAGGCCCAGGCCAATGACAGGCCGTCAAAAGTGCTGGTGCCGCGACCGATTTCGTCCATTAAAATCAGGCTTTTTGACGTGGCGTTATGCAGGATATTGGCGGTTTCCGACATTTCCACCATGAACGTAGAGCGTCCGCTAGCCAAGTCGTCCGATGCGCCGATACGGGTGAAAATTTTGTCGACAGGCCCGCAGGTCAATGTTTTTGCCGGAACATAACAGCCGATGTGGGCGATTAACACAATCAGCGCGGCTTGGCGCATGTAAGTCGATTTACCGCCCATGTTCGGGCCGGTAATGATCAGCATCCGGCGCTGGCTGGAAAACGACAAATCATTGGGCACAAATGGAATATCACTTACCTGCTCAACCACCAGATGCCGACCGGCCTCAATGGTGATACCGGATTTGTCGGCCAGTGTCGGTTGCGCCAGATTCAAGGTTTCAGCGCGTTCGGCAAAGTTGACCACGACATCCAGCTCGGCTAATGCGGCAGCGCACTGTTGCAACGGAGTTAACGACGCGCCGATAATGCCCAGAAGTTCCTCGTACAATGCTTTTTCAAACGACAGCGATTTTTCCTTGGCGCTAAGCACCTTGCCTTCAAACGCTTTTAATTCTTCGGTAATGTAGCGTTCCGCGCCTTTTAAAGTCTGCTTGCGGGTGTAATGCGCGGGGACTTTGTTTGCATGAAGATTGGAAATCTCGATGTAATAACCATGCACCCGATTGTAATTGACTTTCAGCGTACTGATGCCGGTCGCCGCTTTTTCGCGGTTTTCCATATCAATCAGGAACTGGTCGGCGTTCTGGCTCAAGTTGCGCAGTTCATCGAGTTCGGGATGATAACCGGGCGCAATCACGCCACCGTCGCGAATTAATACCGGCGGGTTGTCAATGATGGCGCTTTGCAGCAGCTGTAATAACTCAGGCTGTTCGCCGATCTGCGCACATAAAGCGCTAAGCTGCGGGTTATCGCCGCCGGACAGCGCCTGTTGCAGCGCGGGCAATACTTCTAGCGTATTGCGCAACACTAGCAAATCGCGGGGACGCGCCGATTTTAATGCAATACGCGAGCTGATCCGTTCAATATCGCCGACCTGGCGTAGATGGTTTTGGATGTCGCGGTACAACAAGACATTAAGCAAAGTATCGATACAGGCATAGCGGTTGTTCAAAATGCCGTGGTCGCGTAAAGGCCGGTTAATCCAGCGCCGCAAACAGCGGCTGCCCATTGCGGTGGCGGTTTTGTCCAGCACCCCGAACAGCGTGTATTGCAGCTGGCCGGATGGATGAAAATCCAGTTCCAGATTGCGGCGGCTGGCGGCATCCAGCAAAATGCTGTCGTCGCTGCTTTCTGTTTTTATACCTTGGATATGCGGCAGCGCGCTTTGCTGGGTGTCCTTGACATATTGCAGCAAAGCGCCGGCAGCGGCAATCGCGGCAGGCATGTTTTCGCAACCGTAGCCTTTTAAATCCAGGATGTTAAATTGCTTCAACACCAGTTGCCTGGCGCTTTCCGCGTCAAAATGCCAGGGCGGCCTGCGGCATAAACCGCCGCGCTGCTTTAAACTGGCAGGCAGCGGCCAGTCTTCGCCAAACAGCAATTCGGCTGGATTCAGGCGGCCGATTTCGCTTAATAATTGATCTATCGATTCAACCTGTTGCAACACAAAACGGCCGCTGGTCAAATCCAGGCTGGCGATGCCGTGTTGCGAGTTTGGAAACGAGCACACAGCAACCAGCAGATTATCTTTGCGGTCTTCCAGCAAGGCTTCATCGGTGACGGTGCCGGGCGTGACAATGCGCACCACCTTGCGTTCAACCGGGCCTTTCGAAGTTGCCGGGTCGCCGATTTGCTCGCAGATCGCAATGGATTCGCCGTGTTTTAACAGTCTGGCAAGATAGCCTTCGGCGGCATGATAAGGGATGCCCGCCATTGGAATCGGCAGCCCGCCCGATTGCCCCCGGCTGGTCAGGGTAATATCCAGCAGCTGCGCCGCTTTTTTGGCGTCATCGAAAAACAGTTCGTAAAAATCCCCCATACGGTAAAACAACAAAGTATCGGGGTGTTCAGCCTTAATGCGCAAAAATTGCTGCATCATTGGCGTATGTGGGTCAGTGGTTTTTTGTTTTATACTCATGGCGGTATTTTATCCGAACTCGCACAAGGTCACATCATGGACTCAGAATTATTTAAACTGGCCGAACAACTGGGGCGCTTATTAAAAGCCGACGGAAAAACAATAGCCACAGCGGAATCCTGCACCGGCGGCTGGATTGCACAAACAATAACCGACATTCCGGGCAGTTCGGCGTGGTTCGACCGGGGCTTTGTCACTTACAGCAATGCCGCCAAAATGCAAATGCTGGGCGTCAGCCCGCAAACATTGGAACACTACGGTGCGGTCAGTGCCGAAACCGCTGCACAAATGGCGACGGGTGCCTTAGCTCACAGCGTGGCCGATGTTGCCATTGCCGTGACCGGCATAGCAGGCCCCGATGGAGGAACAACGGAGAAACCGGTCGGCACCGTGTTCATCGCCTGGGTCGATAAGAACGGCAAAGCCCAGGTGGTCAAAAAGCAATTTTCAGGCAACCGGCGGCAAATCCGGGCGCAAACAGTGGCTGGTGCGATTGAGGGAATGTGGTTGTTTTTTTGAAGTTATGCCGACCCTTTTTGACGCCCCATAAATGCCAGATAAAAAATTTCCGGGAAAAATGCCTTTACGGGCTATTGGCGCAATCACTTTTTTCGTAGCGCCTTAAAAGGCAGCTGCAATAATTTCACAAAACCTAATTCCTGTTGCTGGCGAAAAGGCTTTAAGCCAATCATCATTGTCGCTACCGGTTGCCGGGGGGTGGCAACATAGGTTCTGAACAGCCGATCCCAACAGGAAATGGAAAATCCGTAATTGCTGTCGGTTTCGGTTGGGAAAGGCGAATGATGGATGCGGTGCATATCCGGCGTAATGATCAGCCAGCGCAATTTTTTATCAATGGCCGGTGGGATATTGATGTTGCTATGGTTAAAAGTCGCCGCGCCGTTGAGAATAACCTCAAAAGCAATGACAGCCCACGGGTTGGCGCCAATCAGCACAATGCACAGCACTTTGTACAGCATCGAAATTATGATTTCCAACGGATGGAAACGTACCGCAGTGGTGGCGTCGAATTCCAGATCGGTATGATGCACTTGATGCAAACGCCATAACAACAGCCATTTGTGTGACACGATATGCTGGCAATAAATGGCAAAATCAAGCAACAGCAAAGTGACAATGACCGACAGCCAGTCGGCGACCGGCCAGTGGTTGAGCAGGCCGTAACCTTGCTCCCCAGCACTCACCGCACTCAGATAGGCCAGGCTGCCGAAGGCCAAACGCATAACGCCGACATTAAACGCGGCAAGCCCCAGATTAACCGGCCAACGTTGTTTGCGGGCGACCCGCTGGACTCTTCTGGGACTGAGATATTCCCAGACTATCATGATACAAAAAATGCCTAACGCGGCGCTTAAACGGATGATGCTTTCCAAAACTGTCCCTCGATAAAGTATGGCCAATCACTGCGGGTCTGTGCCAACGTAGTGGTTAACCCAAACCCCAGAATCCAGAAAATATCATAACGCATTGATGGACAAGTCCCCATAAGCACTGCAAAATTCTTTTGATTGGACAACAAGTCAAAAGATTGAATGAAATTTCGTGGCTTTCGTGTTAAATGTGGGCTCTATATTTTACAGACCATGATCATCAAGGGATGTTGTTTCTCGAAAATCCCCTTAAATGCTTTTAATGGCCATTTTCTCTGACGCCGCCTATCGGTAATGGGAAGTTACTTCACCTCAATATAAGCTATCAATTCAATGAAACAACGACTGTTATCCCTTACCGTTTTGATTGCGCTGTTTGTATGCCAAAACGCATCCGCACGTACAAAAACCATCAAACCCGCCAACAAAAACGCCTTGCAATGCGCCGCTTTTAGCCCTTATGTCGGGAAATTGAACCCTGATTACGGCGCACATCCATCCAAAGCATTAATCGGGCAACTGCTGGATAAATTAGTCAAAGACACGCCTTTCCGCTGCATCATGACCTATGGCGTCATCAACGGCCTCGAACACACCTTTGCCGCCGCTGAAGCAAGGCACCTTAAAGTCATTGCGATAATCTGGCTTGATGATGACATTACCGTCAATTCACGCTCGATAAGCGCAGGCATTGAAGCCGCCAAAGCCTACCCCAACACCATCATCAAATTAAGCTGCGGTTCCGAAGTCAGAACCCGCCACAATTACGCCTTCGATGGCGAAATTAGCCGTTGCATCAGCGCCTTGCGCGAAGCCGGTGTAGCGCAACCCATCACCACCATCGATACCTGGTGGGAATGGTGCAACCGGGAGTCGCCTTGCCACATAACCAATTTCGGCACGCAAGTCGATTGGATAGGCATCAATGTTTTCCCGTGGTGGGAAAACAAATATTCGGACACACTGCCTTGCACACCGGCCAACAAAGCTGCCGATTTTCATATTGCCCGCATTGGACAAGTGCGCAAAACCTATCCAGGAAAAGAGGTCATGCTGACTGAATTCGGCTGGCCGAACGGCCCGGAAGGCAGTATTGAGAGCAATAAATTTACCCAACAACCGTGCAGCATTGCCAGCAAAAAAAACCAGGCGCTGGTGGTCAAATCAACCTTCAAAAAATTGGCGGCAAAAGGCTGGAGCGGCACTGTGTTTGAGGCCTTTTCAGAAAATTGGAAAACCGGCGATGAAGGCGATTTCGGCCGTTTCTGGGGGATTTGCCAAGGCGACCCGCCTTATAGCTGCATGAAATTTTAAGTAACTGCTTAGGTGATTTCCTAAAAAGAACATACTAAAAATAGATAACTTCTCATTCCGTGTTGAATCCGACCCCATTTCAATTTAAGCATCCCTAATGCCCCCGTCGGAGGCTTCTCATTTAAAGCGGGACAAGTATGCCGAAGTAGACCTTCCAGGTTTTTAAAACCTGGAAGGTCTGTCCCGTGTTAAGTTGATAGCCCCCCGTGTCGGACATGAGAAATTACAGTTTCAAAACCTAATTCATCCATGCCTGTCACTAAAATTTCACCCGACAAACAGGCTAACAATGCTAGAATTTTGCATCACCAAACGCATTTCATATCCCTTAACATCTCTGGAGCATCAATGGGCCCTCATTATCTGAACCGTTTTTTCACCCCCAAATCTGTCGCTATCGTCGGTGCCTCCGAACGCGAAGAAAGCGTGGGCTACCGACTGCTGCTAAACATGCAGGAAGCCGGTTTTCAGGGCGGCCTGTATCCGGTCAACAACAAACGCGACACTTTATTAGGCCTAAAAGCCTATCCCGATATCAATGCCGTCCCTGAAGAACTTGAGCTGGTGGTGATTGCGACACCTGCGCCCAGCGTCCCCAGCGTCATGCGCCAGTGCGGCGAAAAAGGCGTCACCTCGGTCATCATTATCAGCGCCGGTTTCGGCGAACTGGGCGCGGAAGGCAAACGGCTACAACAGGAAGTCCTGGACATTGCCCACCGTTACAGCATCCGCATCATCGGCCCGAACTGTCTGGGCGTTGCGCGTCCTAGCGCACAACTGAACGCGACTTTCGGCGACGGCACTATCCAAGACGGCAATCTGGCGCTGTTATCGCAATCCGGCGCGGTATGTACGGCGATCCTGGACTGGGCCAAATCGCAAGGCATCGGCTTTTCAACCGTGGTGTCGATGGGCGGCGCGGCCGATATTGATTTCGGCGAAGTGCTGGATTATCTGGCGACCGACAGTAAAACCACCGGTATTTTGATGTATGTCGAAGGCATCCGCGACGCCCGCCGTTTTTTGAGCGGACTCAAAGCGGCGGCGCGGTTAAAGCCGGTTATTTTAATTAAATCAGGCCGCCATGAAGCCGGTTGCAAAGCAGCAATGTCGCACACCGGCGCCATGGTCGGCGGCGATAATGTGTTCGATGCAGCAATTGCAAGAGCCGGTGTAGTCAGGGCCTACAGCATCAATGAACTGTTTTCCGCAGCCCGTGTCTTGGCCAACAATTATGTGGTCAAAAAAGACCGGCTGGCCATTATCACCAATGCCGGCGGCCCCGGCGTGATGAGCACCGACCGCGCCGAAGATGTCGGCATACAAATGGCGGAACTCAGCCCGGCCAGCATCGCTGCGCTGGATGAAGCGTTGCCGGTGCATTGGTCCCATGCCAACCCGGTCGATATCCTCGGCGATGCGACTGCCGAACGTTACCAAAAAGCGCTGGAAGTCTGCCTTAAAGACAAAAACATCGACGGCATATTGGTGATTTTGACCCCGCAGGCGATGACCAATCCAACCCAAGTGGCTGAATGCGTCATTGAGGCGGCCAAAACCAGCAAAAAACCGGTGCTGGCCTCATGGACTGGCGGCTCCCGTGTCCAGCAAGGTCGCGATCTGTTCGACAACAGCAAAGTGGCGCATTTCAGCACCCCGGAAATCGCTGTCGATGCGTTTGCATTCTTGGCCAGCTACAACCAAAACCAAATCCTGTTGAAACAAATCCCCTCACCTACCGATGAATTGGCGGCCCCGGATGTTGCCGGTGCGCGTTTGATTATTGAGCGGGTATTGTCGGAAGGCCGCCAGGTGTTAACTGCACAGGAATCTAAAGCCATCCTGGCCGCATTCCATATTCCGGTCAACCAGACCATTAAGGTTTCTAACGCCAAAGACGCGATGATTGCCGCCGAAACCTTGCGTTTCCCGGTAGTATTAAAAGTCAACATGGCCGAATTCAGCCATAAATCGGATATTGGCGGCGTGCGCCTTAACATCAACAGCGTGCAGGAAATTTCGCGCAATTTCATGGAAATGGAAGCTGCGATCAAACAAAAACACCCCGAAATCACCGAAGTCGGCATGACAGTTGAAGCCATGTTCAAGTCTCCTAGCGGCCGCGAGCTGATGGTCGGTGTAGTCCGGGATCCGGTATTCGGCCCGGCCATCAGCGTCGGTCTTGGCGGCACTATGGTGGAAATTTTGCAAGACAGCGCGGTCGCGCTGCCGCCGCTGAATGCCTATATGGTTGAGCAAATGATCACCAAAACCAAGGCCGCCAAATACCTGGATGCCTTCCGCCAATTGCCGCCCGCCAACAAAAAGGCCTTGGTCAATGTGTTGCTGAACATCTCGACCATGGTCAGCGAGCTGCCGGAAATTCTGGAACTGGACATTAACCCGCTGATCGTCGACGAACACGGCGTGATGGCGGTTGATGCGCGCATTAAAGCGGAAACATCGCATCAGCTTTCGCCTTATTCGCACATGGCGATTCATCCTTACCCGCATGAATTGACCCAACATTACCAATTAGCCAACGGCAGCAGCGTCACCATCAGGCCGATTCGCCCGGAAGATGCGAGCATGGAAAAAGATTTTGTGCTGCGCTTATCCGAACGCACTAAATACTTCCGTTTTATGCAGTCATTGCAGGAACTGACGCCGGAAATGGTGGTGCGTTTTACCCAAATCGATTATGACCGTGAAATGGCTTTTGTTGCAGTCACCGATGACAAAAACATGCCCAATGAATTGGGCGTAGGCCGTTACATGGTCAACCCGGACGGCCATTCGGTAGAATTTGCGTTGGTCGTTGCCGACGACTGCCAGCACCTGGGCATCGGCACCCGGTTGATGAAAACCTTGCTGCAAACAGCCAAAGCTAAAGGCATGCTATTTTTTGAAGGCGAAGTCTTGGCCGTGAACAAACCGATGTTGTCGCTGGTGACCAAACTCGGTTTCAGCATCGAAACCATCGCCGGTGACCAGGAAGTGGTACGCGTTGTTAAGGATTTGCGGCAATAATATCGCGTATTCCCTGGCAGTTACCCCGTTCCCACAGAGGCTACCAACTTAAGCCGGGACAAACTGGGAACGCCAAGCCCCAGCTTGGCGAGTGTTCGCGCCAAGCTGGGGCTTGGCGTTCCCGGCCACCCATTTAAAACTGTCCCGGCTTAAGTTGGTAGCCCCCACAGATAACACGTGGGAACGGGAAAGCCGGAACAAATACAGCTACTGATACCGGCTCAAGCGGTGCGACCAAATATAATCCGCCGACTGGTAATAGGCCATATTTTCCATGATCAATACCGCACTACCTCCCTATCCAGCGCCGTATGCTCACACAAACATATTGCTGGGGCGGCCAAAGATACCCCCATTTATTGTGCCCTTTTTTCGCTATATTTTTCAGCAAACCACCTACCGGGAACCGGTAGCAAACCAACCTTTGGTGCGCTTGCAAAAGCCCACCAGCGCCAGCATTAAAGGTACTTCAATCAATACGCCAACCACAGTCGCCAAAGCCGCACCGGATGACAAGCCGAACAGCATCACAGCGGTGGCAATGGCAACTTCAAAATGATTGGACGCGCCGATCAATGCCGACGGCGCGGCGTTTTCATAGGAAAAGCCCCAAAATTTGGCAGCCACATAGGTGATAGCAAAAATCAATACCGTCTGTATCGCCAGCGGTATCGCAATCCATACAATGGTCAACGGATTGGCGGTAATCACGTCGCCCTTGAAGGAAAATAACAGCACCAAAGTCAGCAATAACGCAATAATCGTAATTGGGGTCAGCAGGTGCAAAAATTTTTGTTCAAACCAAAGCAGGCCTTTATGGGCGACGATCCATTTCCTGGAATAATAGCCTGCAAATAACGGCAACGCGACATAGATGCCAATGGATAATAACAAGGCTTCCCAGGGCACAGGCAACTGCCCGACGCCGAGCAAAAAGCCGCCGATCAGGCCATATAAAAACAACATTGCCAGTGAATTGATCGCGACCATGACCAAAGTATGTCCGGCATTGCCTTTGGCCAGATAGCCCCAGACCAGCACCATTGCGGTACAAGGCGCCACGCCCAACAGGATGCAACCGGCCAGATAGCTGCGCCATAACGGCACTTCCAGCATTTTGACGCCTTCGTGCATGACTACCGTGCCGGAACCGTAATCGCTGCCGAGCGGCAAATCCAGACCGAACGGCATCTTGACCAAATCAACCGCATCAGCGCCGATCAATTGCTGAAACAGCACGCCTAAAAAAAGATAAGCGATGCCGTACATGGTGAAAGGCTTGACCGCCCAATTGACAATCAAGGTCAGCGTCACCGGCTTGATGCTTTTACCGGCCTTGACCACTTCGGCAAAATCAATCTTCACCATGATCGGGTACATCATGAAAAACAAACAGACCGCAATCGGAATCGACACCACCGGCGCGCCGTTGACATCGATGCTCATGCCGTCGAGCGTCCTGGCAAATTGCGGCGCATAGACGCCGAGCAGAATGCCGATAACGATACACAAGCCCACCCACAGCGTCAGATAACGCTCAAAATAACCCATGTCATGTTTATGTTCAGTCATGCTGTCCTCCGGATTTTAAGCCGTCAATTGGCCAATGGTGTTAAGTTCGGCAGTCAATGCGTCGGGCGGCATCGTTTCCAAAGGCAGCGCCAACATTTTGTTAACCCGCAAGGTTAGGATACGAAAAGTCTCTTCAAACGCGGCGATTTTTTCTTCCTCGCTGCCTTCAACATGCCCCGGATCGGATACGCCCCAATGCGCCCGAACCGCCTTGCTCAAATAAACCGGGCAGGTTTCACCGGCGGCGTTGTCGCAGACAGTAATGACAATATCCATCGGCTGGTGTTCAAAGTCATCCCAGGACTGGCTTTGATAGCCTTCGGTTGGCAAACCGTGGCGTTTTAAAGTGGCTAATGCGCCCTGGTTGATTCGGCCAATCGGGTGGCTGCCGGCCGAAAAAGCCTGGATACGGCCTTGACCGAGATGGTTGAATAAGGCCTCGCCCATCACGCTGCGGCAGGAGTTGCCGGTACAAATTACAAATACATTTAACATCACGAGTTCCTTATTATTGAAGGTTTTTTAGTATCGTTTTGATTTCTTCCTGCGACGACGTTTTACCCGATAGCACGACAGTATCGTTAATGGCAAGCGCAGGCGTCATCATCACGCCCATGTCGGTTATTTGGCCAATATCGGTAATCTTCTCGATTTCGTAGTCTATGCCCAGCTCTTTGGCAGCCGCTTCGGCGTTTTCCGCTAACAACACGCATTTTTTACAACCCGTGCCTAATATCTGTAATTTTTTCATTTTAATTTCCTACAATTGAGCCAAAAATCATGCCGGTGAACGTAGCCATCACGATCACCAGCAGTAAAAATACGACGGTTTTGGCATTACCTAAAATCGTCCGTATCACCAATAAATTGGGTAGGGACAGCGCGGGGCCTGCCAGCAACAAAGCCAAAGCAGGGCCTTTGCCCATACCGTTCCCCATTAAGCCTTGCAGAATGGGGACTTCCGTCAGGGTGGCAAAATACATGAAGGCACCGGCAAACGAGGCGAAGAAATTAGCAAAAAAGGAATTGCCGCCGACCATTTTTGTTATCCATTCGGCAGGAATCAACGCTTCGTGACCGGAGCGACCGAGCAGGAAACCTGCTATGACCACACCCATCAGCAATAACGGCAGAATCAGTTTGGCGAACTCCCAACTCGCCGAAAACCAATCGCCCGCTTCGTTCTGCGCTGCCGATGTCAGCAGCGTAAAACCGATTACGGCGACGGTAAACGCCGCTAAGGGTTGCTCAGGAAAGACAAACGCCACTACAGCAACAATGCTGGCGACCAGCGCAACCAGAACGGCTTTCAAGTTAAACCAGAGTACCAGCAGCCCCGCGAAAATAAGCCCGAAGAAAGCGGTTATCCACCATTTTCCGGCATAAAGGCCGTACCAAACTCCGCTCGACTCAATCGGTTTGCCCCAGTTGGCGAAAACCAAAATCGCGACCATGACAAAGAAAAACAAGGCATTTTGCCAAAGCGGCCGGTTTTCATCTTCATCAGGCATGATCAGATTCGCTGAGATGGCCGCTTTCGCCTGTTCTTCTTTGCGGAAAATCAGGCTCATCAATAGACCAATCACCACGCTGAATAAAATTGCGCCGACAGCACGGCCGATACCCAACTCCGGCCCCAACACTTTAGCCGTCATGACAATCGCCAGCACATTGATTGCAGGCCCCGAATACAGAAAAGCAATGGCCGGCCCCAAGCCCGCGCCGCGTTTATAAATGCCTGCAAATAACGGCAGCACCGTACACGAACACACCGCAAGCAAAGTGCCGGACACCGACGCAACGCCGTAAGCCATCACTTTATTGGCATTGACGCCAAGATATTTCATCACCGCGCCCTGACTGATGAAAACCGAAATGGCGCCCGCGATAATGAAAGCCGGTATCAGGCAGAGCAGTACATGTTCCTGCGCATACCAGCGCACTAGATAGAGGGCTTCCCAGAATGAATCGATTAGCCGTTGCGACTGCTGTAAATATTCCACCGGCAGATAAAAGCAGATGATAAACACCGCTGTTATCAGACTGAGCGATTTCCATTCGGTTTTCCAGAATGTATTCATGTTTTTACCCTCCTTTACTGCGCAGTGTTGGCATGTTATTTATCCGCAACACGCTGAACCAGAATCTCCGGCTGGACGGCAAGCGAACGGATTTTCACCGTCGGATGGCGCTTTTTTATCGTTAAAGGTAGGAACCTCAGCCAGCGAATGAAACGACTCCCAGGCAATCCCCTGCGGATCGGTAATCCAGTATTTATCGGAACGCATATAGCAGCAAGCCGCGCCTTCCTGCGCTTCAATCGGCGCTTGTGTCGCATCCAATTGCTGTTTAATGGCTTGTAATTCCTGCTCGTCCTCAGCCTGAATACCCAGATGGTCAAGGCCAAGCTGAGCGCTACGGTTGGAAATGGCAAAATTGACGCGGGGATCGTCGAGCATCCATTTTGCATAATCGTCATGCTGCACAGTCGGTTCGCAGCCGAACAGCGTGCTGTAAAAACGAATGTTCTGTTCGAGGTTTTCTACGGCCAGATGTATGTGTAATCTTTTCATTTTTGTACCTATAAATTGATATGCGGATAAGTGAATATATTGGTTTTAAAAATCAGCAACAGCTAAGCCATTTCAGGCCGGCATTCCATGTTCTGCAAGCGTTCCAAGTCCTGATGAAAAACAGTGCTATGTTCAACTGCCATCAGGGCATTATCGAGCAGGGGAAAAGCCCAGTCAGGCAAGTTAGGGTTGATGCGGTAATAGACCCACTGGCCTTCGCGGCTATCTAAGAGCAAGCCGCATTGACGCAGTGAAGCTAAATGCCGGGAAATTTTGGGTTGGGACAACTCCAATGCCGCCGTTAATTCGCAGACACAGAGCTTGCCCTGTTTCTGCAATAAAGTGACGCAACGCAAGCGCGTGTCATCGGACAAGCATTTAAACAACAGGACGGGCGACATGAGGCTTAACTCGATTATTGATATACGCATAAGCATATATTTAAAGACTGAATAACTCAATAATAATTTTGTGGATCAGGTGATTCGTATACTATAGGACTTACGCATTGACGGAATGCCTAAATTGTGGATTGAGATTTTTTATTTCAGGCATGAGTGTCGCGATAGAATTTGCTACCACAGTATTAAATAACTCACGCTGGAGCTCGTAACAGTTACTGATAAGCTCAG
>JAUXXQ010000096.1 GCA_030684815.1 Methylobacter sp. | reverse complement strand
CTGAGCTTATCAGTAACTGTTACGAGCTCCAGCGTGAGTTATTTAATACTGTGGTAGCAAATTCTATCGCGACACTCATGCCTGAAATAAAAAATCTCAATCCACAATTTAGGCATTCCGTCAATGCGTAAGTCCTATAGTCATTCAAAAGTTTCTTAACAACCAAGTTGGGAGTAAAACAGCTTTAGCTGTTTTACCGCCAATAGTTAAAGCTATTGGACTCCAATGTAAAAATAGGCTTACCTACTTAACGGCAAGTTGGGAGTAAAACAGCTTTAGCTGTTTTACCGCCAATAGCTAAAGCTATTGGATTCCAATGTAAAAATAGGCTTACCTACTTAACGGCAAGTTGGGAATAAAACAGCTTTAGCTGTTTTACCGCCAATAGCTAAAGCTATTGGACTCCAATGTAAAAATAGGCTTACCTACTTAACGGCAAGTTGGGAATAAAACAGCTTTAGCTGTTTTACCGCCAATAGCTAAAGCTATTGGACTCCAATGTAAAAATAGGCTTACCTACTTAACGGCCAGCGGCGCGTGGGAACGAGATAGATTTGTGCTAATCGCGATTAGAAATCGCAATGACGGCTTTGTGGGCTATGTTTTGTCGGTGACATTATCCATTGCCAGCAAAATCAGTTGCGGTTCGCCGGTTTGGCCGATGATGCCTCGGGCGTTGAGCCGCATTTTGTGGCGGCCGATGCGCGGAAGATCAAGTTCCACTTCATAATTTTCAAAAGCCTGGTTGCGTGGCAGCACAGCCTCCAGCAGGTCGCGTAAGGCGGGGATGTTCCATTGTCCCGCGCCAAGTTCATAAATAAGCTGTCCCACGGTTTCTTCTGCGCTCACTTGGAAGTTTTGGTAAAACGAGTGGCTGGCGGTGACCACAACCATGCGCTCATTAAGCACAAGCAGCGGTTCGCGCACGGTATTGACAATGCCTTCGGCCAGCAATCGGGCTTCCTGTACCGCGATGGTTTTGGTGCGTTCGGTGATATTGGTGAAGGTCAGCACCACGCCGTCGATCATGTTTTCCAATGTGCGGTAGGGCTGGATACGCGCCAGATACCAGTTGCCGCTGAGTGTTTTGACTTCACGTTCTATCGGCACCAGGTTATCGAGTACGCTATGGGCGTCAACGAGCAGGTCTTCGCCTTCCAGTTCCGGTTTGATGTCGCTCAATGCGCGGCCTATATCCGAGGCAACCAGCCGGTACAGCTTTGCCGCATCGCGGGTGAAACGGCGGATGATAAAGTTTTGGTCGAGAAAAATGGTGCCGACCTGCATGTTGTCCAGCAGGTTTTTCATGTCGTTTTGCATGTCGGCCAGTTGGGCGATTTTGGCCTGCAGTTCCGAATTGACGGTGACCAGTTCTTCATTGATTGATTGCAGTTCCTCTTTCGAGGTTTCCAGTTCTTCGTTGGTGGATTGCAGTTCCTCGTTGGTGGATTGCATTTCTTCGTTGGTGCATTTCAGTTCCTCGTTGGAGGCGTATTGTTCTTCGATGGTGGCCTGGAGGTTTTCGCGGGTATAGGCCAGTTCGCGTTCCAGCTCTTCGATATGGCGCTGCCCATTGGGTTTGGAAACGCGCTTGCTGCGCGGCGGTTTGGCGGCTGTCGGCTGGGTCATGTCCTGGAAGCTGGTGAGCAGTAGGTTTTGCCGGTCATTAGGGTTGCTCAGCGGGCGTACGTAGAGCAGTACCGGCTGAAAATCACCGTTGGTTTTAACCGACAATTCCTGCCTTAGCGTTGGCGAGCCTTGGTTGGCGGCCTGGATGGCGGCGCGCAACGCGAGTTGCAGTCCGTCCTTCGCCATATCGATGATGTTGAGTGTGGCATGGCCGGGGGCGGGGCGCAGGTATTTGCCGGTTTCGCCATAGATATAGAGAACATTGCCTTTAAGGTCGGTGACTACCGAGGCGGGGGCGTAGAACTGCAACAACATGCGCCGGGTCAGTTCGGCCAGGTTAATTTCCCGTGCGGTTTTTATGATGTCGTCCGGTGTCTTGTGTGTCGTTTCTGCCGTCCAGTTCAAGTTGCCGATCAACAGGGTGCGGGTTGAAGGGGAGGACGGCGCGGCGAGGTAAAACTTCCATTTGCGGTTCAATGGCGTAAACAGGTTGGTGTGGTTGCCGATGCCCTCCGAGGGCGACAGAAATAATACGCCATCCGGCTTGAGCGCATAGTGAAAGGTCGGGATCAGGCGGTTTTGCAGTTCCGGCTCCAGATAAATCATCAGGTTGCGGCAGCTGAGCAGGTCGAGTTTGGTAAACGGCGGATCCTTGGTCACATTTTGCACGGCGAAGACCACCATTTCGCGGATTTCCTTTTTCACCCGGTAGCCGCCGTCCTCTTTGATGAAGAATCGGCGCAGGCGTTCAGGGTTGATATCCTGGGCGATATTGGGCGGATAAAAGCCGATACGGGCGGTGCTGATAATATCGCTGGCAAGGTCGGTGCTGTACAGCTGTACTTTAAACTCGCAACGGTTTTCGTCCATAAACTCACGCAACACTATGGCAATGGAGTAGGCCTCCTCACCGGTGGCGCAACCTGCCACCCAGGCACGAAAAACATAATCATCCGGTTTGTCTTTGAGCAGTGCAGGCAGAATGTCCTGTTTGAGTGCCACGAACGCTTCCGGGTCGCGGAAGAAGTTGGTGACATTGATCAGAAGCTCCTTGAACAGCACGGTCAACTCGGGCGGATGTTCCTTTAGGAAGCGGGCGTAAGTTTCGGTGTCTTCAATGCCGTTTTGCGACATGCGGCGCTGGATGCGGCGGGTGATGGTGCTTTTTTTATACAGCGAGAAATCGTGGCCGGTGCTGGTGCGCAATTGCATCAGGATGAGGTTGATGCCGCTTAAAGCCAAGGGGGCGGGTGGTATTTTTTGCCGGACGTTTAGGGGCTGTATGCCGGACAGCAGCGCTTCCGGCATTTTGTCCGGCGGCAAGATATAGGTGGCATAGCCGGCCTGGATGGCGCTGGTCGGCATACCGTCGAATTTGGCGCTAGCCGGTTCTTGCGCCAGGGTGATGCCGCCGACGCCGAGGATGGCGCGCAAGCCCAGAGTGCCGTCGGTGCCGGTGCCGGACAGGATAATACCGACGGCTTTTTCGGCCTGGTCTTCCGCCAGCGAGCGCAGGAAGGCGTCAATGGGCATACGCAGCCCGTGCGCCAGGGCCGGTACGCTCAATTGCAGGATGCCGTGGAAAATGGTCATGTCCCGGTTGGGCGGGATCACGTAGACGCAGTTGGGCGCAACGGGCATTTGATCCTCCGCTTCAACCACCGGCATGGATGTGGAGCGCTGCAATATTTCGGTGAGGATGCTGGCATGAGTCGGATCGAGATGCGAAACCAGCACGAAAGCCATGCCGCTATCGGTTGGCGTATGGCGGAAAAATTGCTCGAAGGCCTCCAGTCCTCCGGCGGAAGCGCCTAAGCCGACAATGGGGAAGCCCTCTTGTTGAGGGTGGCTGGATTCGGTTTTATGCGGGGTCATTGGCAGCTCTGTGGGTTGTGAAGAATCCTGATAAATCAGGCTCTGCAATCATAAGGCGATTTTCTGAAAAAGATATACCAAAAATTGTCCACGCTTAGGAATGAGCATGATTTAACTTGTGCAAGTTTACATTTGAGATGACCTATACAAAAGGAGTCAGTATTTTAAGTTGCTCAAGTTATTTCGTGCTCGTTCCTTAGGAGTGAGAAAGTTTTTAACCGCAGAGTTACGCA
>JAUXXQ010000074.1 GCA_030684815.1 Methylobacter sp. | reverse complement strand
CCGGGCGTATTCAACCATCGACCCTCTTGCGCAAGCTCGGTACTGCCAGCCGGAAAAATAAACTGTATTTCGCCTTTCGTGAGTTGGGCCGAGTCGTCCGCACCCTATTTCTGCTGGAATATATCAGCGACGATGCCTTAGTGTGTCATGAAGAAAGGCGAAAGCCTTTCATGCTGTATTAAAGATGAGAGTAGGTCTCTCAGTTTCGGCGACCAGAAGTCGGAACTAAACCACCCAATGCGGCTTTTGTTAAGAGCACTGGTCGTGAGCGATTGTGGAAAAGGCAGTCCAAGAACTGTCAGGTGCGTATTGAGGAGATGAACGCAAGTGAACCCCTGATGAGGTGTCGAAAATTCGTTTGATACTGTCAAAACCAAACTTCTAGGGCGTGTTTGGGATGAGCTTTGATGTGAACTGGTATAACAGGCAAAGCGGCAGTCGGCATAGAGGGGGCATGAACTCAATATAGGCTTTAATACGGAACATGAGAACCTGTCGTTCTGATGTTAAGGGAGAAGCCCAAGTGGAATCCCCACGAGGCGAGAGTACCAAAGCAGAGCACAGGGGCGGATCAGCTCGTAGTAGTGATGAAGTTTCTGTAATGGAAATGGAGCGAAGGGGCTGACATGTCCAAAATAGAACTTTGGTCAACCAGAAATGGGAGGAACTAAAGATTTATGCAAACTTGGTAATTTGCAAGGGACATGAAGAGCCGTATGAGACGAGAGTCTCACGTACGGTTCTGTGAGCGCCTGAGGGGGAACGGCCGTACGGCGGATCAATAGTGAACGGTGAACGGGCGTAACCTGCGTAGGGAGATGGAAATTAATAATCGTCCAGTTTAGAAAATACAACATATAAATATTAGTTGGTTATGAATTCATTTTGGATGATTATATTTTTCTACCTCCCTAAGCATATTGCCGCTTCGGGCGAGCAAAACTCGCAAGTTGAAACCAATAGGCTGATTTTTATTTACCTAATTTGACCTTCCCGTTTGGTTTCCATTTCCAAATTTTGGTATTCATGTTGCTCTAGTTTGCCATCATTACCCGCATCGACTTTGTCGAATACTTGCAACAGATGAGGATAATTTTTCAATTCCTCTTTAGTGATATAGTTGTCGCCATTGACATCCGCCTGAGAAAATGTGGGGTATGCCCCTTTACCATCTGTAGGTTTAGTAACGGGTTCAGCTTGTGAGTTTTGCTCGCCTGACGTTGCATTATCACCCCCCGTCGTTTTTTCTGTTGAAACGTCTTTAGTGCTTAAATCAGTAGTCGCTGCGCCGTTATTTTCATGGGGAGTTTTGGCCTGTTCACCTGAATTTGTTTTCTTGGCATCAGTATCCGTTGCTGCGGGCGACTCGCTGGTACCTTGACTGACACTTCCCGGTTTAGCGGCTAGACCTTTAGGCTCGATATACTTATAACCCCGATGGGGTTTTTCGCTTCCTGCATTTTCTGCTTTTACTGGATTGCTAACAAAGCCAAAGCTGATACTTAGGCTAATTCCGAAATAAAAAATACCAGCCATGGCCTATCTTTAGGCGGGTCGAATGAGGATGTCCCAGTTAGGCAATAAAGGATTGCGTAGCAAGCGTGCCTCGATGTCTGCCATGGCCTGCTTGGTCAGGGTGA